>NZ_JBHXEN010000089.1:0-20944 GCF_042724695.1 Streptomyces sp. NPDC127068 | reverse complement strand
ACCGGCAACCCACCCAACACCGACGCCGGCACCGTCACATGCGTCACCCGACCAGACGACAACACCTCCAACAACCCCTCACCAACCGTCCGATCCCCCACCGGCACCACCAACACCCCACCCGACCCAAACGCCAACACCAACTCCCAAAACGCCGCATCAAAACTCGGCGACGCGAACTGCAACACCCGGCTACCCGCACCCACACCCAGCCGATCCCGCTGCGCCCGCGCAAGACTCGACACCCCACGATGAGTGACAACAACCCCCTTGGGAGTGCCAGTGGAGCCAGACGTGTAGATCACATACGCCGGGTGGCCGGGCTCCACCACAACGCCCGGGTCAACATCCGACAGCCCAGAAACATCCCGGGTCATCGACTGCGCGTCCAAGACCAGCAACGGAGCCGCGTCACGCAGCATGAACTCCCGGCGCTCACGGGGATACGCCGGATCAACCGGCAGATAGGCACCACCAGCCTTCTGCACCGCAAGCACCGCCACCACCAAATCCACCGAACGCGGCAACTCCAACGCCACCAACCGCTCCGGACCAACACCCTCACCAACCAACCAATGCGCCAACCGATTCGCCCGCACATTCAACTCACCATAAGAAATGCACTGTCCGCCGTACTCAAGGGCGGTCGCATCAGGAGCCCGCCGCACCTGCTCCTCGAACACCCCGACCAACGACACACCCGGCACATCAACGGCCGTGTCATTCCAACCGGAAAGCAGCCGAACGCGTTCCTCACCCGTCAGCAGCTCCACCCGACCGATCGGCGCAGACGGGTCCACCACCACCTGCTCCAGCAACCGCACCCACCGCGCCAACACACCCTCAACCGTCGAACGGTCGAACAGCTCGGTCGAGTACTCGACATAGGACTCGATACCGAGCACGCCCTGTGCGTCATCGTGGCGCTCGTACAGTTCGAGCAGCAGGTCGAAGCGGGAGGTGCCGGTGGTCAGGAACTCGCTGCTGACCTGGAGGCCCGGCAGGCGGAACTCCGAGCCCGGCGCGTTCTGGAGCACCATCGCCACCTGGAACAGCGGGTGGTGGTTGGTGGAACGCAGGGGGTTCAGCAGCTCCACCAAGTGCTCGAACGGCACGTCCTGGTGTGCGTGTGCCGTGACGCTCCGTTCACGGACCCGGCCCAACAGTTCGTCGAAGCTCGGGTCACCGGACGTGTCGGTGCGCAGCACGTAGGTGTTGACGAAGAGGCCGATCAGGTCGTCCATGGCCTCGTCGGTGCGGCCGGCGACACCGCTGCCCAGTGCGATGTCCGTACCCGCGCCCAAGCGGGTCAGCAGCGCGGCCATACCGGCCTGCAGCACCATGAACACCGTGGTGCTGGTTCGGCGGGCGAACTCGACCACCCGGCGGTGCAGTTCGGCGTCTATCCGGAACGGGGCCCGGGCGCCGCAGTACTCGGCGACGGCGGGGCGGGGACGGTCGGCTGGGAAGGTGACCTCGGCAGGCAGGTCGGCCAACTCGTCGAGCCAGTGGGCGACCTGCTGGGCGTACGGGCTGGCGGGGTCGTCCATGTCACCGAGTTGCTCGCGCTGCCAGAGCGCGTAGTCGGCGTACTGGACGGGAAGTTCGGCCCATCGAGGGGCGCGCCGCTCGACTCGGGCGGTGTACGCCTCCATCACGTCGCGGGCCAGCGGACCCATCGACCAGCCGTCACCGGCGATGTGGTGCAACAGCAGCAACAGGGTGTTCTGCTCATGGCTGCTCTCGAAGAGCCAGGCGCGCAGCGGCAGTTCGGCGGCGAGGTCGAAGCCGTAGCGGGCCGCCTCCTGCAGGCTCTGCGGCAGGTCGGACGCGGGGACCTGCCTGTGCTCCCATCGGAACACCTCCTCGGCTTCGGCGGGGGCGAGGATGAGCTGGTACGGCTCGCCGCCGTCGGCCTCGGGGAAGACGGTGCGCAGCGATTCGTGCCGGGCGACCAGGTCCAGCAGTGCGGCCCGCAGCGCCGCGGTGTCCACGGCACCGGTCAGCCGCAGGGCAAGCGGGACGTTGTAGGTCGCCGAGCGGCCCTCCAGCTTGTGCAGGAACCAGAGCCGGCGCTGCGCGAAGGACAGCGGGACGATCTCGGGGCGGGCCATCGGAGCCAGCGGGGTGCGGGCGTCGCCGGCTGCGGTGTCGGCGATCCGCTTGGCGAGCGCGGCCGGAGTGGTGGCGTCGAAGATGTCCCGGATCGCCAGCTCCACCCCCAGGACGCTGCGGATGCGGACGAGCAGCCGGATCGCGGACAGCGAGTGGCCGCCGATCGCGAACAGGTCGTCGTCGGCGCCGACCCGGTCCTTGCCCAGGACCTCGGCGAACAGGCCGCACAGGACCTCTTCGGTCGAGCCGCTGCTCGGCCGGCCGTCAGGGCCAGGGGTGTTCGCGTCCGTTTTCGAGGATGCCTCGGCGTCCAACGTCTCGCTTCCCTTCTGAAAGGTTCAAATCCTTGGCTGCCGGACGGACTCGGGGTCCGGTGGCAGGCTGATACGCGGTCGGTGGATGGGGACGGGCCGGGCGGATCACCCTCAGGTGTCGCTCACCGCGGGTCACCCCGGTAGTGCTGCCGGAGCTTGTCCGACACGATCGGCCCGATGGCCGCGAGCGATTCGGGGCTCATCATCTGGGTGTGTTGGCCGGCCACCCGCCGGAACTCGATGCCGCCGGTGAGATACGGGTCCCAGATTCCGGGATCGAGCCGATGGTCCGTCTCGCCGCCGGCAGCGGCCACGATCAGCGCGGGTGCGGAGACCGGGCGTGGCTTGTTGTCCAGGCCCAGCAGGGAGTTGTTGATGGTGAGGTGCATCATCGCGGTGACCTCGGTCTCGCCGAGGCCGGCCATGGCGGTGTTCTTGGTGAGCAGCAGGCGCATCGCGTCCTCGTGCCCGAGTTCGGCGGCCTCCTCGTCGGTCAGTTCGATGTCGAAGTTGGCCAGCAGGGCGCGGTAGACGTCGCTGACCCGCACCTTGGGCAGGGCGTCCTCCACCTCCTGGCGGCTGCCCGGGTTGATCGGGAAGCAGTCGAGCAGGGTCAGCAGGCCGACCTCCAGGCCGCGGCTCTCCAGCTGCGCCGCGATCGCGTGGGCGACGATGCCGCCGAAGGACCAGCCGAGCAGGTAGTACGGGCCTTCCGGCTGGAGGGCGAGGATCTCCGTCAGGTAGTCCTCAGCCATCTCCCCGACCGTCTTGGGCAGTTGGTCCGCGCCACTGAGGCCGCGGGCCTGGACGCCGTAGACCGGAACGTCGCGGTCGAGGTGCTGCAGCAGTCCGGCGTAGGGCCAGCTGAGGCCGCTTCCCGCGTGCACGCAGAAGATCGGCTTCCGGTCGCCGACGGTGCGCAGGGGCAGCAGGACGTCGAGCGCGCTGCCGGCGTCGTCGCCGTCCAGTCGCTCGGCCAGTCCGGCGACGGTCGGCGCCTCGAAGAGCGTCATGAGCGAGAGCTCCGCCCCCAGGAGGGCGCGGACCCGGGCCACCAGGCGGGTGACCAGGAGGGAGTGGCCCCCGAGGTCGAAGAAGTTGTCGTCGATGCCGACCCGCTCCAGACCGAGGACCTCGGCGAACAGCCCGCAGAGCAGTTCCTCGCGTGGTGTCCGCGGTCCGCGACCGGCCGAGGACGTGGCCCAGTCGGGGGCGGGCAGCGCTCGTCGGTCGAGCTTGCCGTTGGGGGACAGCGGCACCGCCGCGACGGCCACGACGGCCGCGGGGACCATGTGGTCGGGCAGGTGCTGTGCCGCGTACGTCCGCAGGTCGGGCAGGTCCCGGTCGGACAGGTCCGAGGCGACGGCGGGCACCACGTAGGCGACCAGGCGCACGTCGTCGGGCGCCTCCTCGCGGGCCACCACGACGGCCTGGCGCACCGACGGATGTCCGACCAGCACCGCGGCGACCTCGCCGGGCTCGATGCGGAAACCGCGGACCTTGACCTGCTCGTCGGCCCGGCCCAGGTACTCCAGCTGCCCGTCGACCCGTCGGCGGGCCAGGTCGCCGGTGCGGTACATCCGGGCTCCGGGCTCGTACGGACAGGCCACGAAGCGCTCGGCGGTCAGGCCCGGCCGGCCCAGGTAGCCGCGGGTGACCAGGTCCCCGGAGACGTACAGCTCACCGGGGACGCCGACGGGCACAGGGTGCAGCGCCGCGTCGAGCAGGTGGGTGCGCGTGTTGTGGACCGGTCGGCCGATCGGGACCGGGCCGGCCGGCGTGGGCTCGCTCGGCTCCAGCCGGAACTCGGTGCAGCCGACCGTCGTCTCGGTGGGCCCGTACTCGTTGATCACGGTTGCCGCGGGGTGGCGGCGGCGCCATGCGTCCAGCACGTCGCCGGCCAGGGCCTCGCCGCCGAGGACGAGCTGGCGGCTGGGCGAGAACTCCTCGGGGAGCTCGGCCAGCAGGGCCAGGTGGGAGGGAGTGGCCTTGCCGAAGGTCGGCCGCTCGGGCGCTCCGCCGGGGTGGGCGGCCCGGTCCAGGTCGCCCAGGTGCACCGTGCCGCCGAGGGTGAGCGGCGTGAGGAGCCCGGTGACCGTGAGGTCGAAGGAGAGCGAGGAGTGCACCAGGGCGCGTCCGGTGACGCTGTCGTACGACTCCTGGGCCCAGGCGAGGTAGGCGGTCAGCGAGCGGTGCTCGACGACCACGCCCTTGGGGCGGCCGGTGGAGCCCGAGGTGTGGATGACGTAGGCGGCGTTGCCGGGCGTGAGCGGGCCGGTGCGCTCCTCGTCGCGCAGCGCGGCGGGCGACAGCTGGCGGAGGGCCGCCACCGTCTCGGGGGCGTCCAGCAGGAGCTGCGGATGGCCGGTCTCCGGCAGCAGCGCCGCCGCGTCGGCGGTGGTGAGAACGCACTGCGGGCGGATGTCGTCAAGGACCCCGGCGAGCCGCTCGGCCGGGTGCGCGAGGTCGAGGGGCGCGTAGGCCGCCCCGGACTTCAGGACGGCGAGGAGCGCGACCAGGGTCTCGGCGGAGTACGGCACGGCGAGGGCGACGAACCGCTCGGGGCCGGAGCCCCGGCCGGCCAGGTGCCGGGCGAGCCGGTTGGCCCGCGCGTCCAGCTCCCGGTAGCTCAGACGAACGCCGCCGGCCTCGACCGCCGGCGCGTCCGGGGTGGCTGCGGCCTGCTTCTGGAACAGCTCCACCAGGGTGGTGTCCGGCAGGGCCCGCTCGGGGCCGCGCGCCGCATGGAGCAGCTGCCGGTGTTCGTCGCCGATGAGGACGTCGATCCCGCCCACGGGGCGCTGCGGGTCGGCGACCACCGCTCGGGCGACCCGGCCGAGCCGGGTGGTGATCGCCTCGGCGGCGTCGTGGTCGAACAGGTCGGTGGCGTAGCGCAGGGCACCGGCCAGGCCGGCCGGGGCGCCGTCGGCGGTGAACTGCTCGACGAAGGTGAAGTCGAGGTCGAACTTGGCGATCCCGGTGCCGGCGTCGGCGAAGTGGACGTCGAGGCCGGGCAGCGCCAGTTCGCTCTGCTCGGTGTTGCCGAGCGAGAGCATGACCTGGAACAGCGGGTGCCGGTTGGTCGCGCGCGACGGGTTGATGATCTCGACCAGCCGCTCGAACGAGAGGTCCTGGTGGGCGTACACCTCCAGATTGTTCGTGCGGACCCGGCCGAGGAGCTCGGCGAAGCCCGGGTCCCCGGACAGGTCGGTGCGCAGGACCAGGGTGTTGACGAAGAAGCCGATCAGCTCGTCGAGCGCGTCGTCGGTGCGTCCGGCGATCGGGGCACCGATAACGATGTCGTCGCCGACGCCGAGTCGGGACAGCAGCGCCGTGACGACGGCCTGGAGCGACATGAAGATGCTGGCACCGGACTCGGCCGCCAGGTCCACCAGCCCGCGGTGGACGTCTGCGGGCAGCTCGAACAGGACGTTCTCGCCGCGGTAGCCGGGCTGTTCGGGGCGGGGACGGGAGGTGGGCAGGGCGAGTTCCTCGGGCGCCCCGGCCAGCGTCCGCCGCCAGAACGCGACCTGCTGGGCGAGGGCGCTGTCCGGATCGTTCTCGCGCCCCAGCACCTCTCGCTGCCAGAGCGTGAAGTCGGCGTACTGGACGGGCAGTTCCTTCCAGTGCGGGGCGGCGCCGGCCCGCCGGGCGGTGTAGCCGGCGACCAGGTCCCTGGCCAACGGTGCCAGGGACCAGCCGTCGGAGGCGATGTGGTGCAGCAGCACCAGCAGCACGTGTTCGCGGGGTCCGGTCTCGAAGAGCCAGGCGCGGACCGGAACTTCGCGGACGAGGTCGAAGCCTTGGCGGGCCGCTTCCTCCAGAGCCGCGGGCAACTGCTCTTCGGTCACGGGTAGGTGCTCCCAGCCGACCTCGGCGGCGTCCGGGTCCAGGACCAGTTGGCGCGGTTCGCCGTCAACCTCGGGAAACACGGTGCGCAGCGTCTCGTGACGGGCGACCACGTCCAGCAGGGCCGCGCGCAGCGCCTCGGCGTCGAGGTCTCCGGTCAGCCGCAGGGCCAGCGGCATGTTGTACGTCGGCGAGGGACCCTCCAGCCGGTACAGGAACCAGAGCCGACGCTGCGCGTAGGACAGGGGGACGACCTCGGGGCGCGTCATCGGCACCAGGGCGCGGCGTGCCCGCCCGCTGCCGGCCAGTCGCCCGGCGAGCCCGGCGACGGTCGGGTCGTCGAAGACGGTGCCGATGGGCACCTCCACCCCGAAGCTGCTCCGGATACGGCTGACCAGGCGGGTGGCGAGGAGGGAGTGGCCGCCGAGGTCGAAGAAGCTGTCGTCGATACCGACCCGCTCCAGGCCGAGCACCTCGGCGAACAGGGCGCACAGTTCGGCCTCCTGCTCGGTCCGCGGTTCGCGGCCGACGCTGAGCGCCCTGTAGTCGGGGGCGGGCAGCGCACGGCGGTCGAGCTTGCCGATGGGGGTGAGCGGCAGCCGGTCGAGGACGACGACGGCGGCGGGAACCATGTAGTCGGGCAGCCACTTGCGCAGCCCGGTGCGCAGTTCGCGGCCGAGTTCGACGTGTCGCCGGGACCTGGCCGGGCTGTTGGCGTACCCGGTGCTCCGGGTGGTGTCTGCGCCGCGGTAGGCGTTCACCAGGGCGGTGTCCGTGTCGGCGGGCAGGAGGACCGCGTCGAACAGCTCGTCCTGACCGGAGGCCGCCCAGGTGGTGACAGCCTGCAGCCCGTGGGCCTCGGCGAGGGCGTGCACGGCCTCCGGGTCCAGGCCGCGGGCGCCGACCCGCTCGCTCTCGGCGAGGTCGCCACCGGCCTCGATCGCCCGCAGCGCGAGGTGGTCGGCCAGCAGCCGGGCGTTGGGCACGCCGGTGACGCGCAGCCCGGCCGGGTGGCGTTCCAGCGCCGCCGCGAGGCCCGCGCCGTCGCCGCCGGCCTGCTCCCAGCCGAGCTCGGGCAGGCCGTCCACGCCAGTCGGCCCGGCCGGCGCCTTGCGGATCACCACCTCGTAGCGGTAGCGGGACAGCTCGTTGGCGTACGAGGCGCGCTTGAGCCGGATGTCGACGCCGCCGACGCCTTCGAGGGTGTCGCCGAGCCGGACGAAGAAGTCCGGGTCGAGCAGCAGTTCCTCCTCGTCGGCGACCTTCTGCTCGACGAGGGTCCGGGCGGCGTCCGGGTCGGCGCCGGCGCCGGGCCTGCGCGCGGCCACGCCGGCCTGCAGGCGGCGCAGCTGGCGCAGACTGCGGATGTCGCCGAGGTAGATCGAGCCACCGGGCGCCAGCAGGTCCAGGCTCTGACGGATGACGTCGACCAGGTACTCCTCATGCGGGAAGTACTGGACCACCGAGTTCAGCACGACGGTGTCGAACCAGCCCCTGGGCAGGCCCGAGGTGTCGTCGGCGGGCTGCGCACGCAGTTCGACCCGGTCCGCCAGGTCGGCGCGCTCGGCGACCCGCGCGCGCAGGCTCTCCACGGCTGAGGTGGAGAAGTCGGTGCCCCAGTAGACGGTGCAGTGCGGGGCGACCCGGGAGAGGATCAGGCCGTTGCCGACGCCGAGTTCGAGTACCCGGGCCGGCTCCAGCGCGAGAATGCGGTCGACGGCTGCGGCGCGCCACTCGTGCATCTCGGCGAGCGGGATCGGGGAGCCGTCGTAGCTGCTGGTCCAGATCCCGAAGTCATCCCAGAATCCGCCGTGTTCGGCCTGCTTGTGGTAGACCGACTCGTAGACCTCCTGCCAGGAGGCGACCTGTTGGCCGTCCTCGACGCGGTCGCGGCGCTCGGCCCAGTCCTCGTCGGGCACGACGTAGCCGACCAGCTGCGGGCTGTCGTCGTCCTCGCGCACCAGCACGGTGGCCGCGGCGACACCCTCCTGGCGGGAGAGTGCCGCCTCGATCTCGCCCAGCTCGATCCGGAAGCCGCGCACCTTGACCTGGTCGTCGACCCGGCCGACGAACTCCAGTCCGCCCTCGGCGCGCCACTTCACCAGGTCACCGGTGCGGTACATGCGGGTGCCCGGCGCGCCGTGCGGGTCGGCGACGAAGCGCTCGGCGCTGAGGGCGCGGCGGCCGAGGTAGCCGCGGGCCAGGAAGGGCCCCGCGAGGTACAGCTCGCCGGCGACGCCGTCCGGCACCGGGTTGAGGCGGGCGTCCAGCACGTACGCCCGGGCGTTGCGCAGCGGGTGCCCGATCATCGGCGGGCGTTGCGCGGTGACGTCGGCGGTGGTGATCCAGACCGTGGCCTCGGTGGGGCCGTACAGGTTGACCGCACCGCCGCTTCGGGCGTGCATCCGCTCCGCCAGGGTCGCGGGCAGTGCCTCGCCGCCGACCAGCAGCCGGACGCCGGCCAGGGCGTCGGGGTCCTGCCCGAGTATCGCGCGGTACACCGAGGGGGTGCCCTGGAAGACCGTCGCGGCGCGGTCGCCGATCAGGCGCCGCAGGGCGATCGGGTCCTTGGCGACCGTGTCGACGGCGAGTTCCACGCTGCCGCCGGTCAGCAGCGGGGCGTAGATCTCGACGGCCGCGATGTCGAAGGTGACGGTGGTCGCGGCCACCATGCGGTCCTGCGGGGTGAGCCGCAGACGGTCGGTGACGGAGTCCAGGAACTGGGCGATGCTGCCGTAGGAGACCACCACGCCCTTGGGATAGCCGGTCGAGCCGGAGGTGTAGATGACGTAGGCGGCGTTGGCCGGGTGGATCGGGGCGCGCCGCTCGGCGTCGGTCGGGTCGTCGGCCGATAAGGCGGCCAGCCGCTCCTCGGCCTGGGTCCCGCCGAGCAGGAAGGTCGCCTCTGGCAGCGGGCCGGGCAGCTGTTCGCCCACGGTCTCGGTGGTGATCAGTGCGGCGGGCGCGGCGTCCCTCAGGACGTACGCCAGCCGGTCGGCCGGGTTGGTCGGGTCCATCGGCAGGTAGGTCGCGCCGGCCTTGAGCACGGCGAGCATCGCCGCGACCAGGTCGACCGAGCGGGGCAGGGCGAGCGCGACAACGTTCTCCGCCCCGACGCCCTGCTCCAGCAGCAGGCGGGCCAGCTGGTTGGCCCGGGCGTTGAGCCGACCGTAGTCTGCCGCTTCCTCCCCGGCCCGTACGGCGCCGGCGCCGGGGGTCAGCGCGGCCTGCCGCTGGAACCGCTCGTGCACCAGTTCGGCGGGCGGCGGCGCGGCGGTGTCGTTGCGGGCGACCAGTGCCTCGGCCCGTTCCTCGGCGGAGAGCAGCCCGGCATCGTCGACCCGCACGGCCGGATCGAGCACGACGGCGCGCAGCAGGCGTTCGTACCAGCCGGCGATCCGCGCCGCGGTGGCACGGTCGAACAGCTCGGTTGCGTACTCCAGGGTGGCGATCAGCCCGGCGGGCGCGCCGTCCTCGTCCTGGCCCTCGGCGAGGCTGAGGAAGAGGTCGAACTTGGCGTTGTCGCTGTCCAGCGGGTACGGGGTCGCCTCGACGTCGTGTATCCGCATCGTCGGTGTGTCCGTGTTCTGCAGGGCGAACATCACCTGGAACAGCGCGTTGCTGGACAGTGAGCGGACCGGGTTGAGCGCCTCCACCAGGTACTCGAAGGGCAGGTCCTGGTGGGCGTAGGCGCTCAGCGAGGCGTCCCGCACCCGGCCGAGGAGCTCGTCGAAGCGCGGGTTCCCGGAGGTGTCGGTGCGCAGCACCAGGGTGTTGACGAAGAAGCCCACCAGGTCGCCCAGGGCCTCGTCGGTGCGGCCCGCGATCGGGACGCCGACGGGGATGTCCCGGCCGGCGCCGAGCCGGGAGAGCAGGGCGGCGAATCCGGTCTGCAGCACCATGAACAGCGTCGAGCTGGCATCGGCCGCCACCTTGCGGAGCCCGGCGTGCAGCTCGGCGTCCAGGGTGAAGTCGATCAGGTCGCCGCGGTAGCCGGCCACCGCCGGGCGCGCCCGGTCGGTGGGCAGTTCCAGTTGGGACGGGATGCCGGCCAGCTGGTTGCGCCAGTAGTCGAGCTGGCGCGCGACCAGGCTGTCGGGCTCGTCGGTGCGGCCGAGGAGTTCCTGTTGCCAGATCGAGTAGTCGACGTACTGCACGGCCAGCGGCTGCCAGTCGGGTGCGGAGCCGCTCAGCCGGGCCCGGTAGGCCTCGGCGAGGTCGCGCATCAGCGGGGCGCGGGAGGCTCCGTCGCCCACGATGTGGTGCATCAGCACAACGAGGACCGGCTCGGCCCCGACGGACGGGCCGTTGTCGGCGGCGGCCGGCTCTGGCATGAACAGCCAGGCCCGCACCGGTGGTTCGCCGTCCAGACCGAAGCGATGGCCGGCCGCCCGCTGCACGGCGGCGTGCAGTTCCTCGGCCGGCACCCGCTCGACCTCCAGCCGCAGTGGAGCTTCGGCCGGGTCGAGCACCACCTGGTGCGGTTCGCCGTCGGTCTCCGGGAAGACCGTGCGCAGCGACTCGTGCCGGACCACAAGGTCCTGTAGCGCGGCGGCCAGCGCCTCGCGGTCCACCGCGCCGGACAGCCGCAGCGCCAGCGGCCAGTTGTACGCCGACGACGGCCCCTCCAGCCGGTGCAGGAACCAGAGCCGGCGCTGCGCGAAGGACAGCGGCACGGCCTCGGGACGGACCATCGGCGCCAGCGCCGTACGTGCCGGAGCGCCGCTCCCCAGATGGGCGGTCAGCCCGGCCACGGTCGGCGATTCGAAGACCGCGCCGATCGGCACCTCGTAGCCCAGGGCGGCACGGATGCGGCTGACCAGGCGGGTGGCGAGCAGGGAGTGGCCGCCGAGGTCGAAGAAGCTGTCGTCGATGCTCACCCGCTCCATGCCGAGGACGCCGGCGAACAGCCCGCACAGCAGCTCCTCCTGCGGGGTGCGCGGCGCGCGACCGCTGCTGAGCGCGCCGAAGTCCGGCGCGGGCAGGGCACGGCGGTCCAGCTTCCCGTTGGGCGTCAGCGGGAGGGCGTCGACGGCCACCACGGCCGCCGGGACCATGTGGTCGGGCAGCCGGTCGGCGACGTACGCGCGCAGCGCGGCCGGGTCCGCCCCGGCGTCGGCGACGACGTAGCCGACCAGCCGGGCGTCGCCCGGGTGGGCCACCACGGCCGCCTGCCGCACCTGCGGGTGCTCCAGCAGCACCGAGGAGATCTCGCCCGGCTCGATCCGGAACCCGCGGATCTTGACCTGCTCGTCCGCCCGGCCCCCGTACTCCAGTTGGCCGTCCGGACGCCAACGCGCCAGGTCACCGGTGCGGTACATCCGCACGCCCGGCTCGAACGGGCACGCCACGAACCGCTCGGCGGTCAGCTGCGGCCGGTTCAGGTAGCCGCGGGCGACCTGCACGCCCGAAACGTACAGCTCGCCGACCGTGCCGGTGGGCACCGGCCGCAGCCGCTCGTCCAAGACGTAGGCCCGCATGTTCCAGAACGGGCGGCCGATCGGCACCGGGCCGGCGGGCAGCCGGTCCCGTGGATCGATCCGGAACTCGGTGCAGTTGACGGTGAGTTCGGTCGGGCCGTACGCGTTGACCACGGTCACCCGCCGGTGCGCGGCCCGCCACTCGGCGAGCGCCTCGGCGGTCAGCGCCTCACCGCCGAGGATCAGCAGCTCGCCGGGCGACCACGCCCGGGGCAGCTCGCCCAGCATCGCCAGGTGCGACGGCGTGACCTTGAGTAGCGCCACCGGTGGCACCGCGTCGTCCTGCGCCCGGACCTCGTCCAGGGAACTCAGATAGACCCGGCCGCCGGACACCAGGGTGGTGAACAGACCGGTGACCGTGAGGTCGAAGGCGATCGAGGTGGGCACCAGCGTGGCACCCCGTGCCGCCGGGTAGTGGTGGGTGGTCCAGTTGAGGTAGTTCGCGACCGCGCGGTGTTCCACGACCACGCCCTTGGGCCGGCCGGTGGAGCCCGAGGTGTAGACGACGTACGCCGGGTTCTCCATCTCGACCCCGGCCTCGGGGTCGAAGTCCGGGTACGCCGACAGGTCGCGCGCTAGCGCCTCCTCGTCCAGGACCAGCGCCGGGGCCGCGTCGGCGACGACGAACGCCCGCCGCTCGGCCGGGTACTCCGGTTCCACCGGTACGTAGGCTCCGCCGGCCTTCAGCACGGCGAGCAGGGCCACCACCGTCCCCACCGAGCGCGGCAGCACCACCGCCACCAGCTGCTCCGGGCCGACACCCTCGCCGATCAGCCAGTGCGCCAGCCGGTTCGCCCGCGCGTTCAGCTCCCCGTACGTAAGCGACACGCCGCCGCTGACCACCGCGACCGCTTCGGGGCTGCGCCGTACCTGGGTCTCGAACAGCTCGGAGACCGTGGCCTGCGGCACCTCCACCGTCGTGTCGTTCCAGCCCGTCAGCACGTTCTCGCGCTCCTCCTCGGCCAGCAGCTCCACCTGGCCGATCCGCAGGGACGGGTCCGTCATCACCTGATCCAGCAACCGCAGCCACCGCTCCAGCACGCTCTCGATCGTCGAGCGGTCGAAGAGGTCGGTCGCGTACTTCATCGCGCCGGCGATGCCGGCCGGCGTGCCGGTCGCGGTGTGGCGCTCCATCACGTTCACCGACAGGTCGACCTTGGCGGTCTCGATGTCGACCGACTCTCCGCCGACCTCCAGACCGGGCAGCTCGAAGCCGCCGGTCGGGTTGTCCTGGACGACGAGCATCACCTGGAAGAACGGGTGGTGCGCGGCCGAGCGCGGCGGCTTCAGCAGCTCCACCAGGTGGTCGAACGGCACGTCCTGATGCGCGTACGCGGCCAGGTTGGCCTCCCGGACGCGTTCCAGCAGCTCGGTGAAGCTCGGGTCGCCGGACGTGTCGGTGCGCAGCACCAGCGTGTTGACGAAGAAGCCCACCAGCTCGTCGAGGGCGTCGTCCATCCGGCCCGCGATCGGCGAACCGACCGGGATGTCGGTGCCCGCGCCGAGCCGCGTCAGCAGCGCTGCCAGGGCGGCCTGGACCACCATGGGCACCGTCGCGCCGGCCCGGCGGGCCAGTGCCGCCATCCGCCGGTGCAGGCCGGCGTCCAGCTCGAAGCCGACGGACGCGCCGTCGTAGGAGGTCGCCGCGCGCCGCGACCGGTCGGCCGGCAGGGCGATCCGCTCGGGCAGCCCGGCCAGCGCCATACGCCAGTGGGCCACCTGCTGGGAGTACAGGCTCTGCGGATCGTCCTCCGCGCCGAGCAGTTCGCGCTGCCACAGCGTGTAGTCGATGTACTGCACCGGCAGCGGTTCCCACTGCGGGGCCCGCCCCTGCTGCCGCTCCGTGTAGGCCACGACGACGTCACGGGCCAGCGGCCCCATGGACCAGCCGTCACCGGCGATGTGGTGCAGCAACAGCAGCAGCACCCACTCGTCCGGCCCGATCTCGAACAGCGTGGCCCGGAACGGCGCCTCGGCACCCAGGTCGAAGCCGCACCGGGCCGCCTCCTCCAGCTCGGCGGGGAGTCGGTCCACGGCCACCTGCCGGTGTGCCCAGGCGAGTTCGACGTCGGCGGGGTCCAGCACCACCTGGTGCGGCTCGCCGTCCGCCTCACCGAAGACCGTGCGCAGCGGCTCGTGCCGGCCGACCACGTCCTGCAGTGCGGCCCGCATCGCCCCGGGGTCGACCGCGCCGTTCAGCCGCAGCGGCAGCGGCATGTTGTACGTCGCGGACGGCCCCTCCAGCCGGTGCAGGAACCAGAGCCGGCGCTGCGCGAAGGACAGCGGCACCACGGCCGGACGCGGCATCGGGGACAGCGCCGTACGGGTCGGGCCGCCGAGGTCCAGCTGCTCCACCAGCCCGGCCACCGTGGGTGACTCGAACAGCACCCGGAACGGGATCTCGATGCCCAGCTCGCTGCGGACCCGGCTGACCAGACGGGTGGCGAGCAGGGAGTGCCCGCCCAGCTCGAAGAAGCTGTCGTCGACACCGACCCGCTCCACGCCCAGGATCTCGGCGAAGAGCCCGCACAGCGCCTCCTCCTGGGGCGTACGGGGGCCGCGGCCGTCGGCGGAGGACGCGTAGTCGGGAGCGGGCAGGGCACGGCGGTCGAGCTTGTCGTTCGGGGTCAGCGGCAGCCGCTCCAGCAGCACGACCGCGGACGGCACCATGTACTCGGGCAGGCGCCCCGCCAAGCGGGCGGTGAGGGCCGTCTGGTCGAGCACTACGCCGTCGTCCGCGACCACGTAGGCCACGAGGCGCTGATCGCCGGGAACGTCCTCCCGTACCAGTACCGTCGCCTGACGCACCCCATCCGCGGCGGTCAACGCGGACTCGATCTCACCCGGCTCGATCCGGAACCCGCGGACCTTGACCTGCTCATCCGCACGACCCACAAACTCCAACTGCCCATCCACACGCCAACGCACCAGATCACCAGAGCGATACATCCGCGCACCCGCCTCGAACGGGCTGGCCACAAACCGCTCCGCCGTCAAACCCGCACGACCCACATAGCCACGCGCCAAACCCTCACCAGACACATACAGCTCACCCACCACACCAACCGGAACCGGCCGAAGCACAGCATCAAGCACAAACACCCGCGTGTTCACCACCGGACGCCCAATCGGCACCACACCATCACCAGTGAGCGCGCCACTCATCGACACACACACAGTCGACTCCGTCGGCCCATACGCGTTCACCACAAGCCGCCCACCCCGCGACCACCGCGCCACCAACTCCGGCGGCGCCGCCTCACCCGCCAGCACCACCACCTCCAACGACGACAAACCCGACTCCGCACCCACCGGCAACCCACCCAACACCGACGCCGGCACCGTCACATGCGTCACCCGACCAGACGACAACACCTCCAACAACCCCTCACCAACCGTCCGATCACCCACCGGCACCACCAACACCCCACCCGACCCAAACGCCAACACCAACTCCCAAAACGCGGCGTCGAAGCTCGGGGACGCGAACTGCAACACCCGACTACCCGCACCCACACCCACACCCAGGCGATCCCGCTGCGCCCGCGCAAGACTCGACACCCCACGATGAGTGACGACGACGCCCTTGGGAGTGCCAGTGGAGCCGGAGGTATAGATCACATATGCCGGATGGCCGGGCTCGACCACAACGCCCGGGTCAGTGTCCGGCAGCGCGGACACGTCCCGGGTCATCGACTGCGTGTCCAGGACCAGCAACGGAGCCGCGTCACGCAGCATGAACTCCCGGCGCTCACGGGGATACGCCGGATCGACCGGCAGATAGGCACCACCAGCCTTCTGCACCGCAAGCACCGCCACCACCAAATCCACCGAACGCGGCAACTCCAACGCCACCAACCGCTCCGGACCAACACCCTCACCAATCAACCAGTGCGCCAACCGGTTCGCCCGCACATTCAACTCACCATAAGAAATGCACTGTTCGCCGTACTCGAGGGCGGTCGCGTCGGGAGCCCGCCGCACCTGCTCCTCGAACACCCCGACCAGCGACACACCCGGCACGTCGGCGGCCGTGTCATTCCAGCCGGAGAGCAGCTGGACGCGTTCCTCGCCGGTCAGCAGCTCCACCCGACCGATCGGCGCGGACGGGTCCACCACCACCTGCTCCAGCAACCGCACCCACCGCGCCAACACACCCTCGACCGTCGAACGGTCGAACAGCTCGGTCGAGTACTGGACGGCGGAAATCACGCCCTGCGGCTCGCCGTCGTCGCCGTGGCGCTCCACGACGTTCAGTTCGAGGTCGCCCTTGGAGACGCCAAGCTCCACTCCCTCGACCTCGACCCCCAGGCCGGGCAGGCCGAACGAGGCCTCCTGGGCGTTCTGCAGGCCGAGTATGACCTGGAAGAGCGGGTGGTGCGCAGTCGAGCGCTGAGGGTTCAGTAGCTCCACCAGATGCTCGAACGGGACGTCCTGATGCGCGTACGCGGCCAGGTTGGCCTCCCGGACGCGTTCCAGCAGCTCGGTGAAGCTCGGGTCGCCGGACGTGTCGGTGCGCAGCACCAGCGTGTTGACGAAGAAGCCCACCAGCTCGTCGAGCGCGTCGTCCATCCGGCCCGCGATCGGCGCGCCAAGCGGGATGTCGGTGCCCGCGCCTAGCCGCGTCAGCAGTGCGGCCATGCCGGCCTGCAGCACCATGAAGACGGTCGTGTTGGAACCGCGGGCGAGCTCCACCAGCCGCCGGTGCAGCTCCGCGTCCAGCTCGTGGACGAGGGAGGCGCCCTCGTGCGAAGCGACCGCCGGGCGGGCACGGTCGGCGGGGAAGGTCGTCTGCTCCGGCAGGCCCGCCAGCTGGGCTCGCCAGTAGTCCACCTGCTTGGCGAAGACGCTCGCCAGATCGCTCTCGTCGCCCAGGAGTTCGCGCTGCCACAGGCTGTAGTCGGCGTACTGGACGGGGAGTTCGGCCCACTGCGGCTGCGACCCCTGCGTGCGGGCGGTGTAGGCGGTGACCACGTCGCGGGCCAGCGGGCCCATCGACCAGCCGTCAGCGGCGATGTGGTGCAACAGCAGCAGCAGAGTGCTCTGATCAGGGCTTGTCTCGAACAGGCAGGCCCGTAGCGGGACTTCGCAGGACAGGTCGAACCCGTGCCGGGCTCCGGTCGCCAGCGCCCCGGTCAGCTCAGCCTCCGTGACCGAGCGGCGCTCCCAGTCGAACTCCGCCCGGGCCGGGTCCAGCACGACCTGCCGTGGCTCGCCGTCGACCTCGGGGAAGACGGTGCGCAGCGATTCGTGCCGGGAGACCACGTCACGCAGGGCGGCGTGCAGCACGTCCGCGTCCAGCTCGCCCCGCAGGCGCAGGACCAACGGCATGTTGTAGGTGGCCGAGCGGCCCTCCAGCTTGTGCAGGAACCAAAGACGCCGCTGAGCGAAAGACAGCGGGACAGCCTCCGGACGTTCGACCGGCACCAGGGCGGTCCGGGTCCGGCCTTCGAGCGCCCCGAGGCGGGCCGCCAGGCCGGCGACCGTGGGGGTGCCGAAAACGTCCTTGATGGGCAGCTCGACTCCGAGCGTGCTGCGAATGCGGCTGACCAGACGGGTGGCGAGGAGGGAGTGCCCGCCCAGGTCGAAGAAGCTGTCGTCGATACCGACCCGCTCCAGACCAAGGACCTCGGCGAACAGTCCGCAGAGCACCTCCTCCTGCGGGGTGCGAGGTGCCCGGCCGCCGGCCGTAGCCGCGTAGTCCGGAGCAGGCAGAGCACGGCGGTCCAGCTTGCCGTTCGGCGTCAACGGCAAGCAGTCCAGGACCATCACCGCGGACGGGATCATGTACTCCGGCAGGCGCTCCGCGAGACCCGCGACGAGGGCGGCCGGGTCCGGCGAAACGCCGTCCTCGGCGACCACGTAGGCCACCAGGCGCTGGTCACCCGGCGTGTCCTCGCGCACCAGCACGGCGGCCTGGCGCACCGCCTCGGCGGCGGTCAGCAGCGGCTCGATCTCGCCCGGCTCGATCCGGAACCCGCGGATCTTGACCTGCTCATCGGCGCGGCCCAGGAATTCCAGCTGCCCGTCCGCACGCCGGCGCACCAGGTCACCGGTGCGATACATCCGCGCACCGGACTCGAACGGGCTGGCCACGAACCGCTCCGCCGTCAGACCCGGACGGCCCGCGTAACCGCGTGCCAGGCCCGCACCTGACACATACAGCTCGCCCGGCACCCCGGCCGGGACCAGTCGCAGGCCGGCGTCGAGTACGTACACCCGGGTGTTGCTCACCGGGTGACCGATCGGCACCACCGCACCGGGCACCGCCTCGCCGTCGAGCACCGTGGCGGTGGAGACGCAGACCGTCGACTCGGTAGGCCCGTACGCGTTCACCACCCGGCGGCCCACCGACCAGCGGGCGGCCAGCTCCGGCGGACAGGCCTCGCCGCCGACGACGACGGTCGCCAGGTGCGGCAGGTCGGCCTCGATGCCGTCAAAGGCGATCGTACGCAGCGCCGACATCGGGATCTGCACATGCGTGACCGCTTCGTCGGCCAACACCCGCCGGAGTTCCTCGCCCGACAGTCGTCCGGGCTCGGGGACGACCAGCGCGGCCCCCGCGGCGAAGGCCGTGCACAGATCGCCGAAGGCCACGTCGAAGCTGGGCGAGGCGAACTGCAGTACCCGGCTGCTCCCGGCAACCTCCAGTCGCTCCAGCTGGGTGCGCGCCAGGTCGGCGACGCCACTGTGGGTGACGACGACGCCCTTGGGTGTGCCGGTGGAGCCGGAGGTGTAGATGACGTACGCCGGGTGGCCGGGCTCGACCGCGACGTCCGGGTCAGTGTCCGGCAGCCCGGACACGTCCCGGGTCATCGACTGTGTGTCCAGGACCAGCAGCGGAGCCGCGTCACGCAGCATGAACGCCCGTCGGTCCGCTGGGTAGTCCGGGTCCACCGGCAGGTACGCGCCGCCGGCCTTCTGTACGGCGAGGACGGCCACCACCAGTTCGGCCGAGCGTGGCAGTTCCAGCGCCACCACGAACTCCGGACCGACACCCTCGCCGATCAGCCAGTGCGCCAGCTGGTTCGCTTGCGCGTTCAGCTCGCCGTACGACAGCTCGGTGTCGCCGTGTACCAGCGCGGTCGCGTCGGGAGTCCGCCGCGCCTGGTCCTCGAACAGCCTGGCCAGTGTCGCACCCGGTACATCGGCGGCTGTGTCGTTCCAGCCGGAGAGCAGCTGGACGCGTTCCTCGCCGGTCAGCAGTTCCGCCCGGCCTATCGGCGCGGACGGGTCCGCCACCACCTGCTCCAGCAACCGTACCCAGCGCACGACGAAGCCCTCGACCGTGGCACGGTCGAACAGCGCGGTGGCGAACTCCGCCAGCGCCTCGATCCCCACCGGCTCGCCGGCCTCGTCGTAGCGCTCGGTCACATTGACCGCGAAGTCGGACTTGGCCACGTTCAGGTCCACGCCCTCGACCTCGACCCGCAGGCCGGGCAGCTCGAACGCGACGTCCTGCCCGTTCTGCAGGCCGAGGATGACCTGGAAGAGCGGGTGGTGGGAGGTGGAGCGTTGGGGGTTGAGCAGTTCCACGAGGTTTTCGAACGGCACGTCCTGGTGTGCGTAGGCGGCGAGGCTCGCCTCCCGCACCCTGCCGAGCAGTTCGTCGAAGCCGGGGTCGCCGGAGGTGTCCGTCCGCAGCACCAGCGTGTTGACGAAGAAGCCCACCAGCTCGTCGAGCGCGTCGTCCAGCCGGCCCGCGATCGGCGAACCGAGCGGGATGTCGGTGCCGGCGCCCAGGCGGGTGAGCAGTGCCGCCATGCCGGCCTGCAGCACCATGAAGACGGTCGTGTTGGAACCGCGGGCGAGCTCCACCAGCCGCCGGTGCAGCTCCGCGTCCAGCTCGAAGGGCAGGTGCGCGCCGTCGTAGGAGACCGTCGCGGGTCGGGGTCGGTCGGTGGGGAAGGTGACCTGTTCGGGCAGGCCGGCCAGTTGCTTTCGCCAGTAGGAGACTTGTTGGCTGTAGAGGCTTTCGGGGTCGGATTCGTCGCCGAGGAGTTCGCGTTGCCAGAGGGTGTAGTCGGCGTACTGGACCGGCAGCTCGGGCCACTGGGGCTGCGACCCCTGCGTGCGGGCGGTGTAGGCGGTGACCACGTCGCGGGCGAGTGGGCCCATCGACCAGCCGTCGCCGGCGATGTGGTGCACCAGGAGCATCAGCACGTTCTCGTCCGGACCCACCTGGAACAGCCAGGCACGGACCGGGAGTTCGCTGGAGAGGTCGAAGCCGTAGCGGGCGGCCTCCTGCAGTGCTCCGGTCAGCTCCTCCTCGGTGAGCGAGCGGCGCTCCCAATCCAGCTGCGCGGTCTGCAGGTCCAGCACCAACTGGCTCGGCTCACCGTCAGTTTCAGGGAAGACAGTACGCAGCGATTCGTGCCGGGAGACCACGTCACGCAGGGCGGCGTGCAGCACGTCCGCGTCCAGCTCGCCCCGCAGGCGCAGGACCAACGGCATGTTGTAGGTGGCCGAGCGGCCCTCCAGCTTGTGTAGGAACCAAAGGCGCCGCTGAGCGAAAGACAGCGGGACAGCCTCCGGACGTTCGACCGGCACCAGGGCGGTCCGGGTCCGGCCTTCGAGCGCCCCGAGGCGGGCCGCCAGTCCGGCGACCGTGGGGGTGCCGAAAACGTCCTTGATGGGCAGCTCGACTCCGAGCGTGCTGCGGATGCGGCTGACCAGACGGGTGGCGAGGAGGGAGTGCCCGCCCAGTTCGAAGAAGCTGTCGTCGATACCGACCCGCTCCAGACCAAGGACCTCGGCGAACAGTCCGCAGAGCACCTCCTCCTGCGGGGTGCGAGGTGCCCGGCCGCTGGCCGAGGTCGCGTAGTCGGGAGCGGGCAGGGCATGACGGTCGAGCTTGCCGTTCGGCGTCAACGGCATATGGTCCAGCACCATGATCGCCGAAGGAACCATATACGTGGGCAGATGCTGAGAAAGCCGCTCACGGGCGGCCTTGACGACCGTGCCGATACCGCGCGCGGCCAAGGGATTGTTCACCGATGCGCCGGGTGAGACTGCCGGGGTGTAGACACCGGTGAGAGTGGGGGTCGTCTCGTCAGCAAGAACCAGGGCGTCGAACAGGTCAACCGAACGAGGTGACCATGTGGCCACCACCCGAAGACCCAACTCCACACCCCGCTGAATCAACTCCTCAGGGTCGACCTGAACACCAAGGTCTTGGACATCGAA
>NZ_JBHXEN010000088.1:0-22669 GCF_042724695.1 Streptomyces sp. NPDC127068 | reverse complement strand
GGGCACCTCCTCCCGGGTTCCGACCGCGTCCGCACACCGGGTCCCACCGGCGGTGCGAGCCCGCCTCACGCCCGCTGCCCGGCGTCCTTCACCGCCCGCAGGGCCATGTGCTGGAGGAGGGCGAAGCCACCGACCGTCACGGCCTGGAGCGGGACCCAGACCGCCCCGGCCGTGGTCGGCGACAGCCAGAACAGGACGGCGATCACGCTGAGGACGGCCCAGACCGCATTGCCCTCGATGACCGCGCGGACCCCGACCGTCCACGGCACGCGCTGTGCTCCCAGCACGGCCACCCCGATCCCGTAGAGGGTGAGGAACCCACCGATCGCCAGGAGCAGGCCCCGGTCGACGCCGAGCAGCCGGCCCAGCGGACCGGAGGCCGCGAGGTAGGCGATGCCGTTGACACCGGTGACGACGGCATCGAGGGCGAGGAAGCGCCGCAACATGGTCACCGGCTCGGTGGTGCGGGCCAGCGCGGCGAGCGGAAGCGTGGTGGACATGTGGATCACCCTCCAAGGGGTTCGAACGAGCTGATCGGCCCGGCTCCCGAGGCGGAGTGCGCCGCCCCGGGGGCCGATGGCTCCACCATGCCCGCGGTCCCCGGGGCGGGTCGATTACGCCGGAGGTAATGCCCGACCGCGGGCCCAGACCCCGTGCCGGCACCGCGACCGCGTCCACGCACCGGGCACCGGGCACCGGGCAGGGAGCAGCGGCCGTCCGGGCGGCCCGCGTTCGGTGCGGGATGCCCCCCTTGGGTATGGTCGGGGCGACACCCCGGCGGCGGGGTGTCCGACGGTCGACGATCGGAGGGGACGAACCTCATGCGAGCAAGCCGGAGTCTGCGGACGGCGGGTGCCTGGGGGCACTTGCTGCTCGTGGCCGCGCTCGCGCTCGGGGTCTTCCTGATGCACACCGTGGGTCACCCGGACGGCTCGTCCTCGGGTGGGACCGCCGCGCACGGGTCCGGCGCCAGCACGACGAGCGCGACCGGGCACGGGTCGGGGATTCCGGCGGCTCCCGCCGTGTTCGGCCCGCACGGGCCCGAGCGGACCGCTGCGCTAACGGCCGACACGGCACACGACGGCGCGCCCTCCTCGCACGGCTCCGGCATGGCGATGGACCTGGCTTCCCTGTGCGTGGCCGTGCTCGGGGCCTGGGCCCTGGCCGCCCTGGTGGCCGCCGCGCTGCGCCGTCGCACGGAATGGCTCGTCCGCTTGCGCACGGGCGCCTTGCGTTCCCTGTTGCCCCTGCCGCCACCGCGCAGTCCCGACCTCCTGCAACTGTCCGTCCTGCGGATCTAGGCCGAACGCCCCTGCGGGTGCCGCGCGCTGCCCTTCGGCAGCCCGTGCCCGCTCCCGCGCTCCGGCCCTTTTCCCCTGGCACAGACAGCATCAAGAGGTTGTGACATGACCGCCTTCACGCATGCCCCGCACCGTACCCCCGTCCGCCGGTTCGCCCTGGTGGGCGCCGTCGCCGCCGCGAGCCTGCTGCTCGCCGCCTGCGGTGGCGACGACTCCATGGACGGCATGGACCACGGCAGCGGCGGCTCCGGCGCCGCGAGCGCCAGCGCGTCGCCCGTGCCGTCCGGTGCGAACCCGGCACCGGGTGCCTTCAACGACGCGGACGTGATGTTCGCGCAGATGATGATCCCCCACCACGAGCAGGCACTGGAGATGTCCGCCCTCGCGGACGGCCGCGCCGAGGACCCCGAGGTCAAGGCGCTCACCGAGGAGATCTCCCGGGCCCAGGACCCCGAGATCCAGAAGATGAAGTCCTGGCTCACGGCATGGGGCAAGCCCGAGTCGGCGGGTGACGGTGCGGACCACGGCGGCCACTCCGGCGGCTCCGGCGGGATGTCCGGAATGATGACCGACGAGGACATGGCCGCGCTCAAGGACGCCAAGGGCACCGCGTTCGACAGGAAGTTCGCGCAGCTGATGATCGACCACCACAACGGGGCCATCGAGATGGCCGAGGACGAGCAGAAGAACGGCCGCAATGCGACGGCCAAGGAGCTCGCCGACGACGTGGTGAAGGCCCAGTCGACCGAGGTCGATCAGCTCAACAAGATCCTCGACCGACTCTGACCGCACGGGTACCGCACGGTCCGGGGCGGGACGGGCACCGACTCGTCCTGCTCCGGCCCGGCCCGTGACCCGGCGGGTGCGGGCGGGCACCTGAACCCCGCCCGCACCCCCACCACTCCCCCGCCCACGGCGACCCCACCCACGGCGACCCCGACCGCACGGGCACCACCCGGCGGCCGTGGGTCGACGCCCGCGCGGCACCCCCGCGCCCGACACCCGATCAGGACACCACCATGAAGCACCGCACCGCCCTGCCCGTAGCCGCTTCCCTGTCGGCCTTCGCCCTCGCCCTGGTCCTCGGTGCCTGCTCACCGGGCGACGACGACGCGGCGGACGGCGACGCCGGGGCGACGATCAGCCACATCCACGGTGTGGCGGTCGGCCCCGAGGACGGCAAGCTCTACGTCGCCACGCACGACGGGATCTACACCCCGGACGCCGAAGGGCACCCCGAGTTGGTCGGCGACCGCAAGGACGACTTCATGGGCTTCGCCCTCGGGAAGTCCGGCGCCTTCCTCGCCAGCGGCCACCCCGCGCCGGGCCGGGACGCGCCCAGCAACCTGGGGCTGATCGAGAGCACCGACACCGGCCGCACCTGGAAGGACAAGTCACTCAGCGGCGAGGTCGACTTCCACGCGCTGGAGTACGCCCACGAGACCGTCTACGGGTACGACAGCACCAACGGCCTGCTGCGGGTCAGCGCCGACGGCGTGACCTGGGACGACCGGGCCTCGCTGACGGCGCTCGACATCGCCGTCAGCCCCCGGGACCCGGACACCGTGCTCGCCACCGCGGAGCAGGGTCTCCTCCGCAGCACCGACGGGGGCAGGACCTTCGCCGGCGTCACCGGGCCCGCCCCCGCCTTCGTGTCCTGGGCGAAGCAGGACGCGCTGTTCGCGGTCGATGCGAGGGGCGTGCTCTCGGTGAGCCGCGACGGCGGGACCGGCTGGAGCGAGCGGGGCACGGTGCCCGGGGGCGCTCCCCAGGCACTGACCGCGCTCGACGGGCAACGTCTCGTCGTCGCCTCCCAGGACGGCGTCTACGAGTCCCGGGACGGTGGGAAGACCTTCGACCGGAAGCTGGACGTCGCCGCCTCCGGCAAGCACTGACGGCTGTCGGCTGCCGGTGCCAGCGACGGCGGGCACCGGCTCACTCCAACGGCGTGCCGACCCGCAGTCGGTTGCCGTCGGGGTCGCTCAACTCGATCTCCCTGGCCCACGGCACGTCCTGGGCGGTGACACCGAACTCGGCCGCCACCGCGTCCACGTCCGCCACCCGGAGGTACACCAGGGTGCCGGGGCGCGCGTCCCCGACGTGCTCGGAGAGGAACAGGCGGACCGCGCCCCGGGCCACCTCCACGAAGGCGGGCAGGCCGGGTTCGAAGCGGTGCTCCCACTGCTGGGTGAACCCCAGTCGGGCGTACCAGCGGACGGCCCGGGCGGCCTCCTGCACCCGGAGGACCGGGATCGCCTCCTCCACCCGGGCGGGCGGGGTGTCCTGGGGGGTGGGCGGGTGCGGTGTGCTCGTGTCCATGGGGTCACTCTGGCAGAGGGGTCTGACAACGCGACCGCCGTACGCACGCCGCCACCCGCGCAGACCCGCAGGGCCCCGCGCGGGTCCTCACCCGACCGCGCCGCGCTCCGCAGGAGTCAACGGCGGCCCGCCGAGCGGGGGTCGGAGGGGGCCGCGGACGGCCGCGAGGAGGACGGACGGTTTCAGGAGGAGCAGCGGGCCGTCCTCCATCGAGGTCACCCGGGTGAGTTCCCTGGCGATCCGCCCGTTGCCGGTCGCGGTGTGCATGAGGCGGTCCACGTAGGCCGCGGTGGCCCGTTCCCGCAGGGTGGGGCCGTTCGGGGTGGCGCCGGGGTAGAAGACGTCCTGGCCGGTGGCCAGGTCCCAGGCCACCGCGACCGGGCCGGCGATGGCCCGTTGGAGGTGGCGGGCGAGCCCGGGCGTGCCCCAGCCGCGCCGCCGCAGGACGGCGCGCAGGGCGCGGGCGCTCTGCGCGGCCACCGACATGCCGTGTCCGTAGATCGGGTTGTACGCGGCGACGGCGTCCCCGAGGACGGCGAACCCGTCGGGCCAGCGGCGGGCGCGCTCGTAGTAGTGGCGGCGGTTGGCTGTGGCCCGGGTGAGGACCACGTCGTCGAGGGGTTCCGCGTCGGCGATGAGATCGGCCAGCACCGGGTGCCGCAGCCCCCGGGCGAACGGCTCGAACGCGTCGTTGCGGCCGGACGGTGCACCGCCCGTGGTGCCGGACAGCGTGACGTGCCAGCGGCCGTCCTCGATCAGCACCAGGGTTCCGGCGCGTCCCGGGCCGGGGCCGCGGGGGTCGGCCTGGATGTTGACCGCGGGGAAGCCGCCGCGGGCCGCTTCGGGCGCCCGGTACAGCCGGCTCGCGTAGACGAGCCCCGACGACACGGTGCGTTCGGGGACCGGGGGCAGTCCGAGGGAGCGCAGCCAGCCGGCGGCCCGGGAGGAGCGGCCGGTGGTGTCGACGACCAGGTCGGCGCGGAGCGTGCGCTGCACGCCCTCGCGGTCGCGGACCCGGACCCCGGCCACCGCCGACCCGTCCCCGGTGAGGCCGAGGACCTCGGTGTGCTGACGGAGCGTCACCCGTTCGGAGGCGAGGACCTCCGCGCGCAGCGTCGCGTCGAGGAGGTCCCGGGAGGACAGCAGCATGTAGTGCTCGCCCGCCCAGCGGCGCAGCCATCCCTGGGGCGAGAAGCCGATCATGTCGTCGGGCAGGGCCAGCCGGTGGGCGCCCCGGGCCAACAGTCGGTTGACGGTGCCGGGCAGCAGTTCTTCGACGGCCTCGGCTCCCCCGGACCACAGCAGGTGGACGTGGCGCGCCTGGGGCAGGCCCTTGCGGGACGCCGGGCCGGTCGGAAGCTCGTCGCGTTCCACGACGGTCACGTCGGCGAGGCCGGACAGCGCCTGTGCGGTCAGCATTCCGGCGAGGCCGCCGCCGAGGACGACGGCGGATCTGCCGGATCTGCCGGATAGGGGGGATCTGCTGGGTCTGCCGGAGCGGGGGGAACGATCACTCATGGGGCCACGCTTTCTGTTCGGGCGTTCACGCGTGCGCGAACCGCTGCGACGAGGTCGGGAGAGCGCAGGGCCCGGGCGATCTGTTGGGCCTGGCCGCCGAGCGGGGCGCCGGGGGCGTGGTCCCGGCCGTCCTCGCCGTCGCGACGGGTGGCGCGGCGCTCGATCGCGGCGAGGAGGGTGACGGCGCCGGCGATGCCGGTGGCGTCCTCGGGTGCCGCGCCGCCGTGCAGCGCCTCGTGGTGCGCCAGCCGCCACAACGCGTAGTCGATGTGGGGCCCGAGGTGGATCACCTCGTCGCCGATGTACGTCTCGCGCGCGGTCAGCGCGAGTGCGGCGCTGCGCGAACGGCCCACCGTCAGGGACGGCTTCACCTCGGCGTGGGCCTTCAGGAGTCGGTACAGCGGGCGCAGCCGCCAGTGGCTGGTCCGGGCGTGCCACCAGCCCTGGGCCGCCTGTCCGGCGTGCGGGAGGATGAAGCCCGCGCCGATGAAGACGGCGCTGACGCAGGCCACCGGCGGGGCGATCGTGGTGCTGAGGTGGTCCAGGTTCCCGCCCGTCCACCGGGCCACCACGGCGGTCCACTTGAGGGTGTCGAAGCCCAGGTTCGCCACGTAGCCGATCCCGAGGCAGACGACGCCGCTGCGCAGCCACCCGCACAGGCGTCCCTGCCAGGACCAGATCAGGTACGAGGTGATGAGCACCGCCACCGTGTGGGCCAGCAGGTAGAGGACCACGACCTCGCGGACGAAGGGCGTGGTGGCGTAGTGCGTGTCGAGGTCCTGCACGCGCTCGTCGGGCACGTCGGCCAGGGCGAAGAGGATCCACAGGCCGACGATCACGGTGGCGTAGGCGACCGTGACGCAGCGCACCGAGCGGCGGGTGACGGTCCGGTCGTCGTCCTTCCAGACGATGAGCAGCACGAGGCACGAGGCGCAGAACGCCGTCAGCAGGGTGTACACCCACGGCGCGGAGACGTTCGGGACTCCGGTGACGTCGTTGAGCCAGACGATGGTGCGGGGGTTCGCGAAGAAGAACACCCCGCAGGCGAGGACGAGCAGACCCCCGACGGCGCGCAGCAGTTTGTCGCGCCAGAACCGGACGATGGCCGGGGTCTTGTAGACCAGGGCGGCGCTGAGGACGGCGGCTGCGATGAGGTAGCTGAGGTGGGTGTCGGAGGGCGGCACGCGGTCACCGGACTCCGAGGGAGGCCTGGATGCGGTTGCTGATGCCGTCGCGGTGGGCCGCGCGCCGGTGGTGGGGGTCCTCGATGAGCGTGCGCAGTCGGCTGCCGAGCAGGAGCCCGAACGTTTCGGCGTCCCGTTCGTGGTCGTCGTGGCAGTGGCTGCGGGCCGCGAACGAGCGCAGGACGTCCGCCCACCGCCCGGCCGGTCCGGGTCGGGCGCCCGCATCGCCGGCGAGGGCTTCGGCGGGGACGACGGGGTCTCCTTCGGCGGGCCGGCCGTGGCCCTGCGTCAGGTGCCACAGTTCGTGTCCGACGACGACCACCTGCTGTACGGGGTCGTGGCGTTGTTCGACGAGGATCATGTCGTAGGTGTCGAAGCTCAGCATGAGTCCGGTGATCCCTGCCTCGTCGGGGAACCTCTCGAAGCGCAGCACGATGGGCCGCCCGCGGCGTTCCGCCATCTCTGCGCACAGGGCCCGGCACAGTGCGTCGGCGCTGGTGGGATCGCCCAGGTCCTGGCCGGTCACCGCGTCCGCGAGGCTCGCGGCGAGTCGCTTCATCCCCCGGTTGATGTTCATGGTGCGGCGCCCTCCGGGAGGGAGGGTTCCGGCCCGGCGCCGGGTCTCGTCGGGGCGGGGGGCCGGGGGTCGCGTCCCTGCTGACGTCGGATCACCGGGTCCGGCAGGGCGCGGGCCGCGCGGAGCGGGACGGGGGGTTGACTCACCGTTGGTCTCCGTGGACGTGGGCTCCATGACGAGGTGCGGGCAGCCGGTTCGCGCGCTGCACTCGCGAGCCTGACCCTAACGCTTCCCGTCCGGACCGCAATGCCGGTTCCCCCGGCTCCCGTTGGACGGCCGGGCGCGGTCGTCGTCCGCCACCGGGTGCGCACGGCCCGGGCGGCGGTGGTCGTGCCGGACGTCGGCGGGCCGAGCGGTCGGTTACGGTGCTGGTCGGCCCCGGCCCGGGTGGACCCGGGTGGACCGGGGGCGACGTTCCACTGCGAGAAGGGCGTACGGATGGCGGCGAAGGGCGCGGGGTCGGGCGGGCGGAAGATGCCGCGGGAACCGTACGAGCGCGAGCTGTACCGGCTCCAGACCGAGTTGGTGAAGCTCCAGGAGTGGGTGCGGGCCGAGGGGGTGCGGCTGGTCATCGTCTTCGAGGGTCGTGACGCCGCGGGCAAGGGCGGCACGATCAAGCGGGTGACGGAGTACCTGAACCCGCGGGTGGCGCAGATCGTGGCCCTGCCCCAGCCCACCGAACGGGAGCGCGGGCAGTGGTACTTCCAGCGGTACACGGCGCACCTCCCGGCGGCCGGCGAGGTGCGGCTGTTCGACCGGAGCTGGTACAACCGCGCCGGTGTGGAGCACGTGATGGGCTTCTGCACCAAGGCGGAGCACCAGCGGTTCCTGCACCAGTGCCCGATCTTCGAGCGGATGCTGGTCGAGGACGGCATCCTGCTGCGCAAGTACTGGTTCTCGGTGAGCGACGCGGAGCAGGAACGGCGTTTCCGCAAGCGGCTGGAGGACCCGTTGCGGCGTTGGAAGCTGTCGCCGATGGACCTGGAGTCCCTCACGCGGTGGGAGGCGTACTCGCGGGCGAAGGACGAGATGCTGGTGCACACGGACATCCCGGAGGCGCCCTGGCACATCGTCGAGAGCGACGACAAGCGTCGGGCCCGGCTCAACATGATCGCCCATCTCCTGTCCACGATCCCCTACCGGGAGGTTCCGCCGCCGGACGTCACCATTCCGTCGCGTCCGCCCGCCTCCGGGTACGAGCGCCCGCCGAAGGACCTCCAGTCGTACGTGCCGGACCACGCGGCGACCCTGTTGGGCTGACCGGGCCCCGGCGGCCCGGCGATCGGGGCGAGCATCGGAAATGTCGGTGCTCAGCCCCCGAAGAATCCGCTTTCACGGTTCCCCCCGCGGGCCCCAGGATGGCCGGGAGCCAGCCTGCCGTGGGAGGAACCGTGACCTCAGCCGTCGACCCCGATCTGCTGCCCCTCACCTCGACGTCCGGCCCCGGAGGGCTGGCCGTCGGCGGAGTGCCGCTGGTGGAACTGGCCGGGCGCTTCGGGACCCCGCTGTTCGTGTACGACGAGGAGCACCTGCGGCGCCGCTGCCGTGAAGCCCTCGACGCGTTCGGCGCGGACCGGGTGGCCTACGCGTCCAAGGCGTTCCTGTGCACGGCCATGGCCCGGCTCGCCCACGAGGAGGGTCTGCTGCTCGACGTGGCCTCCGGTGGTGAACTGCGGGTGGCGCTGCGGGCCGGCGTCCCGGCGGACCGGATCGTGGTGCACGGCAACAACAAGGACACGTCCGAGTTGCGGACCGCCGTCCGGGCCGGGGTGCGCCACCTGGTGGTCGACAGTTTCGACGAGGTGCACCGCATCGAGGCCCTGCACCGCGACGAGGGCCTTCCTCCGGTGCCGGTGCTGCTGCGGGTGGCGCCCGGGGTCGCCGCAGGTGCGCACGAGGCGATCCGGACCGGGGGGCGGGACTCGAAGTTCGGCTTCGGCCTCGCCGACGGGACCGCCGCCGAAGCGGTCCGACGGGTCCGGCGCAGCCCGGCGATGCGCTTCGACGGCGTGCACGCGCACGTGGGCTCGCAGGTGCTCGACCCGTCCGAGTTGGCGGCGGGGGCCGCTGCCATGGCCCGCTTCGCCACCGGGGTGGGCGCCGCGGGGCTGACCGTCGGCGGTGGGCTCGGCGTCGCGTACGAGGGCGGGCAGCGGGTCCCGACCTTCGCCGCCTGGGCGGACGCCGTGCGGGCGGCGGTGCACGGCGCGGGCTGGTCCGGCGGGGTGACGGTGGAGCCGGGCCGGTCGATCACCGCACGGGCCGGACTGACGCTGTACCGGGTCGGCACCGTCAAGCACATCGAGGGGGTGCGCACGTACGTGAGCGTGGACGGCGGGATGAGCGACAACCTGCGCCCCGCCCTGTACGCGAGCCGGTACGAGGCGTTCCTGCCGCGCTGCCCCGGCGCTCCGCGTCCGCTGCGGGCCCGGCTGGTGGGCAAGCACTGCGAGAGCGGCGACGTGATCATCGACCGGGCGGCGCTCCCCGCCGACCTCGCCGTGTCGGACGTCCTGGCGACCCCGGTGACCGGGGCGTACGGCTACGCCATGGCCTCCAACTACAACAAGCTGCCGCGCCCTGCGGTGGTGTTCGTACGGGGCGGTGACGCCCGGCTCGTGGTGCGGCGGGAGACGGACGAGGACCTGCTGCGGCTCGACGTCACGGAACCCGGGGCCGGCGGCGGGGAGGCGCGCACGGACCGAACCGCCCTGGTCACGGTGGCGGGCGCGGGCAACGCCTAGTCTGACGCGATGCTGAACAGTGCGCGTCTGCTCGTCCTGCTGGAGATCGCCCGGCGGGGCACCATCGTGGCCGCCGCCCAGGCACTGCACCTCAGCCCGTCGGCGGTCTCCCACCAGTTGGCGCGGCTGGAGCAGGAGGTGGGCGTCGCCCTGGTCGAGCGGGCCCCGCAGAGCCTGCGGATGACGGCGGCGGGGCAGCGGCTCGCGGAACACGCGCAGGCCATCGCCGATCTGATGGCCCTGGCGCAGGACGATCTGCGGGAGCACTCGGCGGGCGAGGCGGGGGTGCTGCGGCTCGGGTTCTTCGCCTCCTCCGGGCTGGAGCTGCTGCCCCGTGCGCTGTCCGGGTTCTCGGCGCGCCGACCGCACGTCGAGCTGGAACTGATCCTCGGGCAGCCGCACGAGTTGGTGCCCGGTCTGGAGGCCGGGCGGCTGGACGCGGCCGTCGTCTTCGAGCACCCCCTCGATCCCTGGTGCCGTGACGCCTCCGTGGACGTGGAGATGTTCTTCGACGAGCCGCAGTTGATCGTCGTGCCCCTGCGGCACCGGCTGGGCCGGCAGTCCACGGTGCGGCTCGCGGCCCTGGAGGGCGAGACCTGGATCGGCACGCGGGGCGGCAGCACGGGCGAACCGGTGCTGGAGCGGGCCTGTGCGGCCGAGGGGTTCCTGCCGCGGGTGCGGTGCCGCAGCGACCACTACCAGGTGACCGTGAACCTCGCCCGTGCCGGCATGGGGATCGCCCTGGTGCCGGCGCTGGGGATCGGTGACACGGCGGGCGTCCACGTGTGCCGGCTGGACCATCCGCAGTTGCACCGTCGGATCGGGGTCGCGACCCGGTCCACCCATGTGAACCCGTTGCTCGACCACTTCCTGGGGGAGCTGCGCACGGCGGCGCGCGAGGTGGGCACCCTGCTCGGCAGCCAGTTCGGTCTCACCCGCCCCTGAACGGCCGGGGCGGGCGCACGGGGAGCCGTGCGCCCGCCCGGTGGTGAGGACTCAGACGTGGCCCGGGGGCATCGCGCAGTCGGCCAGGGTCCGTCCCACGTCCCGCAGGGCGTGCACGGCCGCGCGTTCGGTGCTGGCGCCGAGCGCGGTGTCCCAGTGCGCGACGACCGCGTAGACGAGCCGCCGGGTGCCGATGAGCACGCCGACGTCGGCCCGCACCCCGGTGTCCGTGCCGGTCTTGTTGGCGATGAGCAGCGCGCCGGGCGTGGGTGCGGGGAAGTCCGACGCGTACGGGTCGTGGGCGACGAGCGCCGGCACCAGGGCGTGGTCGGTGTTGGCCCGCATCCACCGCAGCAGCCGCGCGGACGCCCCGGCGGAGACCATCGTGCCGCGCGCGGCGTGCGCCACCAGGTGGGCCAGGTCGCGGGCGGTGCCGGTGGCGAAGACCGGGGGCACCCCGGGGCCCCGTACGTCCCGTACGGAGTCGTGCAGGGTGAGGTCCCGGAGCGTCAGCCGCTCGGCGAGCCGGGCCGTGGCGTCCCGTCCGACGAGGCGCAGCAGGACGTTGGTCGCCGTGTTGTCGCTGACGGAGGCGGTGAGCCAGCAGAGGTCCTCGACGGTCCACCCGGTGCGCCCGAGGCGGCCCAGCAGTCCGGTGCCACCCGCGTGGTCCTCGGGGAGCACGTCGACGGTCCGGTCGCCGTGCAGTTCCCCGGTGTCGAGCCGGCGGGCGATCTCGGCGAGGAGCAGCAGCTTCGCGGTGGACGCGACGGGCAGGACGACCTCGTCGTGGAAGCCGATGCGGTCGGTGTCGCCGGTGCCGTGCGTGGCGTCGAGGTCGATCGCGCTGACGGAGAGGACGAGCGGCAGCGCGGCGGAGCGGCCGGCCGCCGCGGCGACGCGGGCGAGGCTCATCGGACCTCCAGGACGCGTCCGGCGCACACCCCGGTCGGGGCGCCGTCGCGCACGGCGAGCCGCCCGGCGACCACCACCGCGCCGATGCCGTCCGGAGCGGCCAACGGGCGGTCGAAGGTGGCCCGGTCGGACACGGTGGCGGGATCGAACACGACCAGGTCGGCGTGGGCCCCTTGGTGGACGGTGCCGCGTCCGGTGAGTCCGAAGCGGGCTGCGGGCAGCCCGGTCATCTTGTGGACGGCCGTCTCCAGGGTCAGGAGGTGCTCGTCGCGCCCGTAGTGGCCGAGGACCCGGGCGAAGCTGCCCGCCCAGCGGGGGTGCGGACGGCCGGGTTTGGGGACGCCGTCCGATCCGATCATGGACAGCGGGCTGGCGATGACCCGGCACACGTCGTCCTCGCGCATCGAGTGGCTGATGATGGTCACCTCGCCCTGCTCGGCGAGCAGCAGGTCACAGACGTAGTCGACGGGGTCGCAGCCGCGTTCCGCGGCGAGGTCGGCGATGCGCCGGCCCTGGACGTGGGGGTGGGTGGGCGCGGCGGCGACGGCGATCAGGTCCCAGCCTCCGTTGCCGACGGTGTTCTCCCATCCGTCCACGCCCTCGGCGATGTCCCGCCGGATCAGTTCGCGCACGGACTCCTGGTGGAGCCGGGCCAGCAGGGCGCCGATGCCGCCCGCGTTGGCCCAGGGCGGGAGCATCGCGTGCAGGACGGTGCTGCCCGCGGTGTAGGGGTACACGTCGCAGAGCACGTCCACTCCTTCCGCGCGGGCCCGTTCCAGTCTGGGCAGGGTACGCAGGGTGGCGCCCCAGGCGTGCCGTCCGGCGGTCTTGTGGTGGGAGACCTGGAGCGGCGCCCCGGAGCGCACGGCGATCTCCAGCGCTTCCTCCAGGGCCCGGTCGATCTGGGACATCTCGTCGCGCAGGTGCGTCACGTACGGCTTGCCGTGCCGTGCGGCGACCCGGGCGAGGGCGACGATCTCCTCGGTGTCGGCGTAGGTGCCGGGTGGATAGATCAGCCCGGTGGAGAGGCCGGCGGCGCCCTGGCCGAGGGCCCGGTCGAGGAGTTCGCACATGGCGGCCAGCTCGTCGGCGGTGGGGGTGCGGGCGTCGAATCCCATGACGCCGGCGCGGAGCGTTCCGTGGCCGACCAGGGAGGCGAGGTGGGTGGCGCGCAGCGCGGGGGCCTGCCCGGCGGCGAAGGCGGCGAAGTCGGGGCAGGGTGCGACGGGTCCGAGGCCGAAGGTCACCCGCAGGTGCTCGGCGAGTGCGGGGAGCCGTTCGGGCAGGGCGGGGAAGAGGCTGGAGCCGCAGTTGCCGGCGATCTCCGTGGTGACGCCCTGGAGGAGCGGGGCGAGCCGCAGCGCAGCGACCGAGGGGTCTTCGGCGTCCTGGGGTACGGCGAGTGCGTCGGAGTGGGTGTGGACGTCGATGAACCCGGGGGCGACGACCTGTCCTTCGACGTCGAGGACCGTGTCGGCGGTGGCGGGCCGGCCCGTGGGCAGCAGGGTGATGCACCCGTCGGCCACGCCGACGTCGACGGTGCGGGCGGGGCCGCCGGTGCCGTCGACGAGGGTGCCGCCGCGCAGCAGCAGTTCGAGGGGGCGCGCCATCACAGCACCGTGGAGAGGAAGGCCCGGGTGCGGTCGTGCCGCGGGGCGCCGAAGAGGTCCTCGGGGGGTCCTGACTCCACGACGAGGCCGTCGTCCATGAAGACGACCCGGTCGGCGACCTCGCGGGCGAAGCCCATCTCGTGGGTGACGACGACCATCGTCATGCCGCTGGCGGCCAGGTCCTTCATGACGCCCAGGACCTCGCCGACGAGTTCGGGGTCGAGCGCGGAGGTGGGTTCGTCGAAGAGCATCAGGGTGGGTTCCATGGCGAGGGCGCGGGCGATCGCGACGCGCTGTTGCTGGCCGCCGGAGAGTTGACCGGGGTAGTGGTCGGCGCGGTCGGCGAGTCCGACGCGGTCGAGGAGTCGTCGGGCCTGCTGTGCGGCTTCGGCGCGGGGACGGCGCTTGACGGCGAGGGGGCCTTCCATGACGTTCTGCACGGCGGTGCGGTGCGGGAAGAGGTGGAAGCGTTGGAACACCATGCCGATGCGTTCGCGCTGGGCCCGGACCTCCTTGGCCCGCCGCTCCCGCAGGACCCGGCCCGAGGTGCCGTGCGGTTCGTAGCCGACGAGTTCGCCGTCGAGCCACACGCGTCCCGCGTCGATGGACTCCAGGTGGTTGAAGCAGCGCAGCAGGGTGGACTTGCCGGAGCCGGACGGGCCGATCAGGCAGAGCACTTCTCCGGAGCGGACCTCCAGGTCGATGCCGCGCAGCACCTCGATGTCGCCGAACCGCTTGCGGACCCGCTGGGCCCTGAGGACGAGGTCGTTCACGACACGGCTCCCTTGCCGGTGCGTCCGGGGACGAGGTTGGTCAGCACCCGACGGCGCAGGGGGGCGGCACCGGGGCTGTAGCGGCGCTCGATGAAGTGCTGGGCGACGCTGGCGACGGTGGTGAGCGCGAGGTACCAGAGGGAGGCGACCATCAGCAGGGCGATCACCTCGAAGTTGGCGAGGTAGAGGTGTTGGGAGACGGTCATGAGGTCGGCGCCCGCGATGACCGAGACCAGGGAGGTGGTCTTGAGCATGGAGATGAACTGGTTGCCGAAGGGCGGGATGATGACCCGCATGGCCTGCGGCAGGACGACCCGGGTGAGGATCTGCCGGTTGGACAGGCCGAGCGAGGCTCCCGCCTCGCGCTGGCCCGGGTCGACGCTCTGGATGCCGGCGCGGACGATCTCGGCGAGGTAGGCGCCCTCGTTGATGGAGAGGCCGAGCAGCGCCGCGACGAATCCGGTGATGACCGCGTTGGTCTGCCACTCGACGAGTTTGGGGCCGTCGAAGGGGATGCCGATGCTGATCACGGGGAACAACAGGGCGAGGTTGAACCAGAAGATCAGTTGGACGAGCAGCGGGGTGCCCCGGAAGAACCAGGTGTAGGCGCTGGCGGTGAGCCGTAGGACGGGGCTCTCGGACAGTTGCATCACGGCGATCAGGAGGCCGATGGCGATGCCGGCGGTCATCGAGATCAGGGTGAGTTGGACGGTCACCCACAGTCCTTCGAGGATCACCCCGTCGAACTGGTACTCCGCGATGACGTCCCAGTGCAGGTGGGGGTTGACCACGACGGTGTACGTGAGCCACACGGTGCAGGCGGCGGCGAGGAGCACCGCGAGCCAGCGGCCCGGCCGGGGGCGACGGGTGACCTTGAAGGCGAACTCGTCGTCCGGGGGCGCGGTGCCCGGTCGCGGTGCGGGGTCGGGCACCGGGTCGGGGGTGCCGGCCGCCTCCACCGCCGCGTCGTCCTTGCTGAGGCGGGTCATGTCCTTCTCCACCCCCGGGCTCACTGACCGTCGTTGATGGTGGCCTTGGGCACGGCGCTGCCCGCGACCCCGTACTTGTCGAGGACCTTCTTGTACGCGCCGTTGTCGATGAGGTCCTGGAGCGCCTTGTGCACCGCGTCGCGCAGCCCGTTCTGGTCCTTGCTCACGGCGATGCCCCAGGGCGCGGCGCCGTACTGGGTGGGCACGACCTCGTACGCCTTGTTCTTCTCGGCGAACATCTGGGCCACCGGGTAGTCGACGATGGTGGCGACCGCCCGGCCGCTCTCCAGTTGGAGGAGTCCGGTGGGGGCGTCCTCGCTCTGTGAGATCCGCATCTTCTTCGCGCACTCGGCGTTCTGCTTCTCGCCGATCTCCAGGTTGGAGCTGCCCTTGGCGAGGACGACGGTCTTGCCGCAGAGGTCGTCCAGGGTCTTGATGCCCTCCGGGTTGCCCTTCTTCGTCATGATCACGCCGCCGGTGCGGAAGTAGTCCACGAAGTCGACGGCCTGCCGGCGCTGCGCGCTGTCGGTCATGGACGACATGACCAGGTCGAAGCGCCCGGACTTCAGCCCGGGGATCAGCCCGTCGAACGCGGCGTTGGTGAGCTTGAGCTCCAGTCCCAGTTCGTCGGCGACGGCCTTCGCGAGGTCGGGGTCGACGCCCGTCAGCTCGGTGGTGCCCGGCTTGTACATCTCCATCGGGGGGTAGCCCACCGCGGTGGCGACCCGGAGCACCCCGCTCTTCTCGAACGATGCGGGAAGCAGTTCCTTCGCGGTCTTCCCCGCGCTCCCGGAACCGTTCACCGCCGTGTCGCCGCCCTGGTCGGACCGTCCGCAGGAGGTGACGGCCAGGGCGGTCACCGCGGCCAGCGCCGCGAGGGAACGCAGGGGTCTGTGTTGAGTCAAAATGGCCATTTCTCTCCCTCAGCCGTGACAGTGCGCTGATGCTGGCAGCCGGGTGCCGGTGAGCGGAAGATGATGAAGCCATTGACGTCTGAGCATCGATTTTTCCGTTGCTCGGGCTCGGTGCGGAATCACTGACCGGGTGACGGGCGCAGCTGCGCCGACGGTGCTCACCGAGGGCCGCTGCCCGACTCCGGTACGCGACCGCCCTTGGCTCTGGGCGGGAACCGAGGGAGGCTGAAGGGGTAGGCCCCCACATGTGAAGTCCACGGAGGCACGTCATGCGCAAGGTCGCCGACTGCCGGGACTACCCCAGCGAGTCGAACTGCACCCTCACCATCTCGGGCGAGGAGGACGAAGTGGTCCGGGCCGCCGCCGAACACGCGGCGTCCGTCCACGGTCATGAGGACACCGGAGAGTTGCGGGAGCAACTCAGGGGCATGCTGAAGGACGAGGTGCCCCAGCACGTCTGAACCCCACCGGTCGGTCGGCTGCCGCACGGCGAGTTCCGCGCGGCGGCCGACCGGTCTGCGTCGTCCGGGCGCGGGGCGAGCGCCAGGCGTTCGGGTGCCGTCGATGCGGTGCGGCCACCTCCCCCGCACGTCCCGACCATGCTGGACGACGACGCCGGCGCCCACACCGGCGCGGGAGGACGGAGCACCATGGATCTCACGGCGATGCTCACGGACCTGGAGGAGTTGGTGCGGTGCGAGTCCTTCTCGGCGGACCACGCGGCGGTGGCACGCAGTGCCGCCGTCGTCGCGCGGCAGGGCACGGACCGGCTGGGAGCGGGCCCGAAGACGGTCGTCGTGGCCGGCGTCACCCATCTGTCCTGGACGTTCGGGACGCCCCGGGTCCTGCTGGTGGGGCACCACGACACGGTCTGGCCGACGGGGTCGTTGAGCACCCGGCCGTGGCGGGTGGCCGACGGCGTGGCCCGGGGGCCCGGGGTCTTCGACATGAAGGCCGGACTGGTCCAGATGTTCCACGCACTGGCCGCTCTGCCGTCGCTCGACGGCGTCCGGATCCTGGTCACCGGTGACGAGGAGGTCGGTTCGTCGACCTCCCGGACACTGATCGAGGACGCTGCCCGGGAGTGCGCGGCGGCCCTCGTACTGGAGGCTTCGGCTGACGGCGGGGCACTGAAGACCGCGCGCAAGGGCACCTCCCGCTATGAGTTCACGGTGCACGGCAAGGCCGCCCACTCCGGACTCGAACCCGAGAAGGGCGTGAACGCGGGCGTCGAAGCGGCGCACCAGGTCCTCGCCGTCGATGCGCTCGGCACCACGCTGAACGACGGGTCGCCGGGCTCCGGGACCTCCTGGACGACGACGCTGACCCCGACCCTCGGCTCCGCGGGCAGCACCGCCAACACCGTGCCCGCCCGCGCCGACTTCACGGTCGACGTGCGGGTGCCGACGCGCGACGCCCAGCACCGGGTGGACGACCTGCTGCGCGCCCTGCCCGTTCGCACCCCGGGCGCACGGCTGGACGTCCGGGGCGGCCCCAACCGGCCGCCCCTCGAACCGGAGGCGTCGGCGGGACTGTTCGCCCTGGCGCAGGAGGCCGCCGCCCGCCTCGGGTTGCCGCCGCTGACCGGTGCCGCGGTGGGAGGCGCCTCCGACGGCAACTTCACCGCGGGCGTGGGATGTCCGACGCTGGACGGTCTCGGCGCCGTCGGGGGCGGCGCGCACGCGGAGGACGAGCACGTACTGGTGGAACACCTGCCGGTGCGCGCCGCGTTGTTGGCCGAACTGGTCGCGGCGGTGCTGCGTTGAACGCAGCGGCCCTGAGGGACGGGCCGGTGTCGGGGACCCGACACCGGCCCGTGCCCGTACGCGACGCGGGGCTCAGGACTCCGGTGCGTGGGCGATGGCCGTCAGCACCAGGCCCCGGGTCACCACCCACCGTCCTTCGAACCCCGTCAAGGCCCGACCCCGGGGGTCGTGCCCGGTCTTCAGCAGCCGCGCCCGGAAGGTCCCCCCGACGGATTCGGACGGCTCACCGGCCTCGTCCGGGACGAACGAGAGCTCGGCCTCCTCGAACCCCAGCCACTCGCCGGTCAGCGGGAACCAGGTCTTGTACACGGACTCCTTCGCGCTGAACAGCAGCCGGTCCCAGTGGACGTCGGGCCGCCCGCGCCCCAGGCCGGCCAGCGTCTCCTCCTCGGCGGGCAGGGCGACACTGCCGAGGACCCCTTCGGGCAGCGGCCCGTGGGGCTCCGCGTCGATGCCCAGCGAGACCAGCTCGTGGTCGCGGGCGACGGCAGCGGCCCGGTAGCCCTCGCAGTGCGTCAGCGAGCCGACCACACCCGGTGGCCACCCGGGCGCCCCCCGCTCCCCCGGGAGCAGCGGCACGGCGTCGACCCCGAGCCCGGCGAGCGCCTGCCGCGCGCAGTACCGGCCGGTGCTGAACTCACGGCGCCGCTTGTCCACGGCCCGGGCGATCACGGCCTCCTCCTCGGGGAAGAGGTACACGTCCGACGGATCGGTGAACCTCTCGGCGACGACCACCCGGGGCGGCAGCACCTCTGCGAGCAACACGCCCATCACCACGCACCTGTCGTCGTCATGCCGTACGGGTCCGTTCCGCTCCGCGCCCTCGGCGCTCCTGTCGGCCTTCGGGTGTCGCAGGACTGTACGCCCGGCACCGTGTGCTCCCCCACCCCTTGGTCCCCCTTCGCTCGGTCCTCACGATCCAACCCTACGGTCCGACAACGGTCTTGAGGACGGCGAACGGGATCACGGGGGCGCACGGCTCCCCCGCACCGACGCGTCCGGGGCCCGCCCCCGCAAGGACGGACCCCGGACGGGGACGAATCAGAGAGTGGACTTGAACAGCAGCCGGTTCGGAGTGCCGCTGACGTTGCCGCGGATCACGTTGGGCGTGCTGTTGTTGACCAGCCAGTTGTTCACGGTGGTGCTGGAGGCGTCGCCGTTGGCACCCTTGTAGAGCGCCGCCACACCGGCGACGTGGGGCGCCGCCATCGACGTGCCGCTCATGCTGGTGGTGCCGCCGCCCATCCGGGTGGACGTGACGTTCACCCCGGGACCGTACAGGTCGGTGCACCGGCCGTAGTTGCTGAAGCCGGCCTTGGCGTCACCGGAGTCCGAGGCCGCGATCGAGAGGGCGCCCGCGGCGCTCGCCGGGGAGAAGTTGCAGGCGTCCTGGTTGCTGTTGCCCGCGGCCACCGTGGTGTGGACCCCGGCGTTGGCCAGGGCGGTGGCGGCGTTGTTGAGGGCGGCCGAGTAGCCCCCGCCGAGCGAGGCGTTGGCGACCGCGGGCTTCGCGGCGTTCTGCCGGACCCAGTCGAAGCCGGCGATGATGCCGGAGAAGGAGCCCGAGCCCTGACAGTTCAGCACCTTCACGCCGCGCAGCTGCACCCCCTTGGCCACGCCGTGGGTGGAACCGCCGACGGTGCCGGCGACATGGGTGCCGTGGCCGTTGCAGTCCTGGCCGTTGCCGCCGAAGGCGTCGAAGACGTTGCGGGCCCGGCCGCCGAAGTCCGGGTGGCTGGTGTCGATGCCGGAGTCGATGATGTAGGCCGTGACTCCGGAACCGGTGCCGTTGTAGGTGTACGAGTTGCTGCGGCCGGTGCGCTGGTCTATTCGGTCCAGGCCCCACGGCGGGTTGTTCTGGGTGGCGGAGGGTGCGGCCTTCTGGTCCTCTTCGATGGACCGGATCCGCGGGTCGGCGCGGAGCTCCGTGAGCTCGGTCGAGGTCAGGGAGGCGGCGAAGCCGTTGATCACCGCGTCGTACACGTAGTCGGGGGTGACCGAGCGCGCCTCGGCGACGGCGGCCGGGTCGTTGCCCGCCTTGACGGTGACGATGTACTGACCCTTGATCTCGCTGGCCGCCGGGGCCTGGGCGACCTTGACCAGCGGGGTCGGGCTCGGCGCGGCGGACACCGCGGTGGGGACCAGGGCGAGCGGAAGGGCGAGACCGAGGGCACCGGCGGCCAGGCCGCCGAGGGGAGTTGTGCGCATGAGGGGCTGACACCTTTCGTCTGTCCGGCCGCACGCAGGGGCGACGGCCGGTGAGTGGGGGAACGCGCGCCGGCCGTACGGGGGCGGAGAGCACCGGGGAACGGGGCGGGGCGCGGAAGGTGGAACAGCTTCGCCGCGACGAGCGGCGGCGGTGGGGCACGGCACAGGAGGGGCGGACGGCGTCGAGGACCGTCTCGTACGAAGGCGCCCGTCCCTCGTGACGGAGCGCCAGAACACCCCGACCAAGGAGGCCCAGGAGCGGGATCGCCGCTATGCGGACCTCCGTGTCCGCTGTGCGAGCGACAACCTACCGGCTCGGTGACCGGTTGACCACGCTTGAAATGCCCATGGCGAATTGGGATACTGCCGCGCCCTCGGACCCCCACGGGCGGCACGCCAACAGCAGCCCCGCGCCTTCTCCGTGACGAGCCCACAGGAAACGCCCGCCCCCATGTGGGCAAGGGGAGCGGCGACGTTCCCGGGCCGCGACGACCGACGGGGACGACCGGCAGGCGGCCCGCTGCGGCGACCGACGCGCGACCCACCCCACGGAGCGCCGCCCCTCGCGCACCTGAAGCGCCGAGGGCGAGAAGACCCCCGGCCGCACCCACCCCGATAGATCCACAGCGCCGGGCCGGCCCCGCCGGACCGACACGACACCACGACCCCCCAGTGATCCACATCGAGGGGCGAGCTGTGCTAAGCTGCAAGAAGTTGCAGTTGTGGTACCCATGAACCTATGTGCGCCTGACGGGATTGCTTCTCCTCAGGCGCATTATTTGTTTTCCCGGCATTCTCCGGATGGGGCCTCTGCCCGAAAAGGAGAAATATTATGGCACAGGGAACTGTGAAGTGGTTCAACGCCGAAAAGGGCTTCGGCTTCATTGAGCAGGACGGCGGCGGCCCCGACGTCTTCGCCCACTACTCGAACATTGCGACCCAGGGCTTCCGTGAGCTGCAGGAGGGCCAGCGGGTCTCCTTCGACGTCACGCAGGGCCAGAAGGGTCCGCAGGCGGAGAACATCGTCCCCGCCTGATAGCCGGACGCGTATCCACTGACCGGGGTCCGCACCGTCATGGTGCGGACCCCGGTTTGCGCTGTTTTAAGGAAGGCAAATATCCGCATGTCCCGCAGGCCCCAGAAGTCGAATCGGCGCGCCACATCTCCGTCGCCCTCCGCATCGTCGCCCAGGGAATTCCGGCTGCCGGAAAGCACGACCCCCTCACTTCCCGCCGTCGACGACTTCGCTGCTCTGGACATGCCCGCAGGGCTGCTGAAGACCCTCACCGCACAGGGTGTGATCGCTCCCTTCCCCATCCAGGGGGCCACCCTGCCCAACTCGCTGGCCGGCCGGGACCTCCTCGGCAGGGGACGTACGGGATCCGGCAAGACCCTCGCGTTCGGTCTGGCCGTCCTGGCCCGCACGACCGGCCTGCGCGCCGAGCCCAGGACCCCCCTGGCCCTGGTGCTGGTGCCCACCCGTGAGCTCGCCCAGCAGGTGACGGAGGCGCTGACGCCGTACGCCACGGCGGTGAACCTCCGACTGACCACCGTGGTCGGTGGGCTGTCCATCACCAAGCAGGCCGCCGTCCTGCGACGGGGCGCCGAAGTGGTCGTGGCCACTCCCGGCCGACTGAACGACCTGGTGGAGCGCGGTGACTGCGTGCTCGACGAGGTCCGCATCACCGTGCTGGACGAAGCCGACCAGATGACCGACATGGGCTTCCTGCCGCAGATCACCAAGCTGATCCGGCAGGTCCGGTCGGACGGGCAGCGCATGTTGTTCTCCGCCACCCTGGACCGCAACATCGACCGGCTGGTGCGCGGGTTCCTGACCGACCCCGTGGTGCACTCGGTGGACCCGTCCGCCGGAGCGGTGACCACGATGGAGCACCATGTGCTCCACCTCCAGGACGAGACCGACAAGAAGGCCGTCACCACGCGCATCGCGGCGCGGGACGGCCGGGTCATCCTCTTCCTCGACACCAAGCGGTCCGCCGACCGGCTCACCAAGCGGCTCCTGGCCGTCGGGGTCCGCGCCGCGGCGCTCCACGGGGGCCGTTCCCAGCCGCAGCGCAACCGCACCCTGGAGCAGTTCAAGAACGGCCAGGTCACCGCACTGGTGGCGACGAACGTCGCGGCTCGTGGCATACACGTCGACGATCTCGACCTCGTCGTGAACGTCGACCCGCCCACCGACCACAAGGACTACCTCCACCGGGGCGGTCGCACCGCCCGGGCCGGCGGCTCCGGCAGCGTGGTCACGCTGGTCCTGCCCGAACAGAAGCGGGACATGACCCGGCTCATGTCGGACGCGGGCATCCGCCCCCAGACGGCCCGCATCAAGTCGAGCGACACGGAACTGGCCACCATCACCGGTGCCCGTGAGCCGTCCGGCGTGGCCGTCACCATCGAGGTGCCCCAGCCCACGGCGCCGAAGGCGTCCGAGCGGAAGGCCGGCTCCGGGTCCAGCAGGCGATCGAGCCGGCGCCGCCGCAACGCCGGCGAGTCCGGATCCGCCGCAGCCGCCACCGGAACGCGGGGCCGCGGCGGTGCGGAGCGCCGTACCGCGAACGGCTCCACCGCCACCGGCGGCACTCCCCCGACCGGCGGGCGTGGTTCCGGCCGCCGTACGGGAACCGCCGGGGCCGCGAACGGTGCGGCGAGTTCCGGTGGCCGTGGCTCCGGCCGCCGGGCCGCGACGGGCAGCGCCGGCGGGAACGCCGGCCGTGGCGGCGAGCGTCGCTCCGGTGGCCGTCGCGCCTCCACCACCTAACGAGCACCAGTGAGGGGGGGGGTGCTGCACGGCGGGTGTTGGGCCCCCCCCCAGCGGGGCCCCCGGGGGGGCGATGGGGGGGGGGTTATAAAAAAATGAGGCGGGCGGGGAGTTTGGGGGGGGTGGTATA
>NZ_JBHXEN010000087.1:0-23454 GCF_042724695.1 Streptomyces sp. NPDC127068 | reverse complement strand
GGGCGCGGGTCGCCCTCCCGCGGTGGGCGCCCGGCGCACGCGCCCGGGCTCAGGATTCCTTCGCGCCCGTGTACATCTCGTCCAACAGGTGCCCGAACTCGCGCTCCACGGCCGGTCGCTTGAGCTTCAGGCTCGGGGTCAGGTCACCGTGTTCGACGTCGAGGTCACGCGGCAGGATGCGGAACCTCTTGATGGTCTGCCAGCGTTGGAGCCCTTGGTTCAGCTCCGTGACGTAGCCGTCGACGAGGGTGACCGTCTCGGGTGCGGCGAGCACCTGCGCGTACGACTTGCCGGCGAGGCCGTTGTCGCCGGCCCAGCCGAGGATCGCCGCCTCGTCCAGGGCGATGAGCGCGGTGCAGAAGTTGCGGGCGGCGCCGTGCACGACGATGGCGGAGACGTACGGACAGATCGCCTTGAACTGTCCTTCGACCTCCGCCGGGGCCACGTACTTGCCGCCCGAGGTCTTGATCAGGTCCTTCTTGCGGTCGGTGATCCGCAGGTAGCCGTCCTCGGACAGTTCGCCGATGTCCCCGGTGTGCAGCCAGCCGTCGCTCTCCAGGACCTCGGCGGTCCGTTCGGGCAGCCCGTGGTAGCCCTCCATGACGCCCGGTCCGCGCACCAGCACCTCGCCGTCCTCGGCGATCCGCACCTCGGTGCCCGACAGCGGCTTGCCGACCGTCCCGGTGCGGTAGGCCCCGCCCGGGTTGACGAAGGACGCGGCCGACGTCTCGGTCAGGCCGTAGCCCTCCAGGATGTGCACCCCGGCGCCGGAGAAGAAGTAGCCGATCTCCGGGGACAGGGCCGCGGAGCCGGAGATGCAGGCCCGCAGCCGCCCGCCGAACGCCTCGCGCAGTTTGCCGAAGACCAGGGCGTCGGCGATCTTGTGCTGGGAGCGCAGGCCGAAGGGGACGTCGGCGCGGCCGGTGCGACGGAAGCTCTCCTGGCTGGCCTTCGCGTACTCGCGGGAGACGCCGGCGGCCCACTGGAAGATCCGGTACTTCGCGGCGCCGCCGGCCCGGGCCTTCGCCGCGACCCCGTTGTAGACCTTCTCGAAGATCCGGGGCACGGCCGCCATGTACGTCGGCTGGACGATCGGCAGATTCTCGATGATCTTGTCCACGCGTCCGTCGACGGCGGTGACGTGGCCGACCTCTATCTGCCCGGAGATGAGCACCTTGCCGAAGACGTGGGCGAGCGGCAGCCACAGGTACTGGACGTCCTCCCCGCTGATCAGCCCGGTCGCCGCGATGGCCTTGGCCATGTACGACCAGTTGTCGTGCGGGAGCCGCACGCCCTTGGGCCGGCCGGTGGTGCCGGAGGTGTAGATCAGGGTGGCCAGCCGGTCGGCGGTGATCGCCTCGACCCGCTCCCGCACCAGGTCCGGCTGCCGCTCCAGCAGGGCGGCGCCCCGGGCCTCCAACTCGGCGAGGGTCAGCACCCAGCCCTCGGGGTCGGCGGGGTCGGGCTCGTGGCCCTCGGCGTCGATGAGGACGACGTGCGCCAACTCCGGCAACTGCGCGCGGCATTCGCGGGCCTTGGCGAGTTGCCCCGCGTCCTCGGCGACGAGGACCCGGCTGCCGGAGTCCGCGATGATGTACGCGGATTCCGGTGCGTTGGTCTGCGGGTAGACGGTGGTGTTGGCGGCGCCCGCACACAGGATCGCGAGGTCGGTGAGGATCCACTCCACCCGCGTCGCCGCCATCAGCGCCACGCGTTCCTCGGGCTCCACGCCCAGGTCGACCAGTCCCGCCGCGATGGCGTACACCCGCCGGGCGGCCTCCCCCCAGCTCAGGGACCGCCAGGCGTCGGGCCCCGTGCCGGAGGCCGCCGGCACCGGGTACCGGTAGGCCTCGGCGTCGGGTGTGCGTTCGACGCGCTCCAGGAACAGATGGGCCACCGAGGGCGGCCGGTTCTCGATCAAGCTCTGTGTGTCGCTCACGACGTCCTCCGGGCCCGCGGCATTCCGTGGTGCGTCCGACTGCGGGCGGCTCGCTGCGGCTGTGTACGTACGGCTACTGGGGGGTGGCGGCTTCCTACTTAACTCACTGGTACTTAACTCACTAGTAACTACCGGGCAGTGATCAGGTTAGAGCGCACCGATCCCGTGCGTAAGGGGTCGGATGCCCTCACTGGTCACAGTTGTCGATCGGTATGGACACGGCAAAGCGGGTGACGGGCAGACATCCCGCCCATCGGACCCCGCACGCCGACCGGACCCCACACACCCGTCGGGCCGCACACGGCGACGGGCCCGTGGACACGGTGTCGTGTCCACGGGCCCGTCGCCGGACGAACCGCCGGCTCGCTCCTCCTGCTTCTCCTGCTACTTCTTGCTCTTGCCGCTGTCGTCGCTGGACAGCACGGCGATGAACGCCTCCTGCGGGACCTCCACGGAGCCGACCATCTTCATCCGCTTCTTGCCCTCCTTCTGCTTCTCCAGCAGCTTCCGCTTCCGGGAGATGTCGCCGCCGTAACACTTGGCGAGGACGTCCTTGCGGATGGCGCGGATGGTCTCGCGGGCGATGACCCGCGCCCCGATCGCGGCCTGGACGGGCACCTCGAAGCTCTGCCGCGGGATGAGCTCCCTGAGCTTGGCGACGAGCCGGACGCCGTACGCGTACGCCTGGTCCTTGTGGGTGACCGCCGAGAAGGCGTCCACCTTGTCGCCGTGCAGCAGGATGTCGACCTTGACGAGCTGGGCGCTCTGCTCGCCGGTGGGCTCGTAGTCGAGGGAGGCGTAGCCGCGGGTCTTCGACTTGAGCTGGTCGAAGAAGTCGAAGACGATCTCCGCGAGCGGCAGGGTGTAACGGATCTCGACCCGGTCCTCGGAGAGGTAGTCCATGCCGAGCATGACCCCGCGCCTGGCCTGGCACAGCTCCATGATCGAACCGATGAACTCGCTGGGCGCGAGGATCGTGGCCCGCACGACCGGCTCGTACACCTGGTCGATCTTGCCCTCGGGGAACTCGCTCGGGTTGGTGACGATGTGCTCGGTGCGGTCCTCCATGATCACCCGGTAGACCACGTTCGGCGCGGTCGCGATCAGGTCGAGGCCGAACTCGCGCTCCAACCGCTCCCGGACCACGTCCAGGTGCAGCAGCCCGAGGAAGCCGACGCGGAAGCCGAAGCCGAGCGCGGCGGAGGTCTCCGGCTCGTAGACGAGCGCGGCATCGTTGAGCTGGAGCTTGTCGAGCGCCTCACGCAGGTCCGGGTAGTCGGAGCCGTCCAGCGGGTACAGCCCCGAGAAGACCATCGGCTTCGGGTCCTTGTAGCCGCCGAGCGCTTCCACGGCGCCCTTGTGCTGGCTGGTGATGGTGTCACCGACCTTGGACTGCCGGACGTCCTTCACGCCGGTGATCAGATAGCCGACCTCGCCCACGCCGAGCCCGTCGGAGGGCAGCATCTCGGGCGAGCTGACGCCGATCTCCAACAGCTCGTGGGTCGCGCCGGTCGACATCATCTTGATCCGCTCGCGCTTGCTGAGCTGGCCGTCGATCACCCTGACATAGGTGACGACGCCCCGGTACGAGTCGTAGACCGAGTCGAAGATCATGGCGCGGGCGGGCGCGTCGGCCACCCCCACGGGGTGCGTGACCTCGGCGACCACCCGGTTGAGCAGGGCGTCGACCCCGACCCCCGTCTTGGCGGAGACCCGCAGGACGTCGTCGGGCTCGCAGCCGACCAGGTTCGCCAGTTCCTCGGCGAACTTCTCCGGCTGCGCCGCGGGCAGGTCGATCTTGTTGAGCACCGGGATGATGGTGAGCTCGTTCTCCATCGCCAGGTACAGGTTGGCCAGGGTCTGCGCCTCGATGCCCTGGGCGGCGTCCACCAGGAGGACGGTTCCCTCACAGGCGGCGAGCGATCGTGACACCTCGTACGTGAAGTCCACGTGACCCGGGGTGTCGATCATGTTGAGGATGTGGGTGGTGCCCTGGTCGGGCCCCTCGGTCGGCGCCCAGGGCAGTCGAACCGCCTGGGACTTGATCGTGATGCCGCGCTCCCGCTCGATGTCCATGCGGTCGAGGTACTGGGCGCGCATCTGCCGCTGATCGACGACTCCGGTGAGCTGGAGCATACGGTCAGCCAGCGTGGACTTGCCGTGGTCGATGTGCGCGATGATGCAGAAATTCCGGATCAGAGCCGGGGCAGTACGGCTGGGCTCTGGTACATGCTGAGTGGTCGCGGGCACGCAGGGTCCTGTCTCTTGAGGCTTCTCACGCCTCGGCTCGGATCGTCACCTAGCCTCCATCGTCCCACGGGCGGGGCACTGCGGCCGGTTTGGGCCGCCGGGAGGCCGACTGGTAACCTGGGCCGTTGTGTCTCCTGCCCTCTCAGCTGGAGACGCGGCACGGAGCACCGGATCCCGGTGATCCACTCGGCACCCCGGTCCGGCCGGTCCTCCCGGTCCCGGTCCGTGGCGCCACCCCAGAACGAAATCACCGGCGCGTACGGGCCTGGACCCGTGCGTGCCTAGAACCTGTGAAGGCTCATTCGTGGCGAACATCAAGTCCCAGATCAAGCGGATCAAGACCAACGAGAAGGCCCGGCTGCGCAACAAGGCCGTCAAGTCTTCCCTGAAGACCGCGGTCCGCCGTACCCGTGAGGCCGTCGCCGCCGGCGACGTCGAGAAGGCCACCGCCGCGCAGCGCGACGCTGCGCGCAAGCTGGACAAGGCCGTCTCGAAGGGCGTCATCCACAAGAACCAGGCCGCCAACAAGAAGTCGTCCCTGGCTTCCCAGGTCGCCGCCCTCAAGGGCTGAACGTGACGCGTGGGGTCTGACCCCACGTCCACGAACCGTGGTCAGGACCAGCACGTGAAGCGTTCGCGCCCACGCACCGGCTCCGCCGCCACACCGACTTGACCGCCGGAGGGGACCCAGCGGGCCCTCTCTTCCGCTCCCGTCCGGCAATCCGGGCCGGCACGCGGCCTGCGTTCGCCACGCGGGTGCCGGCTCACCTGTCTTGATCCGAGGACCTCGTACCCCGCCTTCCCCAGGCGGCCGGTACGGGGTCCTCGGCGTTTCCGCTCGTCGACGTCTTCCGGGGCCCGGACGCAGGGCGTGGGACCTGACGGGGTCAGCCGCGGCGGGAGCGGGCCGCGCGGGCGATCGCCACGACGGCCTTCTCCAGGGCGTACTCGGGGTCGTCGCCACCGCCCTTGACCCCCGCATCGGCCTCCGCCACGGCGCGCAGTGCCACGGCCACCCCGTCCGGGGTCCAGCCGCGCATCTGCTGACGGACCCGGTCGATCTTCCAGGGCGGCATGCCCAGCTCCCGGGCGAGGTCGGCGGGACGCCCCCCGCGGGCGGAGGACAGCTTGCCGATGGCCCGGACCCCCTGCGCGAGGGCGCTGGTGATCAGCACCGGGGCGACACCCGTCGACAGCGACCAGCGCAGCGCCTCCAACGCCTCGGCCGCCCGCCCCTCGACCGCCCGGTCGGCGACCGTGAAGCTCGACGCCTCGGCACGGCCGGTGTAGTAGCGGCCGACGACCGCCTCGTCGATGGTGCCCTCGACGTCCGCGACCAGTTGGGCCACCGCCGAGGCCAGCTCCCGCAGGTCGCTTCCGATCGAGTCCACCAGTGCTTGGCACGCCTCGGGGGTCGCGGCCCGGCCGAGCGTGCGGAACTCCCCGCGCACGAAGGACAGCCGGTCGGCGGGCTTCGTCATCTTCGGGCAGGCCACCTCGCGCGCGCCCGCCTTGCGGGCCGCGTCCAGCAGCCCCTTGCCCTTGGCGCCGCCCGCGTGCAGCAGCACGAGCGTGATCTCCTCGACGGGCGCACCGAGGTACGCCTTCACGTCCTTGACGGTGTCCGCGGACAGGTCCTGCGCGTTCCGTACGACGACGACCTTGCGCTCGGCGAACAGCGACGGGCTGGTCAGCTCGGCGAGGGTGCCGGGCTGGAGTTGGTCGGGGGTGAGGTCGCGGACGTCCGTGTCGGCGTCGGCGGCCCGCGCGGCGGCCACGACCTGCTGCACGGCGCGGTCGAGCAGCAGTTCCTCCTGCCCCACGGCGAGCGTGAGGGGGGCGAGCAGGTCGTCGGTTGCGGTCTTCTTGGCCATCACGCTCCAGCATCCCACGTCCCGCTGACACTCCCGGGCCCGCCGGTCCGGCCGCCCTGGCGGCCCGATCCGGCCAGGGGAGTCGGTTTGCCGCCAACTCCGGGCAACCCGGTCACGACACGGTCCCGTGCTGGCTACACAGGGGAGCACGGTGCGGCCGGGGGTCGGGGGCTGCCGAGGGGGAGGACGCGTGGTGCCCGTGGTGGAGAACGACGAGCGAGGGGCCGGTGAGCGGTGAGCCCGCGCCGACCTCGCCGAGGGCCCGTACGACGGCCCGTCCGTCGATCCGCCGGACGGTCGGGACGTCGGCCCGCCCGACGGCGCCGGGGAACCAGCGGCGAACAACTGGTCGTGGCCCTGTTCGCCCTCGTGGTGGTGTGGGTGATGGTGACGGGGGCGCTGCGGTGGCTGGCCGCGCACCCGGTCGTCCTCGTGTCGCTGCTGGCCGCCGTCGGCGGGGCAGGGGCGTTCTGGATCGTGCGGCGACGGGAGCGGGCCCGGTGGGAACGGGTGCGCCGGCACGGACTGCGCTACGCCCTGCCGCAGATCGACGCCCTACACCATCGACAGTTCGAGTACGCGGTGCGGGACCTGATGCACCGGGACGGCTGCGCGGACGCCGTCCAGGTGGGGGGCGCCGGCGACAACGGCGCCGATGTGAAGGCGACCGACCCGTACGGCCGGCGGTGGGTCATCCAGTGCAAGCACCGGCGGGCGGGCCTGTCCGGGTCCGCGGTCGGCACCCCCGACCTGCACGTGCTCAACGGCACCGGCCGCCCCGTGCACCACGGCGACGTCGTCGTCCTCGTCACCAACGGTCGCTTCACCGGCAACGCCGTCGACTTCGCCCGTTCCCAGCGGCTCCACCTCGTCGACCGCGCCCTCCTCGCCCGCTGGGCCGGCGGGTCGACACCCCTGTGGGAACTGCTCGGCGCAGTACCTCCGCCGCGCCGGCCGACCTCCCTGTCCTGACCCGGGCGGGCGCGGGGGTCTCGTCGGGAGGGGCGACGTCATCCGAGGTCAGAGGGGAGAACCGGGGTGGGTGCCGGGGAAGAAGTCGGCACTCTGGACGTACTCCATGGCCCGGACGAACTCCGGGTCACCGAGGCGGCGTTCCAGCTCCTGCGGGCCGGGCTCCTCCACCCGGGTCTGGATCCAGTACAGGTTGCCCAGTGGATCGCGCACCCGACCGACCCGGTCGCCGAAGAACAGGTGGGTGACCTCGGTGACCGAGGTCCCGCCGGCCGCGACCGCGCGCCGGTGCACCGCGTCGGCGTCCTCGACGTAGAGGCGGAGGAAACCGGGGGTCGGCGGCCACTCCGGACGCGCGTCGAACATCATCACCACCGCGTCGCCGATCCGCACCTCGGCGTGCTGGACGGTCCCGTCCTCGTCGGTGAGGCAGGCGAGTTCCTCCGCCTGGAATGCCCGCTCCATGAAGTCGATGAGTTGCCGCGTGTCGCGGGAGATGATCCACGGCGTCACGGTGGTGTAGCCCTGGGGAACCGGCTTGACGGACATCTGACTGCCTCCTGGAGTACGAGCGCCACAACGTGTCGAGCACGCTAGGGCGCCTATAGGTCAGATCTCGTCCTAGAAGCCGATTCCCGGTGCCGGTGCACGAACCGCGCGCACCCGGTGAACACCGCCCGGGCCGGGTCCGCCGGCCTTGCTGCCGGCGAGGGCCGGCTAAGGCTCCTCCCGCCAGCCCTCCCACTCGGCGGCGAAGTCATCCAGCCCCCGCGGGTCGAGGCGGCCCCGCGGGTCCTCCACCACCACCAGCCACTGCGCGTCCTCGGCGTCGTCCTCGCCGGCCAGCGCGTCCCTGACGAGCTGCGGTTCCTCCTGTACCCCGAACCGGTCGCGCAGCGCCTCGGCGGCTTCCTCGGCGGCGTCCCGGTCGGGCAGCACCAGTACGTGTCTCACATCGCTCACCCCGTCATTGTCCGGCACCGTCGCGGGCGGGATCGTCACTGTCCCGCGGGCGCTCGACCGTTGACAGTGGTCGATCGGCTGATGACCGGACGGGCGGGGTGGGGGGCGGGCGAGGCCGGGCGGGGCCGGGCGGTCAGCCCTTGGGGACGATCTGGATGTCGAGCGTGATCTCGATGCTGGGTCCGACCACGGCGATCCCGCGGGCGAGCATCGTCTGCCAGGTGATCGTGAAGTCGTCGCGGTGCAGTTCGGTGACCGCCCGGCACGCGGCCCGCGGCTCGCCCTCCATGCCGTTGCCGAGGCCCAGGTACTCCGTGTCGAGCGTCACCGTCCGCGTCACGCCGTGCAACGACAGCGCCCCCGTGACGTTCCAGCGGTTGCCGCCCCGGTGCACGAAGCGGTCGCTGTAGAACTCCAGGGTCGGGAAGCGTTCGACGTCGAGGAAGTCCGCCGACCGCAAGTGGTCGTCGCGCATCCGGACGTTGGTGTCGATGGACGCGGCGTCGATCACCACGTGCAGCGCGGACTCCTCCATCCGCTCACCGATCCGCAGCGCGCCCGCGAAGGTGTTGAACCGCCCGTGGATCCGGGCCATTCCGATGTGTCGTGCGGTGAATCCGATGGAGGAGTGCGCGGGTTCGACCGTCCAGTCACCGGCCACGGGCAGGGGCTGGGGCGGTGCGGGCTGGAGCAGCACGTCACCGACCGACGCGTGCGCCCCCTCGCCCACCGTCGCGCTCCCCCGGTACGGCGTGTACCCCTCCGAGGCCACGGCTATCCGGTACTCGCCCGCCGGCACCGTCGCCACGAACTGTCCGTACGGATCGGTGCCGCCGCTCACCACCACGCGCCCGGCGGGGTCGGTGACCGTCAACTCGGCCTTTCCCACGGGCTCGTTCACCACGTCGAGCACCCGGCAACTGAGCGCTCCGGCGGACGGGGGCACCGTCATCGCCGAGAGGGGACCGCCCCGTCGTGCGTTCCTGCGGTTCCCCAGCCAACGGCCCAGCATTCCCGATACCCCCCACGGTCGCGCAACATCGTTCGACGTTCAATCGGCACAGCATTCGACCACCTTCACCGCTTGCGAAGCAAACGCACCCCGCACCGCCCGACCCGTCGCACCTTCGGCACCCACTCAACATCCCTGGCCACCAACCCATTCACTCCCTCCCCTCTGCTCGACCCCCTGTTCACCCAGCGTTCCCATACGCAACGCTCGCAACGGTCAACCCGCTGTGACCACTGCGGCCGAACCGTCCTCCGTACCGACCACCGCCACGGAACCGTCGCGGTCGGTGCGCAACACCCTCGCCCCGGTCGCCCGCAGCGCCGCGACCGTACGGCCCGAAGGGTGTCCGTACGGGTTGTCCGCACCGCAGGAGATCAGCGCCAGCCGCGCACCGGTCCGACCGAGCAGTTCGGGGTCCTGGAACGCCGACCCGTGGTGCGCCACCTTCAGCACGTCCACCCGGGCCGTCCGGGCGCCCAACGGGCCGCTGGCCAAGGCCCGTTGCCCCGGCGGTTCCAGATCCCCGAGCAACAGCATCCGCAGGCCCCCGCTGCGCACCAGCAACGTCACGCTCGCGTCATTGGGGCCGAACGGAACCGGCGGGGCGCCGTCGCCGGGACCCGGACCCTGGGGCCACAACACCTCCCACTCCACGGACCCGGTGCGGCGCCGCTCACCCGCGACGGGGCTCCGCAGGGGCACGCCACCGCCCGCTGCGACCCGCCGGACCATGGCGGCCTGGGCCACCGGCTCCGCCAGCCCCGTCGTCTCGATCGCCCCCACCGCTCGGCCCCGCAGCACACCCGTGAGGCCGCCCACGTGATCGGCGTGGAAATGCGTCAGCAGCACGAGCGGAACCCGGGTGATCCCGAGGGACCGCAGACACGCGTCGATCCGCTCGGGGTCCGGCCCGGTGTCCACGACCACCCCCGTGGCGGTGCCCGCCGCCAGCACCAGCGCGTCCCCCTGGCCCACGTCACACATGACGAGCCGCCAGCCGGGCGGCGGCCAACCGGTGGCCCACCGGGTCAGCGGCACCGGGCGCACCACCGCCAGGACCAGCGCCACCGTGCACAGCAGCGCCAGCCACCGGTGCCGCAGCAACCACCGTCCGACCCACAGGACCCCGAGCGTGACCACCACGAGGAGCAGCGCACCGCGCCAGCCGCCCGGCCAGTCGACCGACCCCCCGGGCAGCGACGCGCCGGCCCGGGCGATCCGGGCGATCCACTCGGCCGGCCAACCCGCGCACCAGGCCGACGCCCGGGCGGGCGGCATCGCCACCGGTGCCGCGACCAACGCGCCGAGCCCCAGCACCGTGGCGGGCGCCACCGCGAACTCGGCCAGCAGGTTGCACGGCACCGCGACCACGCTGACCCGCTCCGCGAGCACCACCACCACCGGCGCGCACACCACCTGGGCGGCGGCCGATGCGGCGAGCGCTTCGGCCGGGCGGCCCGGCACCCCTCGGCGGCGCAACGCGGCGCTCCAGCCGGGCGCCAGGGTCAGCAGCGCCCCCGTCGCCAGTACGGACAGCAGGAACCCGGGGCTACGCGACAGCCACGGGTCGTACAGCACCAGCAGGAGCACCGCCGCGGCCAGCGCCGGGAGCAGGGACCTGCGGCGCCCGGTCACCATGGCCAGCAGGGCGATGCCGCCGCACGCCGCAGCCCGCACGACGCTGGGCTCCGGCCCGCACACCACCACGAACCCGAGGCTGAGCCCGGCGGCCAGGAACGCCGTCGCCCGCAACGGGATGCCGAGCCTCGGCGCCAAGCCGCGGCGCTCCGCCGACTGCGCGGTGCCCGGCGGGCCGATCAGCAGCGCCAGCAGGATCACGAAGTTCCCTCCGCTGACCGCCAGTAGGTGCGTCAGATCGGTCGCCTCGAACGCCTCCCGCAGATCGGGTCCGACCCGCGAGGTGTCGCCCACGACCAGTCCGGGCAGCAGCGCCCGTGCGTCGGGGCGCAGCTCCGAGGTCGCCGCCCGCAAGCCGCCGCGCAGATCCCCGGCGAACTGCTGCACCGCCGACGGTCCCGCCACCGCGACCGGGCCCCGGCTCCCGTCCACCCGGACGACGGCCGCGATGTCGCCCCGGCCGCCGTACGGCGGCGACAGCCGTCCCTCGACGCCGAGCCGGGTGGAGGGCAGCACCGACAACCAGCGCTGCGGCGCCCGGTCCGCGTCGACCATCACCAGGACCGGGGTGCGGGTCCTGGTCACCGTCCCGTCCCACCGGTCCACCCGGACGACCCGCGCGTCCATCAGCACCAGTGGGGGTGGTGCACCGCCGCTCGACGCCCGCGGCCGGGCCCGCCGGGGGTCCGCTGTCACCTCCACCTCCAAGGTCGCCACCGCGTGGCGGTCCGCGAGTTCCGGTACCGGGCCGCGCCACAGGTCAGCCGCGTGCAGGGTCGCCGTCCCGGCCGCAGCCGCCACGCACAGCAGCAGCGCCGCCCCGGTGACCATCGCGCCGCCCCGGTCCCGGCCGGCGCCCCTGACGGCCGCCCGTCGTCGGGCGGCCACCAGGAGGCATGCCGCGCCCAGCACCGCGCCCGCCACCACGGCCACGGACCGACCCGGCGGGGCGCCCAGCGCCAGTGCGGTCGTCCCCCACACGGTGAGGGCCACGGGCAGCAGACGCAGGTCCGTGCCGGCCCCGGCTCCCGCCACCCCGGTCGGCGGGGGTGCGGGGCCGGGCGCAGGGGCGTTCACGGCTGGACCAGGTCCTTCAGGTTCGCGAAACGGCGGTCGCCGATGCCGGTCACTTCGCGGAGCTGCGCCACGTTCCGGAATCCGCCGTGCGCCGCCCGGTGGTCGATGATGCGTTGGGCCAGCACGGGGCCGACGCCGGGCAGGGCGTCGAGTTGCGCGGCGGTCGCCGAACTCAGCGAGACGGGTCCGGCGGCCGGGCCACCGGCTCCGGACGGGCCACCGGCTCCGGCCGCGCCGGTCGAACCCGCCGAACCGACCGGGCCCGCCCCGAGCGGGGCGCCGGCGGAGGCGCCTGGTGCTTCGGCACCCTGGGCCGGGGGGCGAGCGCCCACGACGACCTGTTCCCCGTCCACGAGTAGTCGCGCCCGGTTGAGGCCGGTCGTGTCGGTGCCCGGCCGCACCCCGCCCGCGGCGCGCAGTGCGTCCGCGACCCGGGCGCCGACGGGCAGCCGTAGCAGCCCGGGCCGGCGCACCTTGCCCCCGACGTCGACCACGACCTGCCGACCGCCCCCGCCGACCCGACCGGCCTCCCCGGCCCCAGCCCCGGCACCGGTGGTCGCTCCCGGGGCCGGGGCGTCCCGCTCCGGTGGGGCAGGGCCGACCGCCCGGGGGATGCGCACGGGCTCCGGACGTCCGGTCCGGTAGTGGTGCACGGCCAGGCCCACCGCGAGCAGCAGCACGACCGTCAGCGCGACGAGCGCCCGCCCGTGCAATGCGCACCGCGCGCGGAGCCAGACGGGGAGGCGTTCCCGTACGAACAGCGCGGCGCGCTCACGGCGTCCGGCGACCCGCTCTCCCGACTCGGGTGGAGCGGAAGCACCCGACTGACCGTCGTGGACGGTGGGTTGGACGAGGGGCCGGGAGGGAGATAGAGGAGTCATGTGCCCGACGGTAGGCGTCCCGCCCGATCGAGGATGATCATGGTCAAAATCCGTGGAACGACGGGTAGTTGTGGATAACTCGCTCACTCTTCCGAGCGGCTCCAGCGACTACCCATTGACGTTTGAGGGCGCAGCGCCCCCGCGCGGGTCGACCGGTGCGAGGACGCCGAGCCGGTCCTCGATCGCCTGCGCCGCGTCCAGGCACAGGTCCTCCCGGAACGCGCGCCCGACGACCTGCACTCCGGTGGGGAGCCCGTCGGTCGTCCCGGTCGGTACGGCCACCCCGGGCACGCCCACGAAACTGGTCACGGTGCACAGGCGCATCCCCGACGCGACCCGGTCCCGCCCCGCCCGGTCGCGCGACTCCAGCCCCGGCTCGACCGGTGGTTCGGTGAAGACCGGCCCGAGCAACAGGGGGTACTCGTCGAGAAATTCGGCCCAGGAGCGGCGGATGTTCGTCCAGGTGCCCAGTAGCCCCACCAACTCGTCCGCACTCGCCGGCGGCGTCTTCTCCCTCGCCATCCCGAGGTAGCGGTCGCCGCCCTCGCCGAGCAGTCGGCGCACCACCGGCCAGGTCGGGGCGAACTCGGTCATCGTGATCCGGCCGTACGCCTCCAGGGCCTCGTCCAGCCGAGGCACGTCCGTCACTTCGCGCACGTCGTAGCCGGCGTCGCGGAGGGCGTCGGCCGCGGTGGCGACGGCCCGGCCGACCGTGGGGTGGACGCCGTGCCCGCCGGGGTCCGCCACGACCGCGACCCGCACCGGCCCGGGAAGCGGTTCGCCGTAGGCGGGTACCGGCACGGCCCGCGGGTCGCGGGGATCGGCCCCGGCCAACACCTCGTAGGCGAGCCGGAGATCGCTCACGCGGCGGGCCAACGGACCGTCGGTGACCAGCAGCTGGGAGGCCGGGCCGGGGTCGTCGGGGCCGAGGACGCGCTGGTCGGCGGGGAACCGGCCGGTGGACGGCTTCAGGCCGGCCACACCGCAGAACTGGGCCGGAATGCGCACCGACCCGCCGGAGTCGTTGCCGAGCCCGAGCGCCGCCATGCCGGTGGCGACGGCGACCGCATCACCCCCGCTGGAGCCGCCCGGGGTCCGATCGGCGTCCCAGGGGTTGACCGTGTCGCCGAACAGTTCGCTGCGGGTGTGCATCCCCGCCAGGATCAGGGTGGGCACATTGGCGTGCCCGATGGGGACGGCCCCCGCCGCGCGCAGCCGGGCCACCGGGAGCGCATCGGCCGGCGCCACCAGATCACGGAAGCGCGGCGTCCCGAAGGTGGTCGGCACGCCTTCGACGGCGGTGGTCTCCTTCACCGTGAACGGCACGCCCGCGAGCGGGCCCAGCGTTTCGCCGGCGGCCCGCTGACGGTCCGTCCGCGCCGCGGCCTCCCGGGCGCGTTCCGTCAGGAGTTGCGTGACCGCGTTCACCTGCGGGTTGACCGCGGCGATGCGGTCCAGGTGGCTGTCGATCAGCTCGACCGCCGAGACCTCCCCGCTGCGCACGGCCGCCGCCTGCGCGGTGGCCGACAGTTTCCACAGGGCGTCCTGCATGACGTCCCCCTCCTCGTCCAGGTACCGATGCGTGTGCATCGGTACCGTACCCATGGAAGTGATGCGCTCGCATCGAATAAAGTGCACGGTCCGGGCCGCAGCACGCGAGGAGACGAGACATGCCCAGGCAGGTGGACCATGCGGGACGACGCCGCCTCATCGCCGAGGCCGTCTGCCGGCTCGCCGACGAACGCGGGCTGGAGGGCGTGACCCTGCGCGACGTCGCCCGTCGCGCGCAGGTGTCGATGGGCGCCGTCCAGCGGTGCTTCCGCACCAAGGAGGAGATGCTCGTGTTCGCCCTCGGGCACATCGGCGAGCAGGTCAACGAACGGGTGCGGGCCCGGCTGGTCAGGAGCCCCGCCCAGTCGGCCGGCACCGCCCTGGGCCATGCGGCCACCGAGGTCTCACTGCTCCGGGAGGAGCACCGCGCCGAGGCCCGGGTCTGGCTCGCCTTCGTCGCACAGGCGGCCGTCAACGAGGCGCTCGCCAGCACCCTGAAGGCGAACTACGCCGCCTTGCAGGAGGCGTTCACCCGGCTCATCGCGGAAGCCGGCGAGGACGCCACCGGGGCAGTCGACGGCGACCCGGACGGGAACGGCGTGCGCGCCGATCCGCGGCTCGACGCCCGCACCCTGCTGGCCCTCGCGGACGGTCTCACCGCGCACGTGCTCATCGGCCACCTCACCCGTCAGCAGGCCCATGACGTCCTGCACGCGCACCTGGCCGGTTTGTGGGAACGGCCGGTCCGACCGCCCCGGACCCGCTAGGCGGGGCCGAGGCCCGCCGAGACCACGACCGCCAGCAGCCCGGGCCCGGTGTGCGCCCCGATCACCGCCCCGACCTCGCTGACGTGCATCTCGCCCAGTGCGGGGACGCGCCCGCGCAGCCGCTCGGCCAGTGCCGTCGCCTTCTCCTCCGCGGCGAGGTGGTGCACGGCGATGTCGGCCGACCCGACGGCAGCCGCGCGTTCCACCGCCAACTCCTCCAGCCGGGCGATCGCCTTGGCCGCCGTACGGACCTTCTCCAGCGGCTCGATCCGCCCGCCCTGCAGCTGGAGCAGTGGCTTCACGGCGAGCGCGGAGCCGAAGAGGGCCTGTGCCGTACCGATCCGCCCCCCGCGGCGCAGATAGTCGAGGGTGTCCACGTAGAAGTAGGCGGAGGTCCCCTCGGCGCGCTTCTCGGCGGCGGCCACCGCCTCGTCGACGGAGGCGCCCGCGGCGGCGGCCTCGGCGGCGGCCAGGGCACAGAAGCCCAGCGCCATGGCGATCATCCCGGTGTCGACGACCCGGACGGGCACGGGCGCGGACCGTGCGGCGAGCACGGCGGCGTCGTACGTGCCGGACAGCTCCGAGGAGAGGTGGAGGGACACGATGCCGGAAGCCCCCGCGGCGGCGACCTCGCGGTAGGTGGCGGCGAACTCCTCCGGGCTCGGCCGGGAGGTGGTCACGGGCCGGCGCTTCTGGAGGGCCTCGGCCACGGAGCGGGCCGAGATCTCGGTGCCCTCCTCCAAGGCGCGGTCGCCGAGGACCACGGTCAGGGGCACCGCGGTGATGTCGTGCTGACGCATCGCCCGCTTCGGCAGGTGGGCCGTGGAATCGGTGACGATGGCGACATGGCGGGACATGGGCTGGAGGTTACCTGTCGGGGCGTGGGGGCGGCAGTCCGGGCCGGGCCCGCCCGCCCGGGGGGCGGTGGGTCAGGTGGTGCTTTCCGGCCGGGGCTTCTTCTCCCACGTGTACGGGGGCGGCGGGGTGCTCGGCGCGAGGGAGGGCCGGGCCCGCTCTTGCCCGGCGGGCCGTTCCTGCCCGGCGGGGCGGACCGGGTCGGGGGTCGCGGTCGGTCCCTGCAGTGCGGCGGAGGACGCCCCCGGGGTCGGCTCGGTCGTCCAGTGCCGCAGGGCGCCGGCCTCCATGTCGATCTGGAGGCTCAGGGAGTCGAGGTCGTCATGGGCGAAGCGGTGGGCCCGGTCGCGGGCGGCCCAGCGCAGCGAGTCGGCGGAGTTCACGATCTGGTCGGTGCGCTCGCGCATCTCCGGCAGCACCGCGACCAGCTTGGACCGGTCGGGCTCGCTCTCCAGCCGCTTCAGCTCGTGGTCCAGCTCGTGACCGTGCGTGCTGAGACGGTCGAAGAGGGCCAGCGACTCCTTGAGCGACTCGTCCTCGCCGACGCCCGCCTGGAGGGCGTCCTGTGTGGCGCGCATGGACGTCCGCAACTTGAGCCGGAGTTGCGCCAACTCGGCGGCCGGGCCGATCTGCGTGTACGACTTGGCCTTGAGCGTGGTGTCCTCCACCGTGCGCCGCGCCTGGTTGATCGTACGGTCCACTCCGCGCTTGGCGGCACCGACCACCTTGACCACCGCATAGGCGCCCACCGCCACCAAGAGCACGCAGAGCAGCACCACGATGGCGATCAGGGCTTCCATGACGGTCCTCTCGCGGTCCTGTACGACTCTCCACGGTAAACGCTAAACGCCGTCCGGGGGTTCCCTCCCTCCCCGGGGCTCCCCCCGGGGATTCCCTTAGGTGACGCCCCGTACGCACGACGGAGCCCCACGGGTCCCGTACGACACGGCCCGCCCCCGGGGAGGGTTCACCCGGCCGGTGCGGGCGGCGCCGTGACGACCGCCCGCACCGGGATCACGCCGGCACGATGTTGACCAGCTTCGGCGCGCGCACGACGACCTTGCGGATGTCGGCGCCGCCCAGCGCGGTCCGGACCTTCTCGTCGGCGAGCGCGACGCGCTCCAACTCCTCGTCGGAGATCGACGGGGGCACCTCCAGACGGGCCTTGACCTTCCCCTTGACCTGGACCACGCAGGTGACGGTCTCGTCCACCAGGTAGGCCGGGTCGGCGACCGGGAAGTCCCGGTGGACGACCGAGTCGGTGTGGCCCAGCTTGCGCCACAGTTCCTCGGCGACGTGCGGGGCCAACGGCGCCACCATGAGCACCAGGGATTCGGCCACCGGGCGCGCGACCGGCCCGGACGCCCTGGTCAGGTGGTTGTTCAGCTCGGTGATCTTGGCGATGGCGGTGTTGAAGCGCAGGCCCTCCAGGTCCTGACGGACCCCGTCGACGGTCTTGTGCAGGGCACGCAGGGTGTCCTCGGCGGGCGCCCCGTCCGTGACGGTGACCTCACCCGTCGCCTCGTCCACGACGTTCCGCCACAGCCGCTGGAGCAGCCGGTACTGGCCGACGACCGCACGGGTGTCCCAGGGACGGGACACGTCCAGCGGACCCATCGCCATCTCGTACAGGCGCAGGGTGTCGGCACCGTACTCGGCACTGATCTCGTCCGGGGTGACCGCGTTCTTCAGGGACTTGCCCATCTTGCCCAGCAGCCGGCTGACCTCCTCCCCCTGGTGGAAGAAGACGCCGTCGCGCTCCTCGACCTCGGCGGCCGGCACCGCGATGCCCCGGGCGTCCCGGTACACGTACGCCTGGATCATGCCCTGGTTGAACAGCTTGTGGAACGGCTCGGACGAGGAGACGTGCCCCAGGTCGAACAGGACCTTCGACCAGAAGCGGGCGTACAGCAGGTGCAGCACGGCGTGCTCGGCGCCGCCGACGTACAGGTCGACGCCGCCGGTGGGCATGCCCTCGCGCGGGGACATCCAGTAGCGCTCGATGTCGGGGGCGACCAGCTGGCGGTCGTTGTGCGGGTCCAGGTAGCGCAGCTCGTACCAGCAGGAACCCGCCCAGTTGGGCATGGTGTTGGTCTCGCGGCGGTACGCGCGCGGGCCGTCGCCGAGGTCCAGGGTGACGTTGACCCAGTCCGCGTTGCGGGACAGCGGGGTCTCGGGCCGGGTGTCCGCGTCGTCCGGGTCGAAGGTGCGCGGCGTGTAGTCGTCGACCTCCGGCAGCTCCAGGGGCAGCATCGACTCGGGCAGCGCGTGGGCGACGCCGTCCTCGTCGTAGACGATCGGGAAGGGCTCGCCCCAGTAGCGCTGGCGGCTGAACAGCCAGTCGCGCAGCCGGAAGTTGACGGTGCCCTCGCCGATGCCCTCGCGCTCCAGCCACTCGGTGATGCGGGCCTTGGCCTCGGTGACGCCCAGACCGTCCAGGCTGATGTCCGCGCCGGTGGAGTTCACCAGCTTCGCGTCGTAGGAGGCGAAGGCGTCGTCCCAGGTGGCGGGGTCGGTGCCGCGGCCGTCGTCGGGCTCGACCACACAGCGGATCGGCAGCTCGAAGGCGCGCGCGAAGGCGAAGTCGCGGGTGTCGTGGGCGGGCACGGCCATGATGGCGCCGGTGCCGTAGCCCATGAGCACGTAGTCGGCGATGAAGACGGGGACCTGCTCGCCGCTGACCGGGTTGGTGGCGTACGCGCCGGTGAAGACGCCGGTCTTGTCCTTGGCCTCGGCCTGGCGCTCCACGTCGGACTTGGCGGCGGCCTGCTTGCGGTAGGCGGCGACGGCCTCGCCGGGCGTGGCGTGGCCGCCCGTCCAGATGTCGTGGGTGCCCTCGGGCCAGGCGGCCGGGACGATCCGGTCGACCAGGTCGTGCTCGGGCGCCAGCACCATGTACGTGGCCCCGAACAGGGTGTCCTGACGGGTGGTGAAGACGGTGATCACGTCGGCGCCGGGGGCGGAGCCGGTGCCGCCCGAGACGGCACCCGTGACGGCGACGGGCGCGGAGCCGTCCACGGCGACGGGGAAGTCGACGCGGGCGCCCTCGGAGCGGCCGATCCAGTTGCGCTGCTGGAGCTTGATCGCCTCGGGCCAGTCCAGCCCGTCCAGGTCGCTCAGCAGCCGGTCGGCGTAGGCGGTGATGCGCATGTTCCACTGGCGCAGCTTGGCCTTGAAGACCGGGTAGTTGCCGCGCTCGGAGCGCCCGTCGGCGGTGACCTCCTCGTTGGCCAGCACGGTGCCCAGGCCGGGGGCCCAGTTGACGGGCGCGTCGGAGGCGTACGCCAGGCGGTAGCCGCTCAGGACGTCGGCGCGCTCCTTGGCGTCCAGCTCGTGCCAGGCGCGGCCGTCACCGGGTACGGCCCGCTCACCGCTCGCGAACTGGGCGATCAGCTGGTCCACGGGGCGGGCCTTGCCGGCCTCCTCGTCGTACCAGGAGTTGAAGATCTGGAGGAAGATCCACTGGGTCCACTTGTAGTACGCGGGGTCGATCGTGGCGATCGAGCGGCGCTGGTCGTGGCCCAGTCCCAGGCGGCGCAGCTGGCGCTTCATGTTGTCCATGGCCGCCTCGGTGGACACCCGGGGGTGGGTGCCGGTGGCGACCGCGTGCTGCTCGGCGGGCAGGCCGAAGGCGTCGAAGCCCAGGGTGTGCAGGACGTTGTGGCCGGTCATGCGCTGGTAGCGGGCGTACACATCGGTGGCGATGTACCCCAGGGGGTGCCCCACGTGCAGTCCCGCACCCGAGGGGTACGGGAACATGTCCATGATGAACTTCTTGGGGCGCGCGACCAGGTCGGGGTCCCCGGCCAGGTCACCGCTCGGGTTGGGCGCCTCGTAGGTGCCCTCGGCCTCCCAGGTGTCCTGCCAGCGTGCCTCGATGTCGGCGGCCAGGGCCGCCGTGTAGCGGTGCGGAGCGGCTGCCTCCACGGCGCTTTCCGCAGTGGCGGGGGAAGAATTCGTCTCGCTCATGATCCCTAAAGCTCCATCGATCGTCATCTGCCTGCGGTCGGCGGCCCGTTCACGGTGCGGCCCGGAAACGAAAAAACCCCTCGCACAGGAGGGGGCGCCACGCTGATGCCGACCGGATCCGTCGTCCGTCGGGACTGATCAGCGCGGCCCGCTAAGCAGAAGGCGTACGGCACGCATGGCGTCAGGGTACCGCAGGCCCCGTGGGGTCGCCTACGGCACCGGGGCGCGGCGGGGCGCGCTCCGCGGGGGCCGTTGCGCACGGGCGTGGGAGGCGCCTCATGCGGGCGTGGGAGGCGCCTCAGGGAACCGCCGGGGACGGACCGCGCGAATCGGGCGGGCGCCGCACCGGCCCGCGACGGCACGTTCGGCCGGAATCCGGGGCGCAGGGGACGACGGGTCACCGGCCGGCCGGATGCGCGTGAGAGGGACGTGAAGATCCCGTGAGCCCATCCACACCCAGAGCTTTGGCCAATGATTACTCCGCGTATCTCCACCTACCGGGACAAACGCTGGATCACACCCCCCTTTGGTAACAGGGCAATAACTCGAACCCCGTACGCCTTGCGCGGGAGCCGACTTAGAGTGCCGCAGCGGGACCACTTTGCCGCGCCCCTGGGAGTCGCCCCATGAACCCTCCGAACCCTCGTACTCACAGTCCCCTCAGCCCTCGCAACGCCCGCCCGGCTCGCAGTCCTCGGGACGGAGTCCGGAGCCGAAGGAGAAGGCCAACCAGGAAGAGGAGTGCGCCCGCCGGCCCCCCGCACTCCTGGACGAGGGGAGGTGCGACGGCGGGCCTGCTGTTGCTGGCCCCCCTCCCCGTCGTCGTCGGGGGCGAGGAGTTCCGCGGATTCGTCGACTTCGCCGCGGGCGTGCTCTCCCTGGTCGCGCTCACCTGCTCGGTGATCTGGGGACTGGTCGCCTCCGACCGCGTCTTCCTGAACCCCCGTCAACGACTGCTCGCGCAGGCCGTCCACCGGACGACGGCGGTCGCGTCCGTCGCGTTCCTGCTGCTGCACGCCACCGTCAAGGTCACCCTCGACCACACGACGCTCCTGGCCGCCCTCGTCCCCTTCAGCCTCGGAGCGGGCGGCACGGCCGGACTGATCGGACTCGGCTCCCTGGCCGCCCTGCTGATGATCGCCACGGCGCTCACGGGCGCCCTGCGCAGCACCTTCGCCTCTCCGGCCCCGGTGGCCGCCCGCTGGCGCGCGGTGCACGCGCTGGCGTACCCGGCCTGGTGCGCCGCCCTGCTCCACGGGCTCTTCGCCGGGCGCCCCGCCGCGGGCTGGGTGACGTTCCTGTACGGCACGAGCCTGCTGGCCGTGATCACCGCGATCGGGCTGCGTGCGGCGCCCGGCGCGGTGAAGCGGAACGTCACCGACCGGGTGCTCGCCGCGCTCGGCCCCCGCCCGGCCGGCCCCGAGCGCACGCCCCGCCACGACCGTGACGGCTCGCCGTTGCCCGGCGTCGAACCGGCCGCCCGGGCGTTCACCGCCGTACGGGACCCGTACGGCGCAGGGCGGGCCGGGGACCTCCCGGCGCCCGGCCCGGCGCTCGACCGCCACGGAGTTCCCCCGCTGCCGCTGTCCGCCCCCTCGATCGGCGGGGCCCGCACCAGCACCGGCTCCGGCCTCGGCATGGCCGCCGCCTATCGCGCGGTGTCGCCGGAGCCGAACGGGCCGGGGCGATGGCCGGTCCCCTCGCCCGCGCCGCCCGCCGAAGCCCCGCGGCCGGCACGCGAACCGCTGGACGTCACGACCCCGCTGGACGTCACGACCCCGCGCGGTGCGCAGACGTCGTCGGGCGCACCGGGCGACCCCGCGCGCCCCCTCCACGCCGCGCACCCCGTACGCCCCGCACACCACCCCGCACACCCCGCAGACCCCGTACGCCCCGCAGCCGCCGCAGCGCCTCCCGGCCCCTTCCAGGCCGCTCCGCGCTCCGGCGAGCCCTGGGGCTCCCCCGCCGCGCCCACGGGACCCGCCGGGGGGCGGCAGTGACGGGCGGCGCGGGCCTGCCCGACGTGCCCGAGGTACGGGTCGTGGGACTGCCCCACCTCACCTCGGGATTCGACCTCGTGGAACGGCTCGACCTGGGGACGCACCTCAAGGTGCACGGCCCGCTCGCCCCGATCGGCGGTGAACGGCTCGCCGCGCTCGCCGAGCGGATCGCGCTGCGGGGGCGCGGCGGCGCCGGGTTCCCGTTCGCGCGGAAACTGCGCGCGGTCGCCGACTCGGCGATCCGCCGGGGCGTGCGCCCCGTGGTCGTCGTCAACGGCAGCGAGGACGAGCCCGCCTGCCGCAAGGACACCGTCCTGCTCAACCGGGCCCCGCACCTCGTCCTGGACGGCGCCCTGCTCGCGGCCGAGGCACTCGGGGCACGCGCCCTCGTGGTCGGGGTGACCAGGGACTCCACCCAGCGGTCCATGGAGCACGCCCTCGCCGAACGCGGGCTGTCCCACCGCAGGGGCGCCCCCCTGCGGGCCCGGGTGCAGCGCAACCCGGTGCGCATGGTGACCGGCGAGTCGTCCGCGCTGATCCGCTCGGCGGACGGCGGCCCGCCGAAGCCCCCGGGGCGCAAGGTGCGCGCCTCGGAAGCCGGGGTGGGCGGGGCCCCGACCCTGCTGTCCAATGCGGAAACGTTCGCGCAACTCGCGGTGGCGGCCCGGACCGGCGCCGACCGGTACCGCGCCACGGGGCTCCCCGACGAACCCGGAACGGTCCTGCTCACCCTGTCCGGCGCGGTCGCCCGGCCGCTGGTGCTGGAGGTGCCCTCGGGCGTGCCGCTGAGCTACGTGCTCCAGCTCGCCGGTGCGCCGCCGCTGCTCCAGGGCGTGTTGACCGGTGGTTACCACGGCCGGTGGCTGGACGCCCCGACCGCGCACGAGGCGGTGGTCGCCCGGGCCGCCCTCGACGCGGTGGGCGGGGCGCTCGGGGCCGGGGCCGTGCTCCCCCTCGGCCAGGACACCTGTCCGCTCGGCGAGGCCCTGCTGGTGGCGCGCTGGCTGGCGGGCGAGAGCGCCGGACAGTGCGGTCCCTGTCACCGGGGGCTGCCGGCCGCGGCACGGGGTCTGGAGGACGTCCTCCAGGGCGGTGGGCCGGCGGCTCTGGAGGCGTTGCGTCAGGTCACCCGGGCCGTGAAACGACGGGGCGCGTGCCAGCACCCGGACGGCTCGGCCGCGTTCATCGAGTCGGCACTCGCCGCGTTCACGGACGATCTCGCGGCGCACGTGCTGGGCGGCGGCTGCGGCCGTACGGTGCGGGCGGTGCTCCCGCTCCAGGCGGTCGGCGAAGGGGCGTCCGGGGGCGGCGACGCGGGCCCCAGCGGACAGCGCCTCGCCGTCGACTGGACGCTCTGCCAGGGGCACGGGCTGTGCGCCGACCTCGTGCCCGAGCTGATCCAGCTGGGTCCGGACGGCTACCCGTCGACGGCCGAGGTGTCGGTGCCGCGCTACGCGCAGTCCCGGGCGGTACGGGCGGTGCGCCGGTGCCCCGCGCTGGCGCTGCGCCTGGAGGGCAACCCGACGGACCCGGCGGGCGCCGGGGGCGGGTCGGTGCTGCCGGTGCTCCCGGCCCGGCTGCCCGCTCGGGGCCGGCACGCCCTCGGCAGCGGACCGGCCGGTCGGCAGGCGCCGATATCCGGCCGGACAGTACGTCGAACAACGTTCCGTCGATGAACTCCCGGTGCCCGACGGCCTGTTCGGCCA
>NZ_JBHXEN010000086.1:0-24610 GCF_042724695.1 Streptomyces sp. NPDC127068 | reverse complement strand
AGCTTGGGGTTTTTATGGGTGGTAATAATGGGCCGGTTTGCTCGGGCGCGGGTCGCCCGCGCTCCCGCGGGCGGGGGGCCCGGCCCGTGTATATCCCGCCCGGGGCCCCGCTGCGTCGTGTCAGTCGTGCGTCGTCAGTCGCCCTTGCGCGACTTCCCGGCCGCGCCGGGCTTCCCGGGCTTGCCGGGCTTCGCGGACTCCTTGGCGTCCGCCGCGTCCGCCGTGTCCGCCTCGTCAGCGGCGTCCGCGGAGTCAGTGGTGTCTGCGGCGGCAGCGGCGTCCGAGGGCTCCCCCTCCGGGCGGTCCTCGGCCCCGGCGGCGTCATCCGCGTCCGCGTCGTCGAACCAGGCGTCCAGCGCCGCGTCCAGCTCCTCGGACCACCGGGTGAGTTCGGCGCGGGACGAGGCCCGGATCTCGTTGGGGTACCAACGCCGGTCCGGGGTGTGGACGTAGAGCGTCAACCGTCGCGGAAAGCGGCCGGTCGTGATCTCCAGGGCGCCGATCTCGTCCCAGGTCCACTCCGCGGCCTGGTCGTCCAGCGTGAACCGGACGCCGGTCTCGTCCACCACGATCGACCCGCGCCGGTCGGACACCTCGAACACGGGCCCGTCGGACGCCTCAGTGCCGGCGGCGGGCTCCTCGCCCGAGGAGTCGCCGTCCGCCTCCGCCCGGGAGTCCGCGTCGGATTCCGGCTCCGGGTCTGACTCCGGGTCTGACTCCGGGTCCGGGTCCGGGCCGGATTCCGTACGGTCCACCACCCCCGGCTTGGGAACCGCGACGGGCGTCGCGAGGCCGGGGACGTGCGCCGGGTCGATGGCGGCGGCGTCGACGAGCGAGGGGTTCTTGCCTATGGGCTCCACGGCACCGCAGTATGGCCGAGATTCCTGTGACGTGCATGAGCGGGGTACCCAATCGTGACGGACACGCCCGGAAAGGCCGGTTCCTTCGGTGCCGGTGGCTAGACGAACAGGCTGAGTACCGCGGCGACCGCGAAGCCGGCCACGGACAGCACCGACTCCAGGACGGTCCAGGACTTCAGCGTGTCGCGCTCGGAGATGCCGAAGTACTTGGCGACGATCCAGAACCCGCCGTCGTTGACGTGGGACGCGAAGATCGAGCCCGCCGAGATGGCCATGATGACCAGGGCGACGAACGGTTGGGAGTGGTCCCCGGCCTCGATCAGCGGCCAGACGATCCCCGCGGTGGTGACGATCGCCACGGTCGCCGAACCCTGGGCGACCCGCAGCACCAGCGAGATCAGGTACGCCAGCACGATCACCGGCAGCCCGAGGTCGTTGAACGTGTCCGACAGGGCCTGGGCGACCCCGCTGCCCTTGAGCACGGCTCCGAAGACCCCGCCGGCGCCGACGACCAGCAGGATGTTGCCGACCGGCTTCAGGGACGAGGTGGAGACCGTCTCCAGGGACTTGCGGGACCAGCCGCGGCGCACGCCGAGCAGCCAGTACGCCATCAGCAGGGCGATCGTCAGGGCGACGAAGGGGTGCCCGAAGAACTCGATCACCGAACGGGCGGTGGACGGGTCGAAGGCGATGGACGAGAAGGTGGCCAGCAGGATCAGCACCAGCGGGGTGCCGATGATGAACAGCACCGTGCCGAGCGGGACGGGCGCCTCGGTGGGCACCGTACCGGCGGCCCGCTGTTCCTCGGCGAGCGCGGCCCGCGACTCCTCGGCCGCCTCGACCATGTCCTGCGGAACGGGCACGAACAGCCGCTTGCCGATCCACGCGGCGTACCCCCAGGCGGCGACCACGGCCGGCACGCCGACGACGACGCCCATCAGGATGACCCACCCGAGGTCGACCTTGAGGAGTCCCGCGGCGGCGACCGGGCCGGGGTGCGGCGGCAGGAAGGCGTGGGTCATCGACAGGCCCGCGAGCAGCGGCATGCAGTACAGCAGGATCGACTTGCCGCCCCGCTTGGCCGCCGCGTAGACGATCGGCGCGAGCACGAAGATGCCGACGTCGAAGAAGACCGGGATGCCGAAGATGACGCCGGTCAGGCCCATCGCGAGGGGCGCCCGCTTCTCACCGAAGAGGCCGAGCAGCCGGGAGGCGAGGACTTCGGCGCCGCCGGACACCTCCAGGATGGCGCCGAGCATGGTGCCCAGGCCGATGATGATGGCGACGTGGCCGAGGGTGCCGCCCATCCCGGACTCGATGAGCGAGACGGCGTCCGACTTCTGGACGGTGCCGAAGAGTTGGGTGACGGAGAGGCCGGCGGCCAGGCCGACCGCGATGGAGACGGTGAGCAGCGCCACGAACGGCTGGAGTCTGACCTTGATGATCAGGAACAGCAGCAGGGCGATGCCGAGGGCGGCGACCGTGAGGAGTCCGGCGGTGCCGGGGATCAGGGCCAGCAGACCGGTGGTGGGCGGGTCGGCGGCGGGGGCGCTGCCCGCGGCGAGCGCGGGCCCGGCTATGGAGGTGGGGGCGGCCAGTGGATACATGAGGGAGCCTCGTACTTCCGTTGCGCGCCGGGCGGTCGGGTACGACGCCGTTCGCCCCTTCGCACGAGGGGCCGTCGGACACCTTCACCGGCGCTGCGGGCAGGACGGATCGCGGCACGGCGCCCTGCGGGGGCGCGGCACCGTGACGAGTGCGGTGGTGTGGGGCCTCAGTGAGTCGTGGGGAGCCCGGGAGCCCGGTGGTCCTGGCGGAACGCGTACCGGACCCGGTACGGGCGGGCACCGTGGTGCGGTGGCGGTCCGGGCGCCCCCGTGGCAAGAGGGGGCACCCGGACCGGCCGGCGCGCGCCGTGCGCACGGCGGGCGCCGCGTCGAGGGGCCGCGGACTGCCCCGGGGGACTCAGGCCCGGGACGGCCCCTCGACGCGAGACGCGGACGATCGAGGGGTCAGCCGAGGACGGCGAGCGCGTCGATCTCGATGAGGAGGCCCTTGGGCAGGCCCACGTACACGGTGGTGCGCGCGGCGGGCGGGGCGGTGAGGCCCTGCTCCTCGAAGTACGCGTTGTAGATCTCGTTCATCTCGGCGAAGTGGTCGACGTCCGTGAGGTAGACGCGGACCATCATCACGTCGTCCCAGCTGGCGCCGCCCTCCTCCAGGATCGCCTTGACGTTGGCGAAGGTCTGGAGGGTCTGCTCGCGCAGGGTGGGGCCGGCGGGCGTCGGGGGCTGGCCCTCGACGGCGGGCAGGAAGCCGACCTGGCCGGCGACCTGGAGGATGTTGCCCTTGCGGACACCGTGCGAGAACTTCGCGGGCGGGGTGGTGTGGGTGGAGGGGGTGAGGGCGGTCTTCTCGGTCATGGGCGTTCCTCGGTCGGGGTGGTACGGGACGGCCCGGGTCCACCGGTGGCGGGGCCCGGGGTGGCGGCACCGGGCGCCCCCGTCCCCGAGGGGTGGGGGTTGCCGGAGTACTCGCGGCTGATGGCGTCGGCGGTGCGCCGCACCAGGGGCAGCAGGGTGAGGAGTTCGTCGGCGGTGACGACGACGTTCGGCGCGGACACCGACATCGCGGCGACGAGTCGCCCGTCGGTGCCGCGGACGGGTGCGCCGATGCAGTTGATGGACTCCTCGTGGCCACCGAGGTCGGTGGCCCAGCCCTGTTCGCGCACGGCGGCCAGTTCCCGGAGGAACGCGGCGGCGCTCGGCGTCGAACGGGACGTGTACATGGGGTAGTCGAGCCGTTCGGCGATGGCGCGCCGCTCGGCTTCGGGGAGGTCGGCGAGGAGCAGCTTGGCGACGGCGGCGACGGTGATCGCGACGGGCTTGCCGATCCGCGAGTACATGCGGACGGGGTAGCGGCTCTCCACCTTGTCGATGTAGAGGACCTCGTTCTCCTCGTACACGGCCAGGTGGACGGTGTGGCCGATCTTCGCGTTGAGGGCGACGAGGTGCGGGTGGGCGATCTCGCGCACGTCGAGGTTCTCGACGGCTTCCTGGGCGAGGGCGAAGAGCCGGGCGCCGAGCCGGTAGCGCTGGTCGGACTGCCGGTAGACGAGTCCGTGTTCGTGGAGGGTGCGCAGCAGCCGCAGGGCGGTGGACTTGTGGACGCCGAGGCGTTCGGCGACCTTGCCGAGGTCGGCGGGGCCTTCCGCGAGCAGCGGCAGGATCGACAGCGCTCGGTCGACGGTCTGGCTCATCTGGTGGGTACCTCCTCCTGGGCCCTGGGGTCGGCGTCGGTCCAGCCGGGGCCGAGTCGCAGTCTCCCCCACCCGGCGTCGTCGAGTGCGGCCAGGTGGTCGGCGCGTTCCCGGGTCGGGGGCACGGCGAGGTCGCCGGGGACGGTGAGGGCGGCGGCGGCCATCAGGTGGCCGTGGCGGAGCCGGTCGCGGACGGGGAGCCCGCGCAGGGTGGCGGAGAGGAACCCGGCGGCGAAGGCGTCGCCGGCGCCGACCGGGGCGACCACGTCGACGGTGAGGGCGGGGACGAAGGTGCGGGTGCCGTCGGCGGCGAGGGCGACGGCGCCGTGGGCGCCCTGCTTGACGACGACGAGTTCGGGTTCGGGGAGGGCGGCCCGGATGGCGGCGGGCCCGCCGGTGACGCCCCAGGCGACGGCGGCCTCGTCCTCGCCGACGAACACCAGGTCACAGGAGCGGGCCAGGGACAGCAGCACCCGGCCGGCGCGGGCGTGGTCGCGCCACAGGTTGACGCGGTAGTTGACGTCGAAGGAGAGCAGCGGGCGGTCCGCGCGGGGGCCGGTCAGCTCTTCCAGCAGGGCGAGGCAGTCGGCGGAGAGCGCGGCGGTGATCCCGGACAGGTGCAGGACGCGGCCGGCGAGCAGCGCGGGCACGTCCATGGTGGCGGGGGACATCGCGGAGGCGGCGGAGCCGGCGCGGTAGTAGACGACCTCGGCGAGGGGGGCGCCGTCCGCGCCGGGTGCCTCGCCCTTGCGCACGGCGCGTTCCCCGGCGGTGCGGAAGTAGATCCCGGTGGGCCGGTGTTCGTCACGGCGGACCCCGCTGGTGTCGACGCCGTGTTCCCCGATGGCGCGGACGAGGTGGGCGCCGAAGCCGTCCTCGCCGACCCGGCTGATCCAGCGCACGTGGTGCCCGGCGCGGGCGAGTGAGCAGGCCACGTTGGACTCGGCGCCGCCGATGCCGCGGGCGAAGGAGGGGACGTCCTCCAGCGGGCCGGGCTCGGAGGGCAGGAAGGTGACCATCGACTCCCCGAGGGTGACGGCGTCCGGCCGGTCGCCGCGCCGGTCGCCGTCCGACCGCAGGGGGGCGTCGGGGGCGGGGGTGGCGCGGGGCGTGGCGGCTCCGGATGCGGTCACGGCGGTGGGGCTCCTCACTGGTCGTCGGCTCGTGGTCGGCCGACCGTGGGACCGGTCGGGGGGCGGGCGATCGGCCGGTGGGCTCCGTTGACCCGGCGTCGGCTCGGATGTTAGACAGCTACGTGCGACATACGCAATGAGTGTTGCACATGTTGCAAAACGCACACTGGAAGTCGCAGACCCCCAGGCACCCTCGCCCCGACCCCGGGAGGCTCCCATGGCCGCCGTCAACGACGACGAGCAGACCGCGACCCCGCAGCGCGCCGCCGCCCTGGCCGCACTCGCCGACGAACGCGTCGACCACCGCTTCAAGGGGCTGCCCCCGGACGCCGAGGGACTGACCGTCGGCGCCCTCGCCGCCGAGCGCCGCAACCTCTTCACCGGCGGTTTCACCACCCCGGTCCTGGCGCTGTCCGCCGAGCGCCTGGAGCACAACCTCGCGCTGATGGAGCAGTACACCGAGCGCCACGGCCTGGCCTTCGCCCCGCACGGCAAGACCTCCATGGCCCCGCAGCTCTTCGCCCGGCAGATCGCGCGCGGCGCCTGGGGCGTCACCCTGGCGCTCCCCCACCAGGTCCGGGTGGCCCGCGCGTTCGGCGTGCAGCGGATCTTCCTCGCCAACGAACTCGTCGACCCGGCCGCCCTGCGCTGGCTGGCCGCCGAACTCGCGGCCGACCCCGACTTCCGGTTCCTGTGTTACGTCGACTCGGTGCGCGGCGTGCAGCAGATGGACCGGGCCCTGACCGGCTCCGCCCGCCGCCTGGACGTGGTGGTGGAACTCGGCGCGGGCGAGGGCGCCCGCACCGGCGCCCGCACCGAGGCCGAGTGCGCGGCCGTCGCGGACGCCGTCGCCGCCACCTCCACGCTGCGCCTCGTCGGCGTCGCCGGCTACGAGGGCGAGGTCCCGGACGCCGACCCCGAGCGGGTGCGGGCCTGGCTGCGCCGGCTGAACGCGCTCGCCGTCGCCTTCGACGCGGCCGGCCGCTTCGCCGGGCTGGACGACATCGTGGTCAGCGCGGGCGGCAGCGCCTGGTTCGACGCGGTCGCCGACGTCTTCGCCGAACTCCCCGCGCTCTCCGTGCCGGCGCTGAAACTGCTGCGCTCCGGTGCGTACGTCTCCCACGACGAGGGCCACTACGAGCACGTCACGCCCTTCAACCGGGTCCCCGAGGAGGGCGCCCTGCACCCGGCGTTCCGGCTGTGGACGCAGGTGGTGTCCCGGCCGTCCCCGGAGCAGGCGTTCACCAACGCCGGCAAGCGGGACGCCGCCTACGACCTGGACCTACCGGCCACCCGGACCGTGCACCGCGACGGCGTCGAGCACCCGGCGACCGGGGTGACGCTCACCGCCCTGTCCGACCAGCACGGCTGGCTCGTCACCACGCCCGAGGCCGACCTGGAGGTCGGCGACTGGCTGTCCCTCGCCCTGTCGCACCCGTGCACCGCCTTCGACAAGTGGCAGCTGATCCCCGTGGTCGAGGCGGACGGCACGGTCACCGACTTCATCCGCACGTACTTCTAGCGCTTCTCGCCCTTCTAGCCCTTTTTGCACTCTTAGCCCGCCGTACGTTCCGCTAGCCCGAGCCCGGAGGAAACGCATGGACCTGGTGATCAAGAACGCTCGTGTGGCCGACGGGACGGGCGCCCCCGCGTACCGGGCCCATGTGAGCGTCGTGGCGGGCCGGATCGCGGAGATCCACCGCACCGGCCCGCCCCCCGCCACCAGCGGGGAGACCCTCGACGCCGAGGGGCTCACCCTGGCGCCCGGCTTCATCGACATGCACGCCCACACCGACCTGGCCCTGCTGCGCGACCCCGCGCACGCCTCGAAGGCCGCCCAGGGCGTCACCCTGGAGGTCATCGGCCAGGACGGGCTGTCCTACGCACCCGTCAACGACATCACCCTGGCCGCGATCCGCCGGGCCATCGCCGGCTGGAACGGCGACGGCTCCGACATCGACTTCGACTGGCGCTCGGTCGGCGAGTACCTGGACCGCCTCGACCGCGCCCACACCGACCCCGACGGCAACCGCGGCATCGCCGTCAACGCCGCGTACCTGATCCCGCAGGGCAGTCTCCGGATGCTCGCCGTCGGCTGGGAGGACCGCGCGCCCACCCCCGGCGAACTGGACCTCATGCGCGCCGAGACCGCCAAGGCGATGCGCGAGGGCGCCGTGGGCATGTCCTCCGGCCTCACCTACACGCCCGGCATGTACGCGCAGGACGCCGAACTCACCGCACTGTGCCGGGTGGTCGCCGAACACGGCGGCTACTACTGCCCCCACCACCGCAGCTACGGCGCGGGCGCCCTCCAGGCGTACGAGGAGATGGTCACCCTCACCCGGGAGGCAGGCTGTCCGCTGCACCTGGCCCACGCCACCATGAACTTCGGCGTCAACAAGGGCCGCGCCGGCGACCTGCTGGACCTCCTCGACAAGGCGCTCGCCGAAGGCGCCGACATCTCCCTCGACACCTACCCGTACACCCCCGGCTCCACCACCCTGGCCGCGGTGCTGCCGAGTTGGGCCAGCGAGGGCGGCCCCGACGCCACCCTGGACCGGCTCCGGGACGACGCCACCGCCGAACGCATCCGCCACCACCTGGAGGAGATCGGCTCGGACGGCTGCCACGGGGTGCCCGTCGAGTGGGAGACCATCGAGATCTCCGGCGTCACCGATCCCGCGCACACGCACTACGTCGGCCGTACGATCCTCCAGACCGCCACCGCGACCGGTCGAACCCCCTGGGACACCGCCCGCCGTCTGCTCCTCGACGACCGGCTCGGCGCGACGATCCTCCAGCACGTCGGCCACGAGGAGAACGTCCGGACGATCATGCGCCACCGGGTCCACACCGGCGGCTCCGACGGCATCCTCCAGGGCGCCAAGCCCCACCCCCGGGCATACGGGACCTTCCCCGAGTACCTGGGCAAGTACGTCCGCGAGTTGGGCGTCCTGTCCCTGGAGGAGTGCGTCGCACACCTCACCTCCCGCCCGGCCGCCCGGCTCCGCCTCGCCGACCGGGGCACGGTCCGCGAGGGCTACCGCGCCGACCTCGTCCTGTTCGACGCGGACACCGTCGCCGCCGGCTCCACGTACGAGGTCCCGCGCGCCTACCCCACGGGCATCCCGCACGTCCTCATCGACGGGAAGTTCGTGATGCGCGACGGCCGCCGCACCGACGTCATCGCGGGCCGCACGGTCCGGGGCCCGGCCCACCGTCCGGCAAACGGGTGACCATCGACCTCTCCCCAAGAGGCCGCCCCTCGTGCGACGATCCGGTCCCATGATCACCGCGAGCGAAGTCAAAAGACGCACGGGCGGGACCGGCCCGATGCCCCTGCTCACGTTGGACGAGTTCTTCGAGGGCAACACCGACGAGGAGTGCATCGGTCCCAACCAGTGGGGCTACGGCCGCCCTCCGATCGCCGAACTCGCGGCCCGCCTGCGGGAGATCGACCAACGCGAGGACGTCGTCTGGACCCGGGTCCAGCTGCACCCCGAGACGGTGGAGACCGCGGACGGCACCCTGGCCGCGGAGGGCATAGCCGTGTGCACGTACGCCGAGGAGGAAGTCTGCGCCCAGTGGGTCGACGGTTTCGAGGCGGACGTGTTCCTCGGCCTCGCCGACTGCTACTGCGAGGTCCCGAAGGTCCCCGAGGGCACGGCCATCTGGTCGGTCGTCTGGGACTGACGCCCCCTCACCCGGCCGCCGGGTCCACCCCACCTCGGGGCCCGGCGCCGGACAGCTCCATCTCGAACCACACGGTCTTGCCGATGCCGTAGGGGCGCGGGAAGGCGCCCCAGCTGTGCGACAGCGCCTCCACCAGTGCGAGCCCGCGGCCCGATTCCTCCTCCGGCCCGGCGTTGCGCGTGATCGGCATCGCCACGCTGCCGTCGGTCACCTCCACGCGCAGGGTGTCGTCCACGACCTGCGCCCGCAGCACCAGGTCCCGCCCGTACGGCGCCCGGGCGTAACACACCGCGTTGGTCATCAGCTCGCTCACCAGCAACACGATGGTGTCGCTGACGTCGTCCATGACCTTCCACGCGTGCAGTTGCCTGCCGAGGAGGTGACGCGAGAGGCCCACCGTGCGGGGGTTTCGCGGGAAGCGCCACTCAAAAGTGCTGGGGTGAGGGGGATTTGCACGATCCATGGGGATCAGCGTGGCCGAGTCGTACTACCGTCCGGAAGTGACCGCGCGGGTACAGCGCGCGACGACCCCACCCTGTCCTCTTGAAGGGAAGAGCGATGACCCATGCTTCGACGCCACCCGTTTCGTGGAGCTACTGTGGCGACCAGATCAAGCTGTGGCGCCAGGTCTCATCAGTCACCCGGGAGAAGTTGAGCGACGAGGCGAACTACCACATCGACTACGTGAAAGCCATGGAGAACGGCCGCCGAAAGCCTACGGTCCAGCTCCTCACGACCGCGGATCACTTGTGCAATGCCAAGGGATTGCTGGTGGCCGCCCAGAAGTTCCTGATCCCTGAGCCGACCAGGCAGTACACATCAGAGTTCATGGAAGCAGAAGCGAAGGCCACGGTGATCAACTCGTACGAGACCCTTCACATCCCTGGCTTGCTACAGACAGAATCTTACTGCCGAGCACTCTTCTCCAGCAGGATTCCCCTTGTTGACGACGAGGTAGTCGAAGAACGGACCAGCATTCGGCTGGCCCGACAGATGATTCTCCGCGAGTCCCGCCCGTTGACCTGGTTCAACTACGTGATCTTTGAAGCCGCCTTGCGGGCACACGTCGGCAGCAAAGAAGTCATGCGGGAGCAATTGCGCCATCTGCAAAGTGTTGCTCAACTCCGTAACGTCAGCCTCCAGGTGTTGCCCTTCAATCGAGCCAAAGAGGAAGCGATTGGCGGTCAGTTCGTCATCTTCGACGTCTCGGGCGAGAGGTACGGCTACACCGAGTCTTCGGGGATCACCTTGATGACCACAGATCACGAGCGGATCGCGCCCATGGAAATGCGGTATGGCATGCTCCGGTGTCAGGCACTGGACTTGCTTGAGTCCGTGCAGTTCATCCAGGAGATCGCGGAGGAGCTATGAACGAGCAGCTTGCCTGGTTCAAGTCGACGTACAGCGACGGGTCGGGCTCGGAGACCTGCGTGGAAGTGGCGGCCAACCTGCACACGGTCTACGTACGTGACTCCAAACTCGGCGACGGCAGCCCCGTGTTCCGGGTGGAGGCGGCATCCTGGGAGGCGTTCGTATCGAAGTGCGCGTAGAGGGACAGGTGAACCCGTGGGGGGTTTGGTCAAGGGTGGGAACACGTTCGTGCCGTCCGCGCCGTTGCGGATAGCCGTACGGCACGGACTGGACGCGACGGCGCTGCTGCTGGACGACGGGGGAACCGTCCGGGAGGACGGCGACATCGTGTTCCACGGTCAGCCGGAGCACCCTTCGGGAGCGGTCCGGCTGACCGGCGACGACGACGGCACCGAGTGGCTGGAGGTGGACCTCCCGACCGTGGAGCCGGACATCACCCGCGTGCTGCTCGTCGGCTCGACGGAGGTCGGCACCCTCCGGGACGTCACGGAACCGTCCGTGGAGGCGTTCGCGCCGGACGGCACCTCGGTCGTCCGCTACGAGGTGACCGACGCGGCGGACGAAACGGCGCTCGTGTTCGCGGAGTTGTACCGTCGCGCCGGCGGCTGGAAGTTCCGCGCGGTGGGCCAGGGTTACGCGGACGGGCTGACGGGGCTCGCCCGGGACCACGGCGTCGACGTGGCCGAACCGGGCGTCGCCCCGGCCCCGGAGGGCGTCGCCCCGGCCGCCGCGCACCCGGTGGAGTGGACGTTCGGCGCGGACTTCGCGCCGTACGTCGTGGTGGGCCGCGACAAGGAACGCGTCACGGTACCTCCGTACGTCCCGCCGGGCCCGGTCCTCCTGGAACTGGCGGTCGAGGGCGACCAACCCGTCGACCTGGAACTCACCGACGAACAGGGCCGGCTCGATTTCGTCTTCGCCTCCAGCTACGAGCCCGCCTTCCGGGGACGGTTCCTCGCGACCGTGCCGGACGGGGGCCCCTTGCGCCTGCGGGTGGACACCGAGGGCCTGTGGCGGCTGCGCGTCCTGCCGCTGTCCCACGCCCGACGACTCGGCGAGGCGCGCGAGGGCCACGGCCCCGAGGTCCTGGTGCACACCACCGGCCCGACCGCCCTCACCCTCCGGCACCAGAGCACGGAGGACGTGATCCTCAACGTCCACCCGGTGGACGGAACGGGCCTGGCCGACCACGAGCGCCTGATCAACGAGTTCAGCGGCGGGTACCGGGGCACCGTACAGCTGCCGGGTGGACCCCTGCTCGTGGACCTGTCTCGTGGTGAGGGTCGTTGGACCATGGCGGTGGACGACCCGGCGGCTGTCCGGGACCTCCCCGCGCCTCCCGTCGCGGCCGAGTCGACCGGGGCGGAACTCCCCGGTCCGTTCGAGGTGCCGTCGACGCTAGCCGCCGAGTTCACGCCCTTCGTGTGGACGGACCGGGGCCACGCCCAGGTCACCGTGGCCCCCGACGTACCGCCGGGGCCCGCGATCCTGGAGCTGATCGTGCAGAGCGGGAAGCGGGTCTCGCTGCACACCCTCAACGAACACGGCTACAGCGCGGAAGAGTTGCTGGATCAGTGGCGGGGAAACGGCTTCCGCGGGCGGTTCCTCGTGGTGGTGCCCGCAGACTGCCCGCTGGCACTGGGGGTGGGCGCGGACAGCGACTGGCGGCTGCGCGTCCTCCCGCTGTCCCACGCCCGCCGACTCGACGAGGCCCTCGAGGGCCACGGCCCGGAGGTGCTGGTGCACACCACGGGTCCGGCTGACCTCACCTTCCACCACCGCGGGCAGCGGAACGTGGTGCTCTGGTCCCATCAAGTGGACGGCGCGGAGGAACTGCCGCGTCCCGAGCTGCTGCTGAACGAGGCGGGTGAGCGGGTGGACACCGTCCCCCTCCACCGGGGACCGGTGATCCTGGCCTTGTCGATGGCCGACGGCGACTGGTCCACCACCCTGGACCACGTGCTCTGGCCGGCCGCGGCCCCCGCTCCCCACCGGGCCCGGGAGCTGCCGACCGCGCCGCCGGCACCCCTCGCGCCACCGGTCATGTCGCCGCAGGAGTTCGGGCCGGTCTTCGCGCCGTTCGCCGTGACGGGGCAGAACAGCAGTGTCATCACGGTGCCGCCGAGCGTCCCCGCGGGCCCCGTCATCGTGGAGCTGAGCACCCGGGGCAACGGGTACACCGGCCTCCACGTGCTGGACCGCCACAACGCCGAGCGCGAGGCGCTGGTCAGCTCCACGCACCCCGGCTTCCGGGGCCGCGTGCTCACGGAAGTGCCCGACGACGGTCCGCTACGGCTGTCCCTGAAGGCGGAACACGGCTGGAAGCTCAGCGTGTTGCCGCTCGCCGAGGCCCGGCACCTCGGGGAACCGCTGACGGGCAACGGGCCCGAGGTGCTGTGGCACACGGCGGGCACGGCCGACCTGACCGTGCGGTACCAGGGCGAGGACGAACTCATCGCGGACCTGATCGAGGTGCGCGGACGGCGGGACCTGCCGCCGAGCCGGTCCCTGATCAACGAGAACGGCAGGCTCGAGGAGACCGTCCCCCTGCCCGAGGGCCCCGCCCTGGTCGAGTTCACCCGGGCGGACGGCCCCTGGGCCGTGGAGCTGAGGAACGTCCGTCCGCCGAGCGCCGCGCCGGCGGACGTACTGGAGCCGGCCCCGACACGCCACCACGCGCCCGGCACCGCCGTGGACACCACGACCGGCGGGGTGCGGGGCTGGCTCCACGGTCCGGTCTTCACGCCCTTCGCGACCGAGGGCCGCGGCGAGCGGGTGGTCACCGTGCGGAACGTGCCGGCGGGACCGGTGCTGCTGGAGTTCGCCCACGAGGGCGACGGCTACGTCGAGTGCAAGACGCTCAGCATGTGGAACCGCGAGGAGGACCACGTCTTCAGTACGAGCCTCTCCCGGGTGCGGCTCACCGCGCTGGCGACGTCGCCCAAGCACCGACCGCTGCGGATGCGGATACAGGCACAGGGCTCGTGGACGCTACGGGTGCTCCCGCTGTCCGCCGCGCGCGAGCTCTCCGGCACCCTGACCGGGGAGGCGCCCGAAGTGCTCCGCTACAGCGGCCCCGCGGCCGATCTGCACCTGGACGTGAACGCCCGGCGCGGCGCCTACACCCTGCTGCGCGGCTACGAGGTCGAGGGGACGAGCGAACTGCCCGAGGGCGACACCCTGATCAGCGAGGACGGCAGGCTGAGTGCGATCATGCCGCTCCCCCGCGGGCCCTTGCTGCTCCAGTTCGAGCACGTCGAGGGGGCCTGGACGATGACCACGCACCCTACGGTGAGTAAGAGTTGAGGTACCGTCACCCCCCGAACCGGGCCGTCCGGCCGGACATGACGCGGGCGGCCCGGGTCAGCGCGGCCCATCCAGGATGCGAGATGACTTAGGGTACCCTTACCAACCGTTCGTTCCCGTGGAGGACCCATGCCCCGTCGATCAGTGCTCAGCGATGGCGGGGGCTCGACCTGGGGAGTGGCCGAGTACGGGGACCCCGCGGGGCGCCCCCTCGTCCTGCACCACGGACTGATCGGCTCGGCGGTGCTCCCGCACCTCTGGCACCAACTCGCCGGCCCGGCCGGCGTGCGCCTCATCGCCGTGGAGCGCCCCGGGTACGGGGTGACCCCGCCCCGGGAGATGACCCGGATCGGCGAGTGGGCGGCGCTGTTGGAGCCGCTGCTCGACCGGCTGGGGGTCGACGCGTTCGACGTGCTCGGCATCTCGGCCGGCGCCCCGTACGCGTACGCCCTGGCGGCCGGGTTCGGGGAGCGGGTGCGCGGGGTGTGGGTGCTCAGCGGACTCCCGTACGTCTGCGACGACGCGGTGCGCGGCCACTACCCGCGGGCCGCCGAGCCGGTCTGGACGTTCTACCGCGAGGGTCCGCCCGAGGAGGTCGCCGCGAGCTTCGCCGCGGCGGCCCCGCGCTTCGCCGGGGCCTTCGCCACCTCCCCCACGATGCTCGCCGCCCTCGCCGAGGTCGACGACCACCACCAGCGGGGCCCGGCCCGGGAGGTCCGGCTCCAGAGCCGCCCGTGGGGGTTCACCCTCGCGGACGTCCGGCGCCCGGTCCGCCTGTGGCACGCCGTCGAGGACGACCAGGTGCCGTTCGACGCGGTCCGGGCGACGGCCGCACTGCTGCCCGACGCCCGGCTGACCGAACAGCCGGAGCCCACCCATGTGCCCGCCGAGTCCAGTCTGCGGGCGCTGTTCCAGGAGTTGGCCGACCACTGAGCCGCGCCCCCGGGGACGCGGCTCGGGGTCAGTTGCCTTCGTGCCGTGGTCAGTTGGGGAGTCGGTCCAACAGCCACTCGCCCAGCTCCGGGGTCAGCGCGGAGTGACGGGTGTTCGCCTCGGAGGACGCGATGTAGTCGTCCACGTCGAAGGCGTCGGGGTCCAGGCCGGACAGGTCCTCGTAGAGGGAGTCCTGGCTGATGTCGCGCACCGAGAGGGCACTGCCGGTCGGCACGAAACAGATCTCCGGATGGTGGGCGACGGCCGCCATGCCGAGCAACGGCTTGGTGAGGTTGGCCGCGGCGATCCCGAAGGAGTCCAGGGTGCCGCCGGGCGCACCGTCGAGTTCGGGCAGCCCGCGGTGGCGCACGTGCTCCTCGCGGAGCAGGTCCTTCAGATGGGCGAGCACCGCCTTGCCGTCGGGGGTCTGGGTGAGCAGGGTGGTCGGCTTCAGGCCGCCCTTGGTGACCTCAAGTGCGGGCTCCCCGGCGGGCACCCCGTTGCCGACACCGTCGAGCCGGCCGTTGGCGAGCGCCAGCAGCCGCGGGATGCGCGGCCAACTGCCCACCCGCTTCAGCTCGTCGAGGAACTCCCCGCGCAACGGGTCTTCGGCCGGCGAACCGTGGACGGTCTCGATGTGCCGCCACAGGAGTTGGCGGGCGGCGGGGCTGTTGATCTGCTTGCTGAGCGCGGGTGCGACGGGCTTGAGGAAGTGCGCGAGCGCCTGGAGCGAGATCGGGATGGAGGCGCCGCGGTGCGGGCTGTCGAAGCTGAAGTAGGCGGCGGTCTGGTGGTCCATCCGCTGGGTCTCCAGCCTGGCCAGCGCGTAGCGGGTGATCAGCCCGCCCATGCTGAAGCCGCCGACGGTGAGCCGGGTGTCACCGAGGCGACGCGCGACCGCCTCGTGGATGCAGGCGATCGCCGTTTGGGCGTTGGTGAGGAGGGACGCCGACCGTTCGTCGTAGCCGAGCAGCACGAGGTCGTGCCCGCGCTCGCGGAGCCGGCTGACGAAGGGCAGTTGGCCGTGCTCCAGCCCGTGCCAGAAGGCGTCGAAGTCGGTGGGGCCGGAGTTGAACCCGTCCGAGAGGATGACCGGCCGGACCAGACCGCGGTTCTGGACGCCGTAGTAGACGCGGGCGGTGCCACCCGGCAGGGCCCAGGTCTCGTCGGCCTCGGGGGCGGGCGGCGGGGCCTCCTGACCCTCACGAGCGAACAGGCCCCAGGACTGGACGGGAATCTCGGTCACGCGATCTCACCTCAGCGGAGTAGGCGGCTGGGCCGCGACGAAAGGGTGGGCGCCCGACAGGAAACCTAGCCCGCCGGGCGTCACTTCACGTGGCCAGCAAGCCACTTAGCGTGAAATCGATCATCCGCAGACAAACCCGCGTCCGGGAGTGCTCAGGGGGCGCGCGGGCCGAGCAGCGCGCGAGCGCACACCACGCCGCGCCGGGGCACAGGTGAACGTTCCCGGCAGATCTCCCGCTCGTACGGGTGGGTTACGGCAGGAGGGTCGCCCGCCCGGTCCCGCCATCCGCTACCCAAGGGTCATGACGACGCAACCGGCCCGTGCGGGCGTGCGACCGGGGAAACTCCTCACGGCTCGCACGCTCCTCCCGCTGGCTCTCGCCCCGCTGCTCCTGTCCACCCCGACGCTTCCGGCCTCCCCCGCGCACGCCGTCACGGCGACGTTGCAACTCGAAGACGCCCTCTCCACGCTCCCCACCGCCGAGGAGGACCGCTCCGGTTACACGAGCGAGGCGTTCCCCCGCTGGAACGCCGGCGCGGACCTCACCGACGGCTGCGACACCTTCCGGGAGGTGCTGATCGCGGAGGCCGTCGAGGCCCCTGCCGTCGGCCCCGGCTGCCGGCTGCTGGGCGGCAAGTGGCACTCGTACTACGACGACCAGATCGTCAGCGACCTCGGCTCGTTGACCGTGGACCACGTCGTCCCGTTGGCGGAGGCGTGGGGTTCGGGTGCGTCCGCCTGGACCACGGAACGCCGCGAGGCGTACGCCAACGACCGGGGAACGCCCACCGCCTTGACCGTGGCGACCAACCGGACCGTCCAGGAGAAGGCCGACCGGGACGTGGCGAACTGGCTGCCGCTGGAGGGCGACAAGTACTGCCGGTACATCGGCGAGTGGGTCTCCACCAAACACCGCTGGTCGCTCAGCGCCGACAAGGACGAGGTGGAGGCGCTGAAGCTGTTCGCGGACAACTCCTGCGAGGAGACCGTCGTGATCTACGTTCCGGCAGCGGACTGACGCCCGCCCTCCCCTGACCCCTGCTCCACCGCCCGCCCCGGGCCCGGGCCCTCGGGTCCGCCCCGGGGACGACCTCGGGGAAGGCGTCTCCCCCGCGCGGTGGAGGTGGTCGCGACCGGCGGTGGACGCCCGGGTGCCGGGGCGTTGGCGAGGATCGGAACCGTCATCACCGCCACCGACCCGAACCGGAGCCCTCCCGTGCTGAAGCGGACCCTGCGCGCCACCGCCCTGCTCGCCCTCGTCACCGCGATCGCCACCCCCGCCGCCGCTGCCCCCAACCCCCCGGCCGCGACTCCCCCTTCCGCGTCCGCGTCCGTGTCCGTGCTGACAGGGCAGGCGAGGCTGGGCTACGAGGTCACGAACGAGGTGGTGCGGGTCACCGTCGACGCCCGCTCCACCTACCGCGCGGGGAGCATCCCCACCCGCCCCTCGGGCACCTTCCGCATCTCCCACATCATCGAAGGCCGGGACTACTGGGGCGACTTCGCGGTCGACTGCCTCACCACCGGCGGCCCCACCGCCACGGTCACCGGCCGCCTGGTCCGCACCAGCCCGGGTCACCCGTGGCGGACCGCGCTGGCCCCGCGGACCCGCATGGGGTTGAGCTTCCACGTCCCCGAACAGGGAGTGGCCCGGGTGGGACTGTCCGGCGCGACGGCCAAGGGTGCGCCGCTGCTGACCCGTTGCATGGCTCCCGCCGCCGACATGCCGGTCACCGAAGGTGCGTTCACGCTCCGGGACAGGTCCCCCCAGACCGGTGCGGCAACCACGCGCTGACGGCACCGGCCGACGGTCGGCCACCCGTGCGAGACATCACCCGGACGGGTGGACCATCCGGGCATATCACTCGACCGTTTCCGCTGCGCGTGTCCCCGGGCCCCGGGTGCCGGATACGCCGGGTGCACGGCACGACCAACGGATTGCACCGGCGTACAGCGAAAGCAGGCGATGGACGCATGAGCGAAGCCAGGAACACCCGCACGCCCCGCGGCGGGGCCCGCACCAGGGCCAGGATGACGTGGACCGCGTGGGGGGCGGCGGCACTGGCGTCGATGGCGACGGTGACGTCCGCGGGGACGGCGGTGGCGGACGAGACGCACACCGACTCGCACAACGGCCACCGGATCACGCTGATCTCCATCGGACAGATCGACGACCCGGCGGAGGACGTGCTGGAGCACGCGGCGATCCTCGGCAGCGAGACCTCGACGGTCGGCTGATCCCCCGGGCCGGCCCCGTCCGGCCCGGTCAGAGCACCCCTCGGGGCCGGAACTGGATGCTGATCCGGGGGCCGGCGGCCCGTGCGCTCTTCGGCACGGCGTGTTCCCATGTCCGCTGACAGGAGCCGCCCATGACGATCAGGTCCCCGTGGCCGAGGGCGTACCGGGCGGCCGTGGGGCCACCGCCCCGGGGACGCAGCAGCAGGTCGCGGGGCGCGCCGACGGACACGATGGCGACCATGGTGTCCTCGTGGGCCCCGCGCCCGATGCGGTCCCCGTGCCAGGCGACGCTGTCGCGGCCGTCGCGGTAGTAACAGAGGCCGGCGGTGACGAAGGGCTCGCCGAGTTCGGGACCGTAGCGCTCGTTCAGCGCCGCCCGGGCGGCGTCCAGCGCGGGGTGCGGCAGCGGGCGGCCCCGGCCGTAGTGGCAGAGCAAGCGGGGCACGTCGACCGTCCGCTCGTACATCTCCCGCCGCTCGGCGCGCCAGGGCACGTCGGTCGCGAGTCGCGCGAACAGTTCGTCGGCCCCGGACACCCACCCGCGCAGCACGTCCACCCAGGCCCCGTCGCCCAGCACCGTGCGCCGCACCGCGTCGAGGCCCCCGGGCCGCACCGCGCCCGCGTCGGGGCCCGGGTCGGCCTGGTCGAAGAGTGAACCCTGCAGCGCGTGGGACATGCACCCACCCTAGAACACTCTTCGCACTGGTGTGCGATTCGGGAGGGGTTCGCGTCACGCGCGTTCACGCGGGACCCGCATGAGGAAGTTCCGGCGCCTTTACGACAAGAAAGCCTCGCCATATAGCCGCACCCCCGCCGTTCGTGTTCGAATCCCATAGGCAACACAAAGGGATGAGAATCTCGTAAGCACTTCAAGAGAAGGGGGCATGGGCGGCAGCCGATCGGCTGTATTCAAGTTACCCATCTCCCCCCAGAACAAGGGGCTCCGATAGACCGCCAAACGGCCGGTTCCGGGCCCGGACGCACCCCAACCTCCACTCTCCGAAATGCAGGATTCCCGCATGCACATCGGAGCGCCGATCTCCACAGCGGAGCCAACCACATAACGAGAGGATGCCAATGATTCGCAGGAATGCGACTCTGGCCGGGCTTGCCGTCACCACCCTGCTCACCTTCGGGCTGAGCGGTCAGTCCCAGGCCGCCACCCCGGTCGACTCGCTCCAGCAGGAGATCAACGAGGTGCTGGCCAAGACCCAGGGCGGCGTGCAGATCAGCCGCAACGAGATCTCCTGGGGCGACGGCGAGGCCATCTTGTCGTTCCCGCTGCCCGGCGAGCGGAATGCCCCGGCGGACAGTGCCGCCGCGCGCAAGATACAGGCCAAGGCCGCGGGAGTACCGGTGTCCGCCCTGGGCGAACCGCCTGCCATCGACCCCGAGCCCTCGCGGGACGTCACCAGGGAACCCAACTGCCCCACCGAGATCATTGGAAATGACTGGTACTGCTTCTACCAGCACAAGGACTACGGCGGCCGGCGCCTGATGTGGAACGAAGCGAAATCCGTGAACGATCCGGTGTACTTCTCGAAGTACGACTTCGAGAACAGGACGTCGTCCTGGTCGAATAAGGGCGGCAAGATCATCACGGTTGCCAATCGTGCCGTTGCCGGGGACGACCTGAGTTGCAAGAACATCAACAACCCGATCATCCTGTGGAACGAGCAGGCCCACACCAACGACCGGGAGGTCGACTCCACGGACGACAACAGGGCCGACTGCTTCTGGACGACCTGGTGATCAGCGGCTGAAGCGGCTGCCCGCGAGGGCCCGGCCCGGGACGAGGCCCCCGCGGAACCCCCTATCTGCCGCGGTGTCGTTCCGGGCCGTCCGCCGGGCGCGGCACGGTGGCGGCGGCCGGGCCGGGCGCGGTCGGTTTGCCGAGCGTCGGCAGCAACGCGCCGTCTCGGCCAGGGCGTGGGCCCGCGCCATGTCCTCGTTGTCGTCCGGGGCGTCCTCGCTCATGCGCGGGTCATGCCGTCCACGGCGTCCAGCGGGGTCAGGTGGGCGGTGTCGCCCCAGGAGGACAGACGGAGCCGGTCGCCGTCGCCGCTCCAGTGGGACAGGGAGGCGTTGGGGACCGGCGGCAGCTGTTCCGGTGCGGCGGCCCCGATGCCCGCGAGCACGTAGCGCAGGGCGATGACCACGCCGTCGTGCGCGACGACCAGCACCCGTCGCCCGGGCGCGGCCCGGCCCAGGTCGGCGAGGAACTGTCCGACCCGCACGGCGACGTCGGTGAACGCCTCCCCGCCGGGCGGCCGGTAGCACCAAGCGCCCAGCAGCTCCCGGCGCTGCGCCTCCTGCGGGGACCGGGCGCGCAGCGCGGCCGGGGGGTGCAGTTCGAAGACGCCCATCTCCCGGTCCCGCAGTCGCTCGTCGACCAGGACGTCCGGCCTCGGGGTGCCGAGTGCGGCGGCGCGGTCCGCCATGGCCTCCCAGGTCCCCATCGCCCGGGCGAACGGCGAGCAGACCACCAGGTCAGGACCGGCCCCGGGGGCCCGCCCGGCCAGCCAGTCGCCCAGCGCCGCCGCCTGCGCGGTGCCGAGGTCCGACAGCGGGACGTCCCGGTCGCGGCCCGGCACCGGGACGGTGGACCCGGTCGCCTCCGCCGCGGCGAAGGCGAGGTTGGCCGTGCTCTGCCCGTGTCGGACGGCCCACAGGTCGGCCAGCGGACAGGGCGGCACCAGACCGGTCGGCGGGGCGTCGGAGGAAGGGGAGGGAGATCGTAAGTTCATGGCACCTCTCATGGAGTCCGTGGAGCGGAGCAGTCCGGTGCGAAACCGGCCGAAGCGCACCGCCCCGGGCGTGGCCCGTAGCCTGCCCGGCTCGCCGGGGCCCGTCCACAGCGCCGCTCGCGCCCGCCCGCCGGGGCCCGGCCCCGCACCCGGATCACCGGCGCCGACGCACCGTCCGCCCCTCCACGTGCCGTAAAACACAGCGCCGCCCGCACGCCCGCGCCGTAGGGTGACCCGCATGCAGGTGATTCAGTCGACCAAGCTGGCCAACGTCTGTTACGAGATCCGGGGACCGGTCCTCGAAGAGGCCATGCGGCTGGAGGCGGCGGGCCACCGCATCCTCAAGCTGAACACCGGCAACCCGGCGGCCTTCGGCTTCGACTGTCCCCCGGAGATCCTGGAGGACATCCTCCGCAACGTCGGCGACGCCCACGGGTACGGGGACGCCAAGGGCCTGCTCGCCGCGCGCCGCGCGGTCGTCATGCACAACCAGACCCTCGGCATAGAGACCGACGTCGAGCACGTCTTCGTCGGCAACGGCGTGTCCGAGCTGATCGTGATGGCGATGCAGGGCCTCCTCGACGACGGCGACGAGGTCCTCGTGCCGGCGCCGGACTACCCGCTGTGGACGGCCGCCGTGTCCCTGTCCGGCGGCACCGCGGTGCACTACCGCTGCGACGAGCAGTCGGACTGGATGCCGGACCTCGCGGACATCGAGCGGAAGGTGAGCGACCGCACCAAGGCGATCGTCATCATCAACCCGAACAACCCGACCGGCGCCGTCTACGACGAGGAGGTGCTGCGCGGGCTCACCGACATCGCCCGCCGCCACAACCTGCTGGTCTGCTCGGACGAGATCTACGACAAGATCCTCTACGACGGCGCCACGCACACCCCGACCGCCGCCGTCGCCCCCGATCTGCTGACCCTCACCTTCAACGGCATGTCGAAGGCGTACCGGGTCGCCGGGTACCGGGTGGGCTGGATGGCAATCTCCGGGCCCCGCGCGCACGCCGAGTCGTACATCGAGGGGCTGACGATCCTCGCGAACATGCGGCTGTGCGCCAACATGCCGGGTCAGCACGGGGTGGCCGCCGCCCTCAGCGGCCGACAGACCATCGACGACCTGGTGCTGCCCGGCGGGCGGCTCAAGGAGCAGCGGGACACCGCGTACGAACTGCTGACCCGGATTCCCGGGGTGACCTGCGTGAAACCACGGGGGGCGCTGTACCTGTTCCCCCGGCTGGACCCCAAGGTCTACAAGATCAAGGACGACCGGCAGATGGTCCTCGACCTGCTGCGCGCGGAGAAGATCATGGTGGTCCAGGGCACCGGCTTCAACTGGCCGGAACCCGATCACTTCCGGGTGGTCACCCTGCCCACGGTCGCCCAGCTCACCGAGGCCGTCACCCGGATCGGGACCTTCCTGGACGGCTACGGCCAGCACTGACCCGCGCGACCGGGTGATTCGCCGTACGGCAATCGGCCCGGTGGGGGTGTCGCCGCGGTCGGGGGCCTACGCGCGCGTGCGACAACGGCGTGTATGAGACCACTCCTTCCCCGGTCACCGGGGCGCGGCTCGCAGGAGCCGCCGCGCCCCGGCACCGCCCGGTCCAAACGGCGCAGACGCGCCTGGACCCTGGCCACCGCCTATGCCGTGGCCGCCGCTTCCGCCCCGTTGATCGCCTTCGGTACGGCCGCCACCCCCGCGGTCGCGGCGCCCCTGCCCGGGGGCCTCGGCCCCTGTGTGCCGGGCGACTGCCCCGACCCGTTCCCGCCGATCAGCAACGGCCCGATCATGGGCCGCGACAACGGCATCAACATCTTCGCGGGCGGCGACTTCCGCGTCCGTGAGCGGGCCGCCGAGGCCGAGGGCCGTGTGGTGGTCCTCGGCGACTTCAGCCAGGACAAGGCCACGGGCTTCAGCTCGATCTACAACATCGGCATCGTCGGTGTGGGGTCCCGGGTGCCGCCGCCCGACGGAGCGGACTTCCTGACCACGGGCGGCGACGTCAGCGTGGCGGCCGGCGAATCGCTCCTGGCCGACGGTGGAGTGGTCCGCCACGCCGGTACGGCCACCGGCACCATCACCGGGACGGTCGTCCAGGACCCGAACGCCGCCGCCCCCTACACCGCGCTGCGCGACCAGCTCACCACGGCGAGCCAGTGTTACGCGCGCGACGAGCAGGGCACCCGGCCGGCGACCGGCACGGCGGTGAACCAGGGCGGTCAGACCGTCTTCACCGGGGACAACACCTCGGCGCTCCAGATCTTCAACGTCAACTTCGACCTGACGACGGGGACCGGAGGGCAGCAGGGCCTGGTCTTCCAGAACATCCCCGCGAACGCGACCGTGCTGGTCAACGTGCTCGGGGCGAACCGCACCCTCAGCACCTACAGCGGCAGCCCGTTCGACGACGACCCGCTGAACCAGTTGCGCTCCCGGTTGCTGTGGAACTTCCCGGACGCCGCGACGGTGAGCCTGGCCGGTACCGGGCAGTTCCAGGGCAGCGTCCTGATCGGCAACCAGGCGTCGGAGACGACGGTCACCCTGCCGGGGACCAACGGCCGTTTCTTCAGCACCGGTTCCATCACCCACACCAGCTCCGCGACCGGGGGCGGCGGGCAGGAGTTCCACGCCTACCCGTTCAACGCGACCAACCTCCCGGACTGCTCCGTGGTGCCCGCCGAGGGCCCGGTGCAGGTCGTCAAGCAGGACGCCGAGACGCAGGCCCCGTTGGCCGGCGCGCAGTTCGAGTTGTGGCAGGAGACCAACGGGCAGGCCGGTCTCCAGACCACCGGGGCCGACCCCGACAGCCAGGTCGGTGCGACCTGCACGACCGACGCGAACGGCGAGTGCACCCGCACCGTCGAGCTCGGCACGTACTACTGGCGGGAGACCGCGGCGCCGCCGGGGTACGACCTGCCGGCGAATCCGGTGTTCGGGCCGCTCACGCTGGGCGTGGACGACCTGCCGGACGGCGTGAGCATCGTGGCGCCCGACACCCGGACCCCGGTCACGGGTGCGGTCAGCGTCCTCAAGCAGGACTCCGTGACCCAGGCTCCGCTGGCGGGCGCGGTGTTCCAGCTGTGGGAGGAGACCAACGGCGTTCCCGGTCTCCAGACCACCGGCGCCGACCCGGACACCCAGATCGGCGGCACCTGCACCACGCCGGCGAACGGCACGTGCAGTCGTACCGTCGAAGCGGGCACCTACTACTGGCGGGAGACCCAGGCACCGCCCGGGTACGACCTGCCGGGCAACCCGGTGTTCGGTCCGTTGGTCCTCACCGACGAGAACGCGCCGACGGGGGTCACCGTCACCGCGAACAACACCGCGACGGCCCCGGTCACCGGTGAGGTCACCGTCGTGAAGAAGGACGCCAGCACCGGCGCCAACCTGGCCGGAGCGGTGTTCCAGCTGTGGCAGGAGACCAACGGGGTTCCCGGTCTCCAGACCACCGGTGGCGACCCGGACACCCAGGTCGGTGCCGACTGCACCACGGGCGCCGACGGCGAGTGCACCCGCACCGTCGAGACCGGTACGTACTACTGGCGCGAGACCCAGGCGCCCCCCGGCTACGAACTGCCGTCCAACCCGGTCTTCGGGCCGCTCGCGCTGACGGACGAGAACGCCGAGACCGGAGTGACCGTCACGGCGAACAACGACGCGACGGCTCCCGTCACGGGCGCGGTCAGCGTCGTCAAGCGGGACGCCACCACCCAGGCCCCCCTGGCGGGTGCGGTGTTCCAGCTGTGGGAGGAGACCAACGGCATCCCCGGTCTCCAGACCACCGGCGCCACCCCCGACACCCAGATCGGCG
>NZ_JBHXEN010000085.1:0-25533 GCF_042724695.1 Streptomyces sp. NPDC127068 | reverse complement strand
CTCGCCGCGAGGTGGGTGAGGAAGGCGCGTTGGTGGGCGGTGAGGTCGTCGAGGCCGGGGGCGGAGTCGGCGCCGTCGAAGTCGACCCTGATCCGTCCGTCCGTCGCCTCGGCGCGGACGGTGATCACCAGGTCCTCGCCCGGCGGGATCGACACGTCGTGCGGCCGGCCGGGGGCGCCCGCGAAGTCCAGTTGGTGGTCGAAGGTGACGACGTTGACGAGCGGTCCGAAGTGTCCCTTGCCGGCTGCCGGCCACTCCAGTTCGCGGCGCAGTTCCTCGCCGCGGAAGCGTTGGTGGACGAGGATGCGGCGCAGTTCGTCCCGGACCCGGTGGGCGAGGGTCAGCAGGTCGTCGCCGGGGTCCACGGCCAGGCGGATCGGGAGGATGTTGGCCGTGGTCGCCGGGGTGCGTCCGGACAGCGGGGTGACCCGGCCCGTGACGACGACGCCGAAGACGACGTCGGTGCTGCCGGTGACGCGGGCGAAGTAGGCCGCCGCGGCGGCGATGACGACGTTCGACCAGTTGACGCCGGCCCGGCGGGCCAGGCTCCGCAGTCGGTCCGCGGCATCGGCGTCGAGGTGGGCGGTCTCCCGTCGGGCGCCGGCCGCCGCGGCGCCCCCCAGGGGGAGGCTGACCGGGGTGGGCCGGTCGGCGAACCGGGTCGTCCAGTGGGCGCGGTCGCGGTCCCGGTCGGTGGAGCCCCCGTACCGCGCCTCCTCGGCGAGGACGTCACCGAGCGTGCCGAACCGGGGCGGTGCGCACGGGGCTCCGGTGACCCGGGCGGTGTAGACCTCGGCGACCCGGCGTCCGAAGAGGGACCAGCCGTAGGCGTCCATGACGACGTGGTTGTACCGCTGGTACCAGAGGGAACGGGTGTCGGAGAGCCGGAACAGGGCCTGGGCGAACAGGGGGCTGGCGGTCGGGTCGGCCGGGCGGGCCAGTTCCTCCCGCATCCAGGCGTGCGCCTCGGCCTCGGGGTCCGGGGAGCCGGACAGGTCACGGACGGTGAACGTCCAGTCGGTGGCGGCGGGGACCTGGTGGGGGCCCTCGGCGTCCTCCACGATGCGGACGCCCAGCCCTTCGGACTCCGCGACCGCCTGCCGCACCGCCGCCTCGAACTGCGGCGCGTCCACCGGCCCGTCGATCTCCACGTACTCGCCCGAGTTGTAGACGGGGCTGGGGTCCCCGATGCGTTGGGCGAGCCAGATGTCGTACTGGGCGGCGGACAGGGGCAGCCGGCGGTCGTCCTGAGACATGCGAGTCCCTCACTCGGAGTTCGGTGCGGTGCGACGGGTCGGGGCGACGACGGCGCGCGCCGCGGGCCGCGTGCGAGGCGCGGGCGACCGCGGGCGGGGCGCGCGGCGGACGGGCCGCCGGGTCACGGACGGGGCGTCGTCAGGCCGTCGTGAGGTCGTAGATGTGGCGCAGGTCGGGCGCCTCGAAGACGTCGATGACACTGATGCTGCGGCCGGTCCTGCCCTCCAACGCGGTGACGAGGCGCAGCAGGTACAGGGAGTCCCAGCCGGGGAGCTCGGTCAGTGCGCGGTCGGTGTCCTCGGGGGCGATCCGCAGGCCGAGTTCGTCGTTCAGGAGGGTGAGGAACTCGTCGAGGTCGTTCATGGCTCGTCCCTCCTCGGGGCGTCGAGGTGGAGGTGCGGGGGGACGGGGGGTATCGCGGTGAGCGGGTGGTCGAAGGTCAGGGTGTCGTCGTCGTCCTCGCCGGGCGGGGTGCGGGTGAATCCGTAGCGGGGGTAGAGGTCGGCGACCCGGTGGTTGCGCCCGGTGGGGCGGTAGCGGGCCCGTACGGAGGTGGCGCCGGTGTCGCGGGCCAGGTGCAGGACGTGGGAGAGGCAGGCCTCTTCGATGCCGCGGGAGAAGACCCGGCAGCTGAGGAGGAAGTTGTCGAGGTGGAGGGTGTCGCCGTCGCGGTGGGTGAGGAGGGCGCCGACGAGGCCGTGGTCGCCGAACCGGTCGTGGGCGTGGACGGTGAGGGTGAGGGTGGCGGGGTCTTCGGTCCTGGCCCGTACGTCGGCGGGTTGGAGGCGTTCGGCGGTGAGGTTGAACTGGTTCGTACGGAGGGTGAGTTGGGATATGCGGGGGGTTTGGTCGGGGGTGGCGGGGGCGATGCGGACGCGGGTGCCGAGTTCCCGGAGGTAGTCGTCGGTGGAGTCGAACCCGTCGAGGAAGCCCTTGCGGGCGGTTTCTTCGCGGTAGCGCGCGGCGCGGACCCGGTCGTCGGCGGTGACGTCCCGGACGTCGAACCAGCCGTCGCGCAGGACGGCGCTGCGGTGGCGGGCGGGTTCGCCGTCGATGTCGATGACGGTGACCCCGGGGAGTTCCCGGCGGACGAGTTCGCGTTCGAAGGTGCTGTCGTCGGCGAACACGAAGGCGTCGGTGGACAGGTTGAGGGTGTCGGCGAGTGCGCGCAGGTTGTCGTGTTTGGGCCGCCAGTTGGCGATGACGTGGACGAAGTCGTCCTCGCGCAGGGCCATGCGGGGGTGTTCGCGCAGGGTCCGGGCGACGGCGTCGGGTTCGTTCTTGCTGACGGCGGCGATCAGGACGCCCTGGGAGCCGAGTTGTCGGACGACCTGTTGGAAGGCGTGGAACGCTTCGCCGCGGTAGCCGTCGCCGATCTCGATGCCCTCGGGGCCGTCGTCGCCGAGGACGCCGCCCCACAGGGTGTTGTCGAGGTCGAGTACCAGGCACTTCTTGACGCGTCCGGCGAGTTGCCGGGCGAGGTGGCCGACCTCGACGGCGTAGGCGGCGAGGAGTTCCTCGGTGAGGTGGGCCTTGGCGTAGGTGCTGAGGCGTTCGTCGACGGCGGGCACGCCCTCGGCGATGAGGGGGTCCAGGTCGATGACGACGACCGAGGGGTTGTCCTCGGCGAGGGCGAGGAGTCGGCTGTTGGCGTCCCGCCACAGGGCGCCGAGCTGGGCGCGGGAGCGGTGGTCGACCAGTTGGGCGCTGTGGGCGCGGGGCAGGGGGAGGGTGTTGAGGACGAGGGTGCCGGGGGTTTCGGCGAACCGGGTGGCGAGCTTGTGCAGCAGCTCGACCTTCTCGGCGGCGACCCGGGCCACGTCCTGGGGCCGCCAGGGCACGGGGACCTCGTCGAACACGATCATCGGGTCGAGGACGCAGAGGGTGAGGTCGGGGCGGGCCCGGTTGAGCGGGCTGTCCGGGTCGAGCAGGTCGAGGACGTAGTGGTCGAAGTCGGCGAGCGTCACCCGGGCGAGCAGTCCGTGCCGGGCGAGTTGGGCGTGCAGGGCCGGGGGCAGGGCGCCCAGGGTGCCGTGTCCGGTGACGCCGATGCTGACCTGCGGCACGTCGGGGTGGGCCCGGGTGACCTCCTCGGGGTCGAGCCGGGCGAGGAGCCGTCCGATGCTGGGCAGCTCCGGGCCCCGGAGGCGGGCCACCAGGCGGCCCGCCTCCGGGAACTCGGCTGCCAGACGGCCCGCTTCGGCCAGCGCGCGCAGCGCGGCCGGGGCGTCGTCGGGCATGGTTACCTCCCTGCCCCGTCCGCGCCGGGCGGGGGCGGCGGGGGTGCGCCTCCGCCGCCGCCGAGGACCTGGAGCGGGGGCGGGCCGCCGTCGAAGGGGCCGCCGGGGGGCGGCGGGAGGGCGCCGGGGCCGCCGTCGCCGCCGCCGGGTGCCATGGGCCCGAAGAACTGGGGGCCGCCGGCGAACTGCGGTACGGACTCCGCCTCGGGTTCGGGTTCGGGGATGTCGGCCCGGGAGGGTCCGGTGGCGAACTGGGTGCGGTAGAGCTCCGCGTACAGTCCGCCCTGGAGCAGGAGTTCCTCGTGCCGGCCCTGTTCGCGGACCTGGCCGTCGTCGATGACGAGGATCTGGTCGGCTTCGCGGACCGTGGACAGCCGGTGGGCGATGACCACGGAGGTGCGGCCTTCGAGGGCGGTGCTGAGGGCCCGTTGGACGGCGGCCTCGGACTCCGAGTCGAGGTGGGCGGTGGCCTCGTCGAGGACGACGACGGAGGGCGCCTTGAGGAACAGGCGGGCGAGGGCGATGCGCTGCTTCTCGCCGCCGGACAGCCGGTAGCCGCGTTCACCGACGATGGTGTCCAGGCCGTCGGCGAGGGAGTTGACGAGGTCCAGGATCTGCGCGGACCGGCACGCCTCGGTCAGGTCGTCCTCGGTGGCTTCGGGCCGGGCGTAGAGGAGGTTGGCCCGCAGCGTGTCGTGGAAGAGGTGGGCGTCCTGGGTGACCATGCCGATGGTGTCCCGCAGGGATTCCATGGTGAGGTCGCGGACGTCGGTGTCCCCGATGCGCACGGTTCCGGTGCCCGGGTCGTACAGGCGCGGGATCAGGTGCGTGAGGGTGGTCTTGCCGGCGCCGGAGGGGCCGACCAGGGCGGTGAGCTTCCCGGCGGGCGCGGTGAAGCTGAGGTTCTTGAGGGTGAGCGGATTGTCCTTGCGGACCTGGGCGGGCAGGGCGATGGACTCCAGGGAGGCGAGGGAGACGTCCGCGGCGACCGGGTAGCGGAAGCTGACGTCCTCGAACGTGATCTGCGGGGCGCCGGGCTCCTTGGTGTGCAGGGCGTGGGCGTCCGGGCGCTCCTCGATGAGCGGCTTGAGGTCGAGGAGTTCGAAGAGCCGGTCGAAGCTGACGAGGGCCGTCATCACGTTGGCCTGGAGGCTGGAGAGCTGGTTGATCGGCCCGAACAGTCGGGTGAGGAGGGCCGCGAGGGCGACCAGGGTGCCGATCTCGAAGGTCCCGCGGATGGCGAGGATGCCGCCGATGCCGTAGACGAGCGCGGTGGCGAAGGTGGCGAGCAGGGTGACCGAGAGGAGCAGCATCTGGCTGTAGACGAAGGTCGTCACGCCGATGTCGCGGACCCGGCCGGCCCGCTTGCTGAACAGGGAGGTCTCGTGGGCGGGGCGGCCGTACAGCTTGGTGAGCAGGGCGCCGGCCACGTTGAACCGCTCGTGCATGAGCGAGCCCATTTCGGCGTTCTGCTCCATGGACTCCCGCATGAGTCGCTGCATCCGCCGGCCGATGATCTTGCCGGGGAGGACGAACACGGGGAGGACCGCCAGGGCGATCAGGGTGATGGCCCAGGAGAGGTAGAACATGGTGCCGAGGACGAGGAACAGCGCCAGCACACCGGACACGACCGTGGACAGCAGGGTGGTGAGGGCCTGTTGGGCGGCGACCACGTCGGTGTTGAGGCGGCTGACGAGTGCGCCGGTCTGCGCCCGGGTGAAGAAGGCGAGGGGCTGCTTCTGGACGTGCTGGAACACTTCCGTCCGCAGGTCGTAGATGAGCCCTTCGCTGACCCGGGCGGACAGCAGGCTCTGGAGGTAGGCCGCCACCGCCTCCAGGAGCGCCAGCCCCAGGACGACCAGGGCGACGGTGACGACGACCGCCTGGTTCCGGGGGAGGATGCCGTCGTCGATGAGGTACTTGAAGAGCAGCGGACTGGCCACCGTGATCCCGGCCTCAAGGACCGTGATGAACAGCAGGAAGGTGACTATCCGCCGGTACGGTCTGAGGTAGGGGAAGATCCGCGGCACGGTGCCGGGTTTTATCTTCTGGCGGGTCAGCCCGGAATCCGAGCCGAATCCGCGAACCATCATCTGCGGCCCCGCGCCTGCCATCATGGCTCCGGAACCTCCTTGTCCGTCGATTGATCGGAAAGCCCGACGCTTTTCGAGGCCGGCCGGGAATTCAGTACGGTTCGCTTTTCCCCTGTGCGGAGTCGGGTCCGATGGGGGAACCGTTTCTGTGCCTGTACCGGGGCGGGCGGACGACGCGCGGTGCGCGGTCCGGTCCGGGGCCCGGGGACTCCCGTGCGGTGGCCGACGCGGCACGTCCTCGGAGGCTCATCGCGCTCCGGGCCCGTCACCGTGGGAAGACGCAGTGCAGAGAGGGCCCTACTGGGCGCGCTCGTACTGCTGCATCTCCTCGATCAGGCTCTTCGGACGCATGTCCGTCCACTTCTCCTCGATGTGGTCGAGGCAGGCCTGCCGGGTGTCCTCGCCGAAGGCGATCTCCCAGCCCGCGGGGACGTCCGCGAAGGTCGGCCAGAGCGAGTACTGGCCTTCGTCGTTGATGAGCGCGTAAAAGGACCCGTCTTCATTGTCGAATGGGTTCGCCATTTCGCCCCTCCCAGGAAGCGGAACCGAGCCGAGAATACGTACTCTTTCGCCTTCTGCTCCGAGCGATGGTAGTTGGCGCCAACTCACCGGACAAGCAATGGCCAACGGCGTCCAACCGACCAATTCCGGCAGTTGGACACGGAAATGACAGTTGGACGTCCGGAAGTCTGGGGTTAAGGGAGGGGAATGGGGGAAGTCAGGGGTGTCCCGGCGGCGGAGGTCGGGTCGGTGCGGTCCGCGTGGACGGTTGGTTGCGGCTGCCGACATGACGGGACCCGGCACCGTGGGGGTGGCGGTCCACGGTGCCGGGCGTCGGTGTGTCAGGTGGTGCGGAGGGCCTCGGTGGGTTGCATGCGGGCGGCCCGCAGCGCCGGCAGCAGTCCGGCGATGGCGCCGATGGCGCCGGCTGCGGCGAGTCCGCCCGCCCAGGCGATCACCGGGACGACCGTGGTCCAGCCCTTGATCTGGGCGTACACCATGGTGGCGATCACCCCCAATCCGACCCCGACCGCGCCGCCCAGTGCGGCGAGGAGCACCGCTTCGGAGAGGAACTGCACCCGGATGTTGCCCTTGGTGGCGCCCAGGGCGCGCCGTAGGCCGATCTCGGAGCGGCGTTCCAGTACGGAGATGACCATGGTGTTGGCCACGCCGATGCCTCCGACGAGGAGGGCGACGGCGCCCAGTCCGAGGAAGAGTCCGTTGAGTGCGGACTGGGTGGCGGCGCGGGCCTCCAGCGCGGCTGACGGCTGGCTGACGGCGACCTCGTCGGAGCGCTCCGGGTTGGCCGTGGCCGCGAGGAGCTGCTGCACCTCGTTGACGTGGTCGGTCTCGGCGCGCACGTAGATGATGGAGGGGTGGCCGTCGAAGTTGAGGTACTTCTTGGCCGCCCCGTACCCCACCATCACCGCGGAGTTGATCTCCGGGGTGAGTTTGGCGGGCTTGAGGATGCCGGCGACGTAGAACCACTTGCCGCCGACCCAGATCCGTACGCCCTGGTGGATGCGGTCGATGCCGAGCCGGCTGGCGGCGTCCGAGCCGAGGACCGCGACGGGCTGTTCGGCGGTCGCCGCGTTGAGGAACCGGCCCTCGGCGACGGAGGTCCGCACGGTGGCGGGCAGGCCGAGGCTGGTGGCGGTGACGCTGAGGCCGTTGGTGTTGATGCTGGGGATGTGGGGACTGCGGTAGGCGTTGGCGTCGGTCTTGCCGGTGCTCTGGACCGCTTCGACCTGGCCGATCCGGTTGATCATCGCCGGGGCGTCGACGGGGAGCTTGGCGGTGCCACCGGCGACGACCCGGCCGGGGGTGACGGTGAGCAGGTTGGTGCCCAGTTTGTCGATCTCGGCCAACAGGCCCGCCTGGGAGGAACGGGACAGCCCCATCACCGCGACCATCGCCGCCACGCCGATGGCGATGCCCAGCGCGGACAGCGCGGCCCGCATCCGTCGGGTGCGCAGGCCGACGCTGGCGGTCCTGGCCAGGTCGGCCGGGTGCATCCGACCGGAGGGCGGGGCCGTAGTGGTCATGACTGGACCCTTTCGGAGGGGACGGAGCCGTCCGGGGTGGCGGGCGGGCCGTCCACGGCGGGTCCGGCGCCGTCCGGCACCATGACGTCGTGGACGATGCGACCGTCGAGCACCTCGATCCGGCGGGGCATCCGGAACGCGAGGTCGCGGTCATGGGTGATGACGACGATCGTGGTGCCCTCGGAGTTGAGCTGCTTGAGCAAGTCGAAGATCGAGGCGCTGGTGACGCTGTCGAGGTTGCCGGTGGGTTCGTCGGCCAGCACGATCGCCGGGTTGCCCGCCAGCGCCCGGGCGATGGCGACGCGCTGGCGTTCACCGCCGGACAGCTCCGGCGGACGGTGGTTCGCCCGGTGGGCGAGACCGACCCGGGCCAGCGCGGTGGCGCCGGCCTGCAGCCGCTCCCGGTGCCGGACGCCCGAGTAGAGGAGTCCGTCCGCCACGTTCTCCAGGGCGGTGGAGTTGTTGGCGAGGAAGAACTGCTGGAAGATGAAGCCGATGCGGGTGGCCCGCAGCCCCGCGAGGGCCTTGTCCGACATCCGCGCGACGTCGTCGCCCACGATCTTGACCTTGCCGGAGCTGGGGCGGTCCAGGCTTCCCATGACCTGGAGCAGGGTCGACTTCCCGGAGCCGGACGGGCCCACGATCGCGACGAGTTCGCCCCGGCGGATGGTGAACGTGGCCTTGTCCATGGCCACCACCGGGGAGACCCCGGGGTAGACCTTGCTGACGTCCTCCAGTTCGAGGACCGGTTCGCCCAGGCGCTGCCTGGGGGCCGCCGCGACGTCCGTCGCCGTCTCGCTCATGATCCCGGCACCACGACGTTCTGGCCGGCGCTCAGCCCGTCCCCGGTGACCTGGACCCGGCCCGCGCTGTCGTCGAAGAGGCCCGTCTCCACCTTCACCAGGCGACGTTCGCCCGCGGCGTCCACGACCTCGACCGCGTAGCCGCCGCCGGCCTGCGCGAGCAGGGCGTTCACCGGCACGGACAGCACGTCCTTGACGGAGCCGCTGACGATGGACACCTGGACGGGCGCCTGGTCCAGTTGGCCGGTGTCCTTCGGCTTGGACGGCTTGATCAGCACCTCCACCGTCATGCCGTCGCCGGACTTGGTGGCCACCTTGCCGACCGACGAGACCACACCCGGTGTCGACTGCCCGCTCGGCAGGGAGATCGTGACCTTGTCGCCCTTCTTCACGTCGGCCTGCTGGCTGGCCCGGAGCGCCACCGACACCTGGCGCTGGGTGGAGGAGCCCTCGACCACCACGGAACCCGGAGCGGCGGAGGAACCGCTGACCGCACCGACCTTGGTGACCCGGATCTCCTTCGCCGACAGGAAGACCGCCTGGCCCAGCTCCAGTTCCCCGGTCACCTTCAGCCCGAGGTCGTCCTGGAGCTCCTTGACGGCGTAATAGGTCTGCCAGCCGTAGTAGTCGGAGTCGGGGTCGATATCGCCCTTGTCCGCGTACCCCATATCGAGCAGTGCGGAATTCAGCTGCTGTACGTCGACGCCCTCCATGTTCCAGGCGAGTTTCCGGTAAGCGGGAACGTAGGCGCCCTGGAGGAACACCACGGGCTTTCCGTCGACCCGGTAGAGCACTTTCCCCTGGCGGATCACCTCGCCCACCCGGGGGACCTTCGTGAGGGTTCCGCTGGATTTGTTGACGACCTTGTAGGAGCCGGCGTATCCGAGCGTTCCGTTCGTCTGGGTCCGCGCGGCGAGCGTTCCCTTGGTCACCTCGGCCACCCCGGTGCGGGTGGTGCCTTCGGAGGAGCTGTCGTCCGACGACTTCGCGAACGGGTCGAGGACGACGACCCCGGCGCCGGCCGCCGCCAGGACCACCACGACGGCCGTGATGATCCAGCGGCGGCGCCCGGAGCCCTTGCGGCGGGCACGTCGGCCCTTGCCGTCGTCCGGCGGGGCCGCGTCGGCGGTGCCGTCGTCGGTGGGAAGCTGCGTGGTGCTCACGATCCGCCCCCAAGCTGCCGGGGGGCGACCCGGCGGGAGTGTGACGACGCGAGGTCGAAGGGACTGTCCTGCATGAGGCTGAAGCCGCCGTCCTTGTCGGGGTCGGGTAAGGGGAATTCGGCACGCGGCCGGTGAATGCCCCGCCACGGTCCCGTGCGTCTGAATTCCAGGCGGCGGAACGGTGCAGGGGCCCTCGGGGCGGTCGATCGGGCGAAGTCCGCGCCGGTGTGGTCCGGGTCGACTTTCACCGCCCGCGCTACCTCCGACACGACCCCTCCCGGTACTTCGTGTACCGCTGTCGACCGCGTGCTGAGTTTTCTGCGTGGACCCTTTCTACGAGACCCCCGGTTTCACCAAGGTTTCGCTCCACGGAACCGAGTTCCCGCCCCCTTCTCAGGGGGCGCGCGGCCTTCGCGCACGCCTGGTGCACACGCCGTTCGCACCCGCGCCCCGTGGTCGTGCACCGCAACCGGTCGGGTGACAGCCGATCGTTCCGGGGACGACCAAGGGCCGCGACACCTACCATGGCGCCGTCCCCGGGCGGGCGCCCGGCGCGCACCCCGCGGTCGCCGTCCCGCCGCCGCCCCGACGGTCACCGCGCACGGGTACCGGCCGAATCGGCGCGCGGCCGGTGAAACCCCGCGGAAACCGGGGACGGATCATCGTGGACGCGAGGGACCCCGGACGTGAGGATGCATATGTCGGTCATCGCCACACTCACCCGTCGCGCCGTGCGCTCCGGCGGCTCCCGTCGCACCGTGCGGGCGAAACTGACCCTGCTGTACGGGGGCCTGTTCCTGATCTCCGGTGCGACCCTGCTGGCGATCACCTACGTCCTGGTGCGCTACTCGATCCTGTGGGACCCGCCCAGGGACTCCAACGCCACCTTCGTCGAACAGCCCGACACCACCGCCCCCCTGCCGCCCCAGGACGCCGCTCCCAGCTCGGTCAGCCCCGAGGGCCCTCGGGTGATCGATCTGGACGAGGCCTCGGAGCAGGCGCGCAAGGCGCTCGCCAGCCAACGCTCCGCGCTGATGCAGCAGTTCCTCAGCAACTCCGTCATCGCGCTGGCCTTGATGTCGCTGCTCTCGATCGCGCTCGGCTGGATCGTGGCGGGGCGCATCCTGCGACCGCTGCGGACGATCACGGCCGCCGCCCGGGACATCTCGGCGACCAGCCTGCACCGGCGGCTCGCCCTGGAGGGGCCCGGCGACGAACTGAAGGACCTGGGCGACACCTTCGACGCGTTGTTGGTCCGGCTGGACCGGTCCTTCCAGGCCCAGCGCCAGTTCGTGGCCAACGCCTCCCACGAGTTGCGCACGCCCCTCGCCCGACAACGGACCATCGGTCAGGTCGCCCTGTCCGATCCGGAAGCGAGCGTGGAGTCCCTGCGCCAGGCCCACGAACGCATCCTCGCCGCGGGGGCCCAACAGGAGCGGCTGCTCGAAGCGCTGCTCACCCTCACCCGCAGCCACGCGGGGATCGAGGCCCGGCAGCCGTTCGACCTCGCCCGGCTGACTGAGGAGGTGGTGGACGCCCAGTCGGCGGGGGCCCGGCAGCGGGCGGTGACGCTGCGCTCCTCGGTGACGGAAGCGGTGGCGACCGGCCACCGGCCGCTCGCGGAGCGCCTGGTGGTCAATCTGGTGGACAACGCGCTCAAGCACAACGCGCCCGGGGGCGAGGTGGAGGTGAGCGCGCGGACCGTGGACGGTCGGGCCGTCCTCACCGTCGCCAACACCGGACCGGTGGTTCCGCCGGAGAAGGTCGACACGCTCTTCCAGCCGTTCCAGCGGCTCGGCGGCACCCGCACCGGGCGGCGCAGTGACGGGCTCGGTCTGGGGCTGTCCATCGTGCAGGCCATCGCCGTCGCCCATGACGCGACCATCGCCACCGTGCCGCGGCCGGAGGGCGGGCTGAGCATCACCGTCTCGTTCCCCGTGGTGCCCGTGGCGACGGGCGACCCGAAGGCCGCCGTCCCCCGGCACGGGAGGGCGACCGCCGGCACCCGGTGAGGGTCAGGGTCGTCCGGGGTGCGGTGGGCCGTTACGACGGCTGCGGATCGGCCGGGAGGCGTCCGGCGAAGAAGTCGATCACGACGGAGTTCAGGGCGTCGGGCTGTTCCAGGTATCCGTAGTGTCCGCAGCCGGGGAGTTCCCGGTAGAGGGCGCCGGGGACGGCGTCCGCGACCTCCCGGGACAGGTGGGGGCGGATGATCCGGTCGTCCTGGAAGGCGACGACCAGGCAGGGGCGGCGGATCGACCGGTAGGCGGAGAGCCGGTCGGGGATCTGGTCCACCGCCAACTGGCCCCGCACGGAGGACAGGTTGACGGCGGACATCTCGAAGACGCCCAGCCAGTCCCGTACTTGCTCCTGGTCGTTGAGGGTCCGCGGGGAGAGGTTCTGGAGGGCCGCCACGAAGGCCGCGTAGGCGGGGGGCAGGGTGATGCCGCTGTCGGCCAGCGCGAGATCGGCGGCGGCCATGGCGCGGATCACCTCGTCGGTCCGCCCGCTCGACGCGACCAGCACGGCCTGGCGGACGAGTTCGGGTCGGGCCACCAGGAGTTCCTGGACGACGATCCCGCCCAGGGAGTGCCCCAGCACCCGGCAGGGGCCGGCCCCGAGGTGCTCGATCAGCCCGGCGACGTCCGCCACCATGTCGTCGAGGGTGAAGTGCCGGTGGCCGGGTTCGTCGGGGGCGAGCCCCCGGTTGTCGAGGGTGATCACCTGGTGGCCCGCGGCCTTCAGGGCGGGCACCTGGTGGGTCCGCCAGATCCGGCCGGGGCTCCCGGTGCCGGCCACCAGCACGACCGGCTCCCCCGCACCGTGGACGTCGAAGCTGAGGTCGATCCCGTTGATCCGCGCTCGTGGCATCGTCTTCTCCTGTTCTGGCGGCTCCCGTCCGCCGGCGGTCCGCCCGTACCGTGCGGCACCTACCCCCGTACGGGGCCGGGGCGACACCGCGGCACCCGACGGGTCAGCCGTCGGTCCACACGGGGTCCCGCTTCTCGCGGAAGGCACGGACCCCCTCCGCGGCGTCGTCGCCCCGCCGGCGGCGCTCCTCCCAGACGTAGGAGGTGGTGAACGCCTCCTCCAACGGGAGGTCCACGGACCTCAGGGCCGCCTCCCGGACGGCGCGCACCGACAGGGGGGCCGCGCGCACCAGGTCGTCCGTCCACCGGTCGACCGCCTCGTCGAGCCGGTCGGCCGGGGCGACCTCGTTGACGAGCCCGAAGCCCGCGGCGGTGGCGGCGTCCATCCGACGGCCGGTGAGCAGGTACCCGAGGGCGACCCGCTCGGGCAGTTGCCTGGCCAGCCGGAACACCCCGCCGGCCCCCGGCACCAGGCCCAGGCGCACCTCGGGGAGCCCGAAGACCGCTTCCTCGGAGGCGACGATCAGGTCACAGGCGAGGGCCAGTTCGAAACCGCCGCCCAGGGCGTAGCCGTGGACCCGGGCGAGTACCGGCTTCGACCGGGTGAAGCGGTCGGTGAGCCGGGGCCAGCCCGGTTGTCCCCGGCTGCCGAACGTGGTCGGGGCGGCTCCCTCGGCGTCGAGGCGGGCCCGTTCCTTGAGGTCCTGGCCCACCGAGAAGGCGCGGTCACCCGTGCCGGTGAGCACCGTGACCCGGATCGTGTCGTCGGCCTCGACGTCGTCCCAGATCCCGGCGAGTTCCTCGTGGGTGCGCAGGTCCATCGCGTTGAGGACCTCGGGCCGGTCCAGGGTGACGTACGCGACGTGGTCCTTCTTCTCGTAGCGCACCCGGGCGCGGTCCCCGCTCATGGGGCTCCCGCTGCTCGGGCGGCTCCCGCGGCGAAGCGGCCGACCTTGCGGATGACGTCCTCGCCGTAGATCCGTAGGGACTGTTGGAGTGCGAACTCGGCCATGTAGGCGCGGAACGCGTCCGGGGGTTCCTCGGCGAGGTTCAGCATCCTGCGGTTGGCGAGGACCGCGTCACCGTCGAGCCGGGACAGGGCCCGGTCGATCGCCGCGTCCATGTCCCGCGGTTCGGCGACCTCGTCGATGAGGAGCCGGGCCTCCGGTTCGGTCGCCCAGAGCCGGCGACCGCCGAGGACGACCTGCCGGGACAGCCGCGGGCCGACGTGTCGACCCAGCCGGAAGTTCGCGGCGCCCGGGATGATGCCCTCCTGGGCGGCGGGCAGGCTGAGGTACGCGTCGGACGCGGCGAGCACGTGGTCGCACACCAGCAGCAGTTGGGCGCCGCCGCCGATGGCGAACCCGTCCACGGCGGCCACCCAGGGCTTCTCGACCAGCGGGGTGTGCCAACGGGCGGGCGCCCCCGGGTCGGTGTCCGTGCGGACGCCGCGCACCATCTTGTTGATGTAGCCCAGTTCGCGGCGGAGGAGGAAGCCGACCAGGGAGATCCCCCCGGAGCTGAGCTCCTTCAGGTTGATGCCCGCGCTGAAGACCCGTCTGCCCTGGTAGCGCGGGTGGCTCATCACTCCGCCGCGCAGCAGGCCGACCCGGACCCCGGGGTCCAGCAGGGCGAGGTCGACGGCGGTTTCCATGTCGTCGACCTGACGGCCGTCCTCGGCGTTCAGCCGGTCGCCCCGGCACATGGTGACGTGGGCGACGCCGTCGACGCGTTCCAGGCGCACGGCCTCCAGTTGGACGACGCCGTCGCGGCGGAACTCCGGCAGCAGGTCCCGGGCCCGGGCGGTGGGCCGGAGCATGGCGTCGACGAGGTGCGGTCCGGCGGTGGACGAACGCAGGACGGCGCGCAGGAACACGCCCTGGTCGACCTCGTGGCCCTCCTTGGCGGCCTGCGGTCGGCCGCGCTCGACGGCGAGTTGCTCCTCGGAGGGCACCAGACCGGGGTACTCCTTGGCCGCCGCCTCGACCAGTTCCCCGATCCGCAGGTGCACCGTGCGGCCCTCGGTGAGCCGGTCGTAGACGGCGTCGGCGTGCTCGGCCAGGAAGCGGACGCGGTGGGCCCGCGCGGTGTCCTGGGCCGCCGCCACCACGGCCTGCTGCTGCGGGGTGCGCGCCTCGGGGTCGGGGAGCGCGGCGAGCAACTCCTCGACCCGCCGGGCGGCTTCGGCTAGCTCCGCCCAGCCGGTCGGGGCCGCCTCGCGGGGCGGGAGGGACGCCGTCACCGGGCGTCCACCACGGCAGCGGTGCGGCGCAGGGCGCGGTCGCAGGCCGCGAGGTGGGAGCCGATGGCGTCCTCGAAGCTGGTGGAGGTGGCGTCGAACAGCAGTTGGCGGCGGATGGCGAGTTCCTTGCCGGACAGTTCCCCGGCGAGTCGGGCCACCGCGGCGAGTGCGGCGTCCGGGTCCTCGGTGAGTTCGTCGACGATCCCCAGTTCGCGCGCCTGGTCGGCGGGTATCGGCACGCCGAACAGCACGGCGCGCCGGACCCGGGCGGTCCCGGCCTGTTGGACGAGTCGGTAGGCGGCCATGCCCGGCCAGGTGGCCTCGCCGTCGGTGGCGACGAGCAGCTGCGCGTCGGGGGTGGCCAGCCGGATGTCGGCGGCGAGGAACACGTCGAGGGCCGGCCCCCCGGTCTCCCCCGTGGCCACCGCGACGGTGGCGGCGGGCAGGCGCTCCAGCCGGCGCAGCGCGCGTTCCCACTTGGTGACCAGTGCGACGTTGAGCCCCTCGGTCCAGCCGGGGCCGGGGCGGCCGGTGACCCGGGCGGTGATGACACCACCGCCCACGTCGCCGGCCGACCGGTCCTCGGCCTGGTCGCAGACGTCGGCCAGGGCCTTCACCGACGCGAGCGTCAGGGGCGCGGTGCCGTCGATCTTCACGGTGGTCACGGTGTCGCTCGCTTCCCGGGCGGTCACCACTGGACCAGCGCCGTCTCGATCGTTGAACCCGGCCCCATGGTCATGAGGACCCCGTACTCGCCGGGACGGGTGACGTGTTCGTCGAGCAGCCGCTCGTAGGAGAAGAGGAACGACCCGCTCGACACGTTGCCGTAGTCGCGGAGCACTCCGACGGTGTGCCGGAGGTCGTGACGGGTCAGCCCGAGGTTGACGATCACCGAGTCGATGACCTTCTTGCCGCCGGAGTGGACCAGCCAGTGCTTGATGTCGCTGCGGCGCAGTCCCGTGCCGGTGAGCAGCCGGTCGATGACGATCTCCGCGTGCGCGCCGACCACGTAGGGGACCTGGGGGTCGAGGAAGAAGCTGAACCGGTCGAGGTCCCGGTCCCAGTCGTAGCGCATGGCGTCGAGGGCTTCGGGGATGATGCAGCTCGCGAACTTGAGGACGTGGGGGCCTTCGACGGCACCGGGCGGGCCGTCGTCCGGTCCGGACATCAGCGCGACGGCGCCGGCACCGTCCCCGAAGAGGCTGTTGACGACCGCGGTGCGCATGGTGGAGTCGAAGGCGTAGGCGGCGGAGCAGGCTTCCGCGCACAACACCACGGCGAGTTCGCCGGGGTGCGCGGCGGACCATCCGGACACCACGTTCAGGGCGTTGAGTCCGGCGTTGCAGCCCATGCCGACGATGTCGGAGCGGCTGCAGTGCCGGTCGATGCCCAGTTCGCGGATGAGGCGTGCGCTGAGTCCGGGGGTGAGGAACCCGGTGGTCGTCACGCAGCAGAGGTGGCGCAGGTCCGAGAGTTCGGCTCCGGCCCGCTTGAGGCAGGCCCGCAACGCCTCGGTGCCCATCTCGATGGTCAGCCTCTTGTGCTTGTCGAGGAGGTCGCCCTGCGGTTCGGGGACCCGGACGCCGTCCTCGCCGGGGTCGGGCACGGTGAGGTGGCGGGTGTCGATGGCGCTGTTGAGGAACACGGACCGGATCTTGGGGTCGGTGATCCCGAAGGCGTCGAGCACGTCCGGCTGGCTGTACACGGTGCCGGCGGCGGCGGTGCCCACGCCCACGATGCGCGGGGCGTAGGGCGTCAGGAAGCCGGGGGCGCCGGCGTGGTGTGCGGCGGGCACGTGCTCCTCGGTCAGGAGTCCCGGTGCTGCGGTGTCTGTGGTCATCGGAAGGTCCATCCCCACATGCGCGGTTTGCTGCGCGGTCGTTGTGTGGTCGTGCCGGTCATTCCCGTCCCTTTCCGGGTGGGGGCGTCCGGTGACGCCCGCTGGATTCTGGATGCGTTCCACGAATTTCGATGGTTCTTGGTTCTCCGGATCTCCGCCCCGCGGGTCTTTCGCGCGGGGCGGAGATCCGTGGATGAATTCCGTCACCCGACGGTTCGTCCGTCAGTCGCGGGTACTGTCCGCCCCTGCGCCTTCCGCTCGGAATTCCGCGCTCTCCGCCTCGATGAAACGGGCGAGCCGCGCGGTTCCCTCCTTGATTTCCGCGGGGGTCAGATAGCTGGTGGACAGCCGCAGGGCGTGCAGTCCACCGCCCTGCGGATAGAAGTACCGCATGGGTGTCCAGATGACTCCGTGGTCCTGTGCCGAGCGACCGAGTGCCGCGTTGTCCGCCGGGAAGGGCACCTGGACGCGGAGGAAGAACCCTCCGGTGGGTTCGTTCCACCGCACCCCGAGGGCGGCCCTGCGCTCGGCGGGCAGGCTCTCGTCGAGACAGCGGAGGGTGGTGGCCATGGCCTCGCCGTAGTAGGCGGCCGTGTCCGCGCTGTGCCGGGAGATCCGGCCCTCCGCGGCGAGCAGCGCCCCGGCGACGACGGCCTGGCTCAGCGACGAGGTGTTGACCGTCACCATGCTCTTGACCTTGGCGAGTTCGTCGGCGAGCAGCCCGGTGCGGCCCGCGTCGTCCACCACGAGTTGGTCGGCGACGGCGAACCCGACCCGGGCGCCGGGGAAGAGCGTCTTGGAGTAGGAGCCCAGGTGGATGACGCGCCGGTCCCGGTCGAGGGACTTCAGGGTCGGCTGCGGGGTCCCGGGGCTCACCCGGCGGTACGGGCTGTCCTCGATGACGAGGAAGTCGTGGCGGGCCGCCAGCTCCAGCAGTTCGGCGCGGGCGGCGGGCCCCAGGGTGGTGCCGGACGGGTTGGAGTGGTCGGGGACCACGTAGAAGGCGCGCGGCCTGCGCCCGCGGGCCTTCTCGCGCCGGACCACGGCGTCGAGGTCGGCGCAGACGAGTCCTTCCTCGCGTTCGTCGACGGGGACGACGGGCACGTCGAGGAGGCGTGCCGCACCGCTGATCCCCACGTAGCAGGGGGTGGCGACGAGGAGGACGTCCGCGGGGTCGCGCATCAGGGTGCGCAGCACCAGCAGCATGGCCTCCTGGGCTCCGACGGTCACCACGATGGACTCCGGGGGCACGTCGACGTCCTCGTCGGTGCGCAGGGAGTCCGCGATGGTCCCGCGGATCAGGCCGGCGGTGGGCCCGTACTGGAAGAGCGCGGTCCGCAGGTCGCCGGGGGAGCCGCCGTGTGCGGTGAGGTGGTCGAGGTAGCGGCGCAGGTGGTCGGTGATCTGCTCGTTGTCGAAGAACCCGTCGTACGGCCGCCCGGGCCCGAAGGAGATCGCCTCGGGGTAGCGGTGGGTCACCTCGTTGAGGAAGTTCATCGTGTCCAGCACCGGGTCGGCGAGGCTCGCGTGCAGGGCGGCCCTCGACAGCTGGTGCGGGGCGGGGCCGGTGGCGGCGGGGGGTGCGGTGGCCGCCGGTCCGCCGTCCGGTGTTCCGGAATCCGGGGTGGTCACGGCCCGCTGCTCTTCGTCGACGTCCCGTCCGGTCATGAATTCTCCCATGCGCCATGAATCGAGATCACTGGGACCATTCGAGATCGCGCAGGATCACTCGAAGAACGTCTGATTTCGATTTCGACGGTCAGGCTCACATGAATTGCGGTGCCGCGACAACCTTCGTCCAACCGAAAGGGACTTGCCGGTTGGACGCATTGCGGCACGCGCGCGGAACACCCGGGCATGGAACACCCGGGTGCGCGACGCACGGGAGGGGAAGTCAGGGGGTGAGAAGTCGGGGGGTGACAAGTCAGGGGGTGAGAAGTTCGAGAGGGGAGAAGTACGGTCCTTCTGCGCTCTCAACGGCCATTGGGCAGGCATGAGGGACGGCCGTGGACCTGGAGTGCCGAGGGGAGGTCGTTGCGGCCCCGCACCCGCAGCTTCCGGTAGATTTTGGTGAGGTGTTGTTCCACCGTGCTCATGGTGATGAACAATCTGCCGGCGATCTCCCGATTGGTGCAACCAGAGGCCGCGAGGGCGGCCACCCTGCGTTCCGCTTCGGTGAGTTCGACGAGTGCGGGGAACGACTCCTCGCTGCCGTGGTCGACGGTGGCCGTGCTCTGCGTGCCGGCCCCGCCGAGGGAGGACCCCGGGCCGGCGCTCAACCCCGGGGTCTCCCACCGGTGGGGGCGGGTGTGGGCCGCCGGCGGCCGGGTGCCGTGGGCGCGGGCCGCCCGGTCCCTGAAGTGGTCCGGGACCCGGCTCCCGTTGCGGCGCAGGAGTTGTTCCTCCATCAGGCTCCTGGCCTCCTGGACCCGGCCCATGGCGACCAGTGCGGCGGCGGCGTCGTCCCGCCAGTCCACCAGGTGCGGGGCGTCGATCCGCCACTTGCGCATGAGGTCCCCGCAGGAGCGGAAGTGCGTCAGGGCGGTGTGCGGGCGTCCGACGGCCAGGTGGTAGCGACCGAGCGCCTGGAGGTACGGCAGGGCGAAGGGGGTGTCGAACATGCCGGCCGGTACGGGGACGTTGAGCACCGACAGGACGGAGTCGAAGGCGCCCAGTTCGGTGCCGGACCGGATGGCCAGGGCGAGCGGCAGCCCGACCGCCACCCCCCAGGAGGCGGGCGCGACGAGTTGCAGCACGGTCCGCGCGGACGCGCCCGCTTCCAGGGCCTCCCCCCGGCGCAGGGCCGCGGCCGAGCGGACGGTCTCCAGCATGGCCCGGCGCATGGGGACCCGCTCGATCCACCGCTGTTCGAGCAGTCGGTCGGACCAGGAGACGGCGTCGTCCAGGCGGTCCGTCTGGATGAGCAGGATGAGGGCGAGGATCGTTGCGGCGAGGGGGCTGCCCGCGCGGGTGGCGCGCAGCACCTGGTCGGCTCCCTGGACCTCCTCGCCGTCGCCGCCCCCGTCGGTGGACAGGTTGAGGAAGGTCAGCGCGGTCAGCGGTCCGGCGCCGGCGGCCATGGCGTCGAGCGGGTCGCCGGTGACGTCCCGCGGGTCCCGGGCCAGGTCGGGGGCGCAGAAGGCGAGCGCCAGCCGCACCAGTCGTACGCCCGCGCGCCCGGGTCCGGTGGTCACGGGGGCGGGTTCGTGGTCCTCCTGGTTCTCGATCCGCTTCAGGAGGTCGTCGGCGCGGGTGAACTCGCCCCACCAGATGAGGTGCTTCACGGGGACCAACGCCTCCGGCCCGGTGAGCAGGCCGAACCGGACCATGCGGATCAGTTGGTCGAGGTGTCGGGTCGCCTTGGCGGGGTCGATGTGCCACTGGGCGTCGGCGAGTTCGGCGGTGACCTGTGCTTCCTGGGCGGGGTCGGTGCAGATGCCGGAGGCGTGGCGGAGGTATCCCACGGCGGCGGCGACCTCGCCGGACACCATGGCCTCATGCGCCGCCTCGCGGAGGATCTCGACCCGCCAGGGGGTCCGTACGGAGTCGTGGGCGGCCATCAGTTGCCGGGCCACCGCGACCGCGGAGGCGCCGCCCTCGTGGAGGAGTTCGGCGGCCCGTCCGTGCATCTCGGAGAGTTCGCCGGCCGGGACGTCGGCGAGCACCGCCAGTTGGGCCTGTTCGTGCCGGAAGCGGGTGGCCGTGAGGAGTCCGGCGGCGTGCAGGGCGCCGAGGCTGCCGTTGACGAGGATGCCGTCACCGCCGACGAGTTCCCCGATGAGCGACTTGGTGGCCGCGTCGCCGAGGACTGCCAGGGCGCGGGCCGCCACCAGCATGTCCGGTGGGCAGCGGTGGAGGCACCGCACGACGGCGTAACGGTACGACTCGCCCGGTTCGGGTTCGCCGGGTTCGGTGCCGTCCGTCGTGCGGTCGTCGATGAGGGCGTGCAGGAGCAGCGGGTTGCCGCCGCTGACCCGGGTCCACAGCTCGACCTCGTGGTAGGAGGGTGCGGAGCCGAGGCGGTCCCGCAGTTGCGCGGCGACGCCCATCACGGTGAGTCGGGTCAGTCGGATGCCGTGGCAGTAGGGGAGGTGCAGGGTCTCCGCGTGGAGGGTGACGAGTTCCCGGTCGTGCCCGGTGCACTCGTTCATCACGATCATGACGGCGGAGGAGTCGATGCGGCGGACGAGGTAGCTGAGGACCTCCAGGGAGGCGGCGTCCGCGAAGTGCACGTCGTCGATGCCGATGACCAGGGGGCTGTGTTCGGCGAACTCGCACACGGAACGGCAGATCCGTTGGAGCAGCCCCAGGGGAACGGGGCCGGTGCCGAGCGTCCCGTCTCCCGGGGCGTGGACACCGATGTCACCGGAGACGAACGGGTCCGCGTTCATTCCGGCGGCCCGCAGTGCGGTCACCAACTGGTCGGCGAGTCCGAACCGGTGGTGCTGTTCGCTGGCCGAAGCGGTGATGGAAACGAACAGCGCGCCATGTTCCATCGCCCTTTCCGCGAATGCCGACAACATCGCGGTCTTTCCCGATCCCACGGGGCCGTTGACGAAGACGACGGAGCCCCGGTCAGCGGCACAGCGCAAGTAGAGCCTGTTGAGTAACTGAAGATCGGCATTCCGTTCTGCAAGGTTCACAGGTACCCCCCGTACCGTATCCGTGCGCTCTTACGATGCTGTGGGCTTCGGCGTCCGTGATTCCTACAGAGTGATCGACTCAGAAACAAGAAACCAGAGATCCGTATCCGCCCAGAACAATGGGCCTGTGTGGGGGTGGCTGACCCAGTGGTGCGCAGGAACCTTCCCAGCTCACTCACAGGGTAACCACCATGCCCGAAAAAAGCGCCTCGTCCCGAACTCCGAGATGATCCCGGTGTCGCGGTGGCGCCGTCGCAACGCTGACTCACGGGTGAACTGACCCAGCCTCAGATTTCGCCACTGCGGCTGGAATGCTCCCGCTGCCCGCACACAAGTCAACGCACCCAGTCGTGCCCGTTCGTTCGGATTCTGCCCGAAGTAGCACGGCCGCCGCCGACCCCTTCCCCCAAAAATTCATAGAAAACTCACAGTTTGAATGGTCAATTACCATCCGGACTGTCAGGAACGCTTGGCATATTCACCGGGCGGAGTACGGGGCGGACGGTCCATCCGGACGTCACACAAAAGTCATCCACGGCGGTTCCGTCGAACCGCCCACCCGCCCCTTCCCCACCAACCGGCCCTCGGGGCCCCTCCCACCCCCACCTGCTCCCTCGACCCCTCGACCCCTCGGCTCCATCCGGCCACCGGATCACTCGCGTCCCGACTCCCAGCCGCCGGCGCGGAGGTGGCGCAGCAGCGGATCGACCGCCTCCGCCGCCACGTCGAACCGCGCGACGAGCCCGCTCGCACCGTCCGCGTCGATCCCCATCGTCTCCGCCACCACCTGGTCCCCCAGCGCTTCCAGGAGTCGTGCCAGTTCACCCGGCCGCTCCTTCACCGCCACCCACGCCCGGGCCCGCTCCCCGGGAGCGCCGCCACCGACCGGAGCGGCGCCGGCGGGGCCGCCGGATATCTGCTCCACCCCGGCGATGCCCCGGTCCAGTACGTCCACCAGGACCTGCATGCCCTCCGCCCGGTCCGCACCGTCCTCGGCCAGCGCGTCCAGGGCGGTCACCAAACGGCCCAGGTCCGCCTGCAACTCCCGCACCACCCCCACGACGGAGCTCGCGTTCGACTGGAGGATGTCCCCCCACAACCGCGAGTCGCCCCGGGCGATCCGCGTCACGTCGCGCACCCCGGGCCCGGCGAACCGCCGCATGCCCGCCGTGCTGTCCTGCAACCGGGCCGCCATCAGGCTCGCCACCAGGTGCGGTACGTGGGAGGTCAGCGCCACCGCGCCGTCATGGGTCGCGCTACGGGTCACCACCGGAACGGCTCCGCACAGCGACACCAGTTCCAGCGCGCGTTCCAGGGCGAGGGCGGAGGTGAGCGGGGAGGGCGTCAACGCCCAGGTGCGACCGCGCAGCAGGTCACCGCGGGCCGCCAACGGCCCCGACCACTCCCGTCCGGCCATCGGATGCCCGCCGACGAAGCGGAACGGCTCCGGCGCATCGCTCAGCACCACCCGCTCCGCACCGGACTTCACGCTCGCCACGTCGGTGTAGCAGTGGGCCAGCTTCCGGTCCTGGAGTTCCACGAGGGAGTCGCCCACCTGACTGGGCGGCATCGCCAGCACCGCGAGGTCGACCGGCCCCGGTGGTGACTCCGCCACCCCGGCCCCGAGCGCGGCGGCCGTCCGGGCGGCCACCGGGTTCCGGTCGGACAGGAACACCGTCACGCCCTGCCCACTCGCGGCGAGCGCCACCGAAGTGCCGATCAGTCCCGTGCCGACGACAGCCATGGTCCGGATCACAAGGCATCTCCCAGTATGAAAGCGCTCCACCCGAAATGAAAACCGCCGACCAGTTAAGCAATGTGTCCGATCAGTTACCAGGGCCACGGGCACCCGGAACTCCACGCGCCGCCGCAGTGGCTGTACTCAAAGGTCACCTCTATCATCGCGCGAGGCCCGCACCCACCACGATTCCCCATTCGGTGACGTGCGCCCCCGACGTGTCCAACCGTCCATGGGACAGACAATTCCGCGATAGCCAGACGCACGGCAAGGAACTTAAAGTTCGACAGAATTCTTTCCATTTCCCGGAAGGGGGCACGTATGCGGGACGCACCGGAGACGCCGAGCGCGCTCGGCGAACTCTCCCTCGACTACGTCGAGATCTACGTCGAGCACCTCGACGCGTCGGTCAACGACTGGACCGACAAGTACGCCTTCACCGTCGTGGGCACCAGCGAGTCGGCCGAGCAGCGCAGTGTGGCCCTGCGCCACGGCGGGATCGTGCTGGTCCTCACCGAGGGCGTCTCGGAGCGCCACCCGGCGTCGCTGTACGTCCTGGCGCACGGCGACGGGGTCGCCGACATCGCCCTGCGGACGTCCGACGTCGAGGCCGCGTTCGCGGCGGCGGTCGCGGGGGGCGCCGAGGTGCGCCGACCTCCGACCCGGCACCCGGCCGGCGGGCCCCGGGTCACCGCGACGCTCCAGGGGTTCGGCGACGTCTCCCACACCCTGGTCCAGCGCGCGGCCGAGGAGGGACCCGGGCTGCCCGCCGGGTTCACCGCGGTGGCGCCGTCCGAGGACCCCGTCGAGCAGTCCGCCGGCACCGACGCCAGCGCCGACGACCTCGTCGAACTCCTCGAACTCGACCACGTCGCCGTGTGCCTGAACAGCGGCGAGCTCCAGCCGACCGTCGACTTCTACCGCCAGGCGTTGGGCTTCCGGCACATCTTCGAGGAGCGCATCGTCGTCGGCGCCCAGGCGATGGAGTCGAAGGTCGTCCAGAGCCGGTCCGGTTCGGTGACGCTGACCCTCATCCAGCCCGACCTCACCGCCGAGGCCGGCCAGATCGACGAGTTCCTCAAGGACCACCAGGGGTCGGGCGTCCAGCACCTCGCGTTCTCCTCCTCCGACGCGGTCCGTGCGGTACGGGCGCTGCGGGGGCGCGGGGTCACCTTCCTCACCACGCCGCCGGCCTACTACGACCTGTTGGGCCGGCGGATCGCCTTGGACGAAGGACGGCTCGACGACCTGCGCGCCACCAACGTCCTCGCCGACGAGGACCACGGCGGCCAGCTCTTCCAGATCTTCACCGCCTCGACGCACCCGCGGCGCACCCTCTTCTTCGAGGTCATCGAGCGCCAGGGCGCCCAGACCTTCGGCAGCTCCAACATCAAGGCGCTCTACGAGGCCGTGGAGTTGGAGAGGACCGGGCAGCGTGGGTTCCCGAAGCAACCCTGAGGCCGTCGAGGCACACCGCCTCGACGACTTCGCGCGCGCCGCCGCTTCCGTGCTGCCTCCGGAGGTGTGGGACTTCCTGGCCGGGGGCAGTGGCGCCGAGACCACACTGGACGCCAACCGGAGCGCCCTGGACCGGATCTTCCTGGTGCCACGGGTGCTCCGGGACGTGGCGGGCTGCGAAACGGACGCCACGCTGTTGGGCCGTCCGGTGCGGATGCCGGTGGCGGTCGCTCCGGTGGCGTACCAACGGCTGGTCCACCCGGAGGGCGAAGCCGCCGCCGCACGGGCGGCGAAGTCGGCCGGGGTGCCGTTCATCGCGAGCACCCTCAGCAGCGTGCCCGTGGAGGAGTTGACCGCGCTCGGCGGCAGCGTCTGGTTCCAGTTGTACTGGCAGCGGGACGAGGTGCACTCCTGGGACCTGGTGCGCAGGGCGGAGGACGCCGGCTGCGAAGCCCTGGTGCTCACCGTCGACGTCCCGTGGATGGGCCGGCGGCTGCGGGACGTCCGCAACCGGTTCGCCCTGCCGGACGAAGTGCGGGCGGCCCACCTCACCACGGGCCCCACCGCGCACGAGCGGACCCGCGACGGGTCCGCCGTGGCCGTCCACACCGGTCGGACGTTCTCCGCCGCGGTGACCTGGTCGACCCTCGACGAACTGCGCCGCCGGACCCGACTGCCGCTGGTGCTGAAGGGGGTGCTGGCACCCGAGGACGCGTTGCGCGCCGCCGAGTCGGGCGTCGATGCGGTCGTGGTGTCCAACCACGGGGGCCGGCAGCTCGACGGCGCCCTGCCCAGCGTCGATGCGCTACCGGAGATCGCCCGGTCCGTTCCGGACCACTGCGAGGTCCTGTTCGACAGCGGCGTGCGCAGCGGGACGGACGTGCTCAAGGCCCTGGCACTCGGCGCCCGCGGGGTGTTGGTGGGCCGGCCGCTGATCTGGGGGCTGGCCGCCGCGGGTGAGGCCGGAGCGGCGCGGGTCCTCGACCTGTTGGCCGTGGAGCTCCGGGACGCCCTGGGGTTGTCGGGGTGCCGCGACGTGGCGGACGCCCGGCACCTGCGCACCGTGTGCGGCTCCCCGCGGGGGCGGTGACGGTTCGTCCTCCGCACCGGAAAGGCCCCGGCCCCCCGCCGATCGGCGGGG
>NZ_JBHXEN010000084.1:0-25905 GCF_042724695.1 Streptomyces sp. NPDC127068 | reverse complement strand
TTGTGGTTTTTTTTTTTTTTATTTCTCGGCGCGGGCGGGGGGGGGGGCCCCGGCCGGGGGCCGCGCGGGGGGGGCCCCGCGTCGGTCGTGGGGCGCGCCCCCGCCCCGGCCGCCCCCCACCCCCGTACGCGTGTCCGGACGGGCTACAGACGCCAGCCGCGGTGGGTGTTGACCGTCTTGGTGTTGTCCCAGCGGAAGCGGAGTTGTTCGGCCGAGGTGCCGTCCGGGAGGGCGAACACCGCCCATGCGGTGACCTGTTCGCCGAGGAGCAGTTCCCCGTCGGCGTCCAGGGCCTGACCCACGGTCAGTTTCGTGACGTCGGTCAGCGCCTTGTGGGCGCGGCCCTCGGAGTCCAGCACCGACAGGGACTTGGCCAGGATGCCGTCGTAGGTGTCCCAGCCGGTGTTGGCGATGGACACCTTCACGGCCTCCCAGTGCTGTCCGGCGGCGGGGGCCGTGCCGCCGCCCTTGGCGGGCAGGGCCCCGACGACCACGGACTTGGGGGTGACGGTGAGTTGGTACTGCGGCTCGTCGCCGTCGCCCTGGTCCGACCCGGGGGCGCTGAACCGGCGCCCGTCGCCCAGGTAGGCGGCACCGTACGCACCCGCCTGTTCCCGGACGCCCGCCGACACCGCGGCGTCGGCGCCCGAGAGGGGGCCCGCGGCCGGGGCGGCGCCGCGGGTGCCGGGGGACGAGGAGGGTGCGGCGGTGTCCGTGCCGCCCTTCCCGCACCCCGTGCAGGCGAGAGCGATCAGGACGGCGGAGGCGCCCAATGCGCTGAGTGATCGATACACCACCGCATCATGACCCACGCCCCAGGTGTGACGGCCGAGGCATGGCTCCCCCGTTCGAGTGACTTTTCTGATGGAATCACCTGAGGTTCACTCTTTCCAGGTACCCCGAGCAGCGGCGTCCCGGGCGTAAGCGGAGAAATCGCGTGCCGGGCGGCCGAGCACCTCCTCGACCCCGTGCACCACATGGGCGTTGCGCCCGTCGGTCAGCAGGTCGACCAGTTCCAGGAAGTCCAGGGGCAGCCCGGCGCCCTCCAGTACGGCGCGGAAGTCGTCCCGGGTCACGGGAACGTACCGGACCTCGCGGCCGACGGCCCGGGTGAGTTCCGCCGCGACCTCGGTGAAGTTCAGCAGCCGGGGTCCGGACAGCTCGTAGGTGCGCCCGACGTGCCGGTCGTCGGTCAGGGCCGCCACGACCACGTCGGCGATGTCGTCGGCGTCCACGAACGGCTCCACCGCGTCCCCGGCGGGGAAGGCGATCTCACCGGCGCGCACGGCGTCGACGAAGGTCCCCTCGTCGAAGTTCTGGGCGAACCAGCTGGCCCGGACCACCGTCAGATCGGCGCCGGAAGCGCGCACCGCCTCCTCGCTGCGGTGCGCCCCCTCCTCCCCGCGCCCCGACAGCAGCACCAGGCGCCGCACGCCCCGCCCGACGGCCGTCCGGGCGAAGGCTCCGACCGTTTCGGCCGCCCCGGGGAAGCCGAGGTCCGGGTAGTAGGTGAGGTACGCGGCACCCGCCCCGTCCAAGGCGGCGTCCCAGGTGGCCGGCGACTCCCACCGGAAGGGCGACCGAGCGGACCGCGACCCGATCCGTACCGGCAGCCCCCGGGCGGTGAGCCGCTCGGCGACCCGGCGTCCGGTCTTGCCCGTCCCGCCGATGACCAGGGTGGTCCGGCCGTCCGGGGTGGTGGGGGCGCCGTGCGTCCGTTGTTCGCTGCTCATGTTCGTCGTCCCGTCTCCGTAGGGTTTCCCGGCGGACCGTCCACCGGGGTGGCCCCGGGGGCTCCGCGGGCCTGTGTCCAGCCAACCCCGCCGCCCCCGGACGGACCATGGCCGGGGAACTCACGCCCATGCGCGAGCGTCCAGACTCCGCACGTCCACCACCGTCGTGGGGCCGGCTTCACCGGTTCGGCCCACCCCCCTCCGCCGTTCCGCCCCGTCCCGGCGGGACGTACGCCTATCCGGATCAAGCCGATCTGCGCGGCGCCCGCTCCGTTCCTACGGTGACTGAATGGTCATCAGATGTATCTCGCGCGCGGCCCTGGCCCGTTCCGTGGCGCTCGCGCTCGGTGCCGCGCTGTTGTTGCCGGCGTCCGCGGCGGCGGCCAGGTCCCGGGAACCGGAGCCGCCGAAGCCACGGCCGATGCCCGGGCGGACCCTGCTGGAGCGTCCGGGAACCCAGGCCAACCCGGGCGGGCCGGGCACCCCCGCCCCACCGACCGGGCTGTCCGCGCTCTCGTGGCTCGTCGCGGACGCCCGTACCGGTGAGGTCCTCGCGGCCCGGGACGCGCACCGGAAGCTGCCGCCCGCCTCGACCCTCAAGGCGCTCTTCGCCGTGACGGTGCTGCCGCACGTCGAGGGCGGCTCCGCGCACACGGTCACCGACGCGGAACTCGCCGACATCGGCTCGGGCAGCTCGCTGGTGGGGGTGGAGGCGGGGTACCGGTACCGGGTCGAGGACCTGTGGCGGGGGGTTTTCCTGAGTTCCGGCAACGACGCCGTACGGGTCCTCTCGTCGCTGAACGGGGGCGTCGACGAGACGGTGCGCCAGATGCAGGCCAAGGCCCGTGCCCTGGGCGCGATGGACACCCGGGTCGTCTCCCCCGACGGGTACGACGCGGAGGGGCAGGTGTCCTCGGCGTACGACCTCGCCGTCATCGGGCGGGAGGGACTCACCGACCCCGACTTCATCCGGTACGCCTCCACCAAGCTCGCGGACTTCCCCGGTGGCCGGGTCACCTTCCCCATCCAGAACACCAACCGCCTGCTCACCGGCGAGGACGGGGTCGCGGCGTACCGGGGACTGATCGGGGTGAAGAACGGCTACACCACCCATGCGGGCTACACGCTGATCGCGGCGGCCGAGCGCGACGGACGGACCGTCATCACCACGGTGATGAACCCCCAGGACGGCGGCCACGCCGTGTACGAGGAGGCGCGGGAACTGCTCGACTGGGGGTTCGCGGCGATCGGCCGGGTGCGTCCCGTCGGTTCGCTGCTGCCCCCGCCGCCGCGGCCCGCGCCGGCTGCGGCCACCCGACCCGCGGCGGCCACGCCCCGGCCGCTGGCGGTGCCGGTGGCCGGGGCGGACGCCGCCGACGCCGAGTGGTCGACGGCGTCGTGGCTCGGCGGCAGCGCCCTGGTGCTGCTGACCGGTCTGACCGTCGTACGGGCCCGCCGACGCGGCCGGACCGAGCAGGAGTTCTGAGCCGGCCAGGCTCCGGACCGGCGAACGCGTCTGCAACCGTCACGGGACGCCGTTCGTCTCAGGAGCACACAGGGGGAAAGGACCGTCCTGGCGCAGTGCGCCGGACGCACAGGACACCGCGGCACGGGCGCGTCCGCACCCCCACCGGGCACCGCACGACGAACAGGGGAACCAGCAATGCGCGTTCGTTCCGTACTCGCGGCCTCGGCCGCCGCCACCTCCCTCGCCCTCCTCCTGCCCGCGACGCTCGCCGTCGCGGCACCGCAGGACGCCCGGGCGACCCCCACCTGCCGCGAGGCCGGGGTGAAGGTGAAGGCGACCAAGACCGACCAGCGCACCCTCGTCCGCATCACCGTCGAGAACACCACCCGCCGCAGCTGTGTGGTCGACCACGTCCCGACGGTGACCTTCGGGAACCTGGACGGGGCCGCCCAACCGGTCCCGGCCACCACCAGCAGGCCGTACACGCTCCGCGCCGGGGCGAAGGCGCACGCCAAGGTCCGCACCGTCAAGCGGCTGAGCGACCCGTCCGCCCGGACCGTGGCGACGGTGCACGTCGCCGCCGACCCGAGCCACCGCGGCACGTCCTTCGGCGCCAGGGCCCTCGGCTCGCCGAACGGCGTCAAGGTCTACGAGCCGGTGACGACCTGGTGGCACGCGACGCAAGCGCTGGCCGACCGCGCGCTCCGCCGGGCCGGCTGACCCGGATCGGGACGTCCGCCCCCGTCGGGGCACCCCGCTAGCGCCCGGCGCCCGGACGGGTCACCCTGGTCGCAGCCGCCCGCCGAGGTCGGCTGCGTACCGGGCGACCACCAGGAAGGGCCACGACACATGAGCCAGCCGCGCGAGACCGTCACCGTCACCGACGTACCGGGTGAGCAGCGCTACGAGGCCCGCCTCGGTGACACCCTCGCGGGTTTCGCGCAGTACATCCGCACCTCCGAACTGATCGCCTTCGTCCACACGGAGGTGGACCCCGCGTTCGAGGGCCGCGGCGTCGGCGGGGCGTTGGTGCGGGAGTCGCTGGACGCGGCGCGGGCGGCCGGCACCTCGGTGCTCGCGGTGTGTCCGTTCTACTCGGGCTGGATCGCCCGGCACCCCGAGTACCGGGACCTGCTCTACACCCAGCAGAGCAAGGTCAGCGACTGACGGCCCGGCGGGAGCGGAGCGAACGCCGTGAGCGGGGATGCGAAGGGCGGCCGGGAGCGGGACGACGGCCCCGGGGTACGGCTGTCGTCGGCCCGCGGGCGGTGGGTGCTCGCCTGCGTGGTGCTCGCCTCCGGGATGGCGATGCTGGACGGCACGGTCGTCACGGTGGCGCTGCCGCGGATGGGCCGCGACCTGAACGCTTCGCTGTCGGGTCTGCAATGGGTGGTCAACGCCTACATGCTGACGCTGTCGGCGCTGCTCCTGCTGGGCGGTGCCCTCGGTGACCGGATCGGCCGCAAACGGACCCTGGTCATCGGCGTGGTGTGGTTCGCGGTGGCGTCCGCGCTGTGCGGGATCGCCCCCGACGACGCCACCCTGATCGTCGCCCGCGCCCTCCAGGGAGTGGGCGGCGCGCTGCTGACCCCCGGGTCGCTGGCACTGGTCCGTTCGACGTTCCACCCGGACGACCAGTCGCGTGCCGTGGGTGCCTGGTCGGGGCTGACCGGGGTCGCGGGCGCGCTCGGTCCGTTCCTCGGGGGGTGGTTGATCGACGGGCCCGGCTGGCGCTGGATCTTCCTGATCAACGTGCCGCTGGCCGCCGTCGTCATCGCGATCGCCGTGTGGCACGTCCCGGAGAGTCGTGACCCCGAAGCCGCCGGGCAACGCTTCGACCTGCTGGGCGCCTGTCTGGGCGCGCTGTGCCTCGCCGGCGTCAGCTACGCCCTCATCGGTGCCTCGGGGGGCCTGTCCGCGGCTGCGGTCACCCTGTCCGCCGCGGGGGGCGTGCTGGCCGGGATCGTGTTCGTCGTGGTGGAGCGGCGCACGGCGGCGCCCATGCTGCCCCTGTCGATCTTCCGCTCGCGGCTGTTCTCGGCCACCAACGCGATGACCCTGTGCCTGTACGCGGCGATCGGCGGCATCCTGTTCCTGCTGCCCGTGCAGTTGCAGACGGGGCTGGGCTGGAACGCGCTGGAAGCGGGTACGGCGACCCTGCCGATCACCGTGCTGATGCTGCTGTTGTCGGCGCGCGCCGGTGAGTTGACCCGACGGGTGGGGCCGACGCTGCCCCTGGTGACGGGCCCGCTGGTCGCCGCGGTCGGGGTGCTGCTGATGGTGCGGGTGCGCCCCGGGTCGTCGTACGTGGCGGACGTGCTGCCCGCCGTGGTGGTGCTCGGCGTGGGCATGAGCCTGTTCGTCGCACCGCTGACGGCGACCGTGCTGGCGTCCGTCGACGCGACGCGCGCGGGGCTCGCGAGCGGGGTCAACAACACCGCCGCGCGGATCGCGCAGTTCCTCGTGGTCGCCGCGCTGCCGCTCGCGGTGGGACTCTCCGGGGACGCCTACACCTCGGCGGAGGCCGTGAACACGTCGTTCCACCGGGCGGCTTTCGGCTGCGCGGGGCTCTTCGCCCTGGGATCGCTCACCGCCGCGCTCCTGATCCGGCCGGTGTCCCCCCGGCTCCAGGACGCCCCCGCACCGCTGTGCAAGTCGAACATGGCGGCGAACTGCCCGCCGTTGGAGCCGGGCCCGCGCGCTCCGCAGCCGCAACGACGGACGCCGGACCCGGAACCCTGATCCCGGAGGACCCCGGAGGACCCCGGGGAGACCCGGGATCGGGCCGGGCCCGGGACGGACGAACAGGCCACGGGCCCCACCGCTCGGGAAGGAGCGGTGGGGCCCGTGGCCGGCGGGGAGCGGATCAAGGAGGGGGGATCCGCCCACCACCCGTCACGGGGGTGACTCAGTCACCGCGCTTGCGGGAGGCCCGGAAGCGGCGGCGCAGGAGCGCGCCGCCGAGCAGGGCGAGCCCGGCGGGGGCCACCAGGGCCAACGGGTCGGCCCCGGTCTGTGCGAGCGTCGCCGGACCCTCGGGGGCCTTGGTGCGCTCCTCCTCTTCCCTCTCCTGCTCCGGCACCACGGTCGCCGGAGGCTTGGCCTCCTGCTGCGGGGCGTGCTTGACCGGCTCCTTGACGGGCGGCTTCTCGGGCTTCGGTGCGACCGGGGGCTCCGGACGCACGGGGGGCTGCGGCGGCTTGGGCCCGGACACGTTCTCCGAGTGGTTGCCGAAGACCGGGTTCCCGACGCCCACGACGTTCACCGAGTTGCCGCTGACGTTGACGGGGAGGTCGATCGGCAACTGGACGCCGTTGCCCGAGATCACCCCCGGTGAGCCCACTGCGGCGCCCTCGGCCGTCGAGCCGCCGCCGTTCGAGGTGCCGGACCCGACCTGCCCACCGGGCGCCGCCGGGTCTCCGTACCCCCCAGGTTCCGCTGCGCTTCCCCCCTGGTTGGCGCACGTGTTGCCCGCCGCCGGGTTGAGGAGGCCGACCACGTTCACCGTGTTCCCGCACGCGTTCACGGGGACGTGTACCGGCAGCTGGATCGTGTTCCCGGACACCGCACCGGGGGAGCCGACCGCCGCGCCGTCAGCCGCCGCGTCCGCGAACGCCGGTGCCGCACCGACGACGGCGCCTGAGGCGACGGCCGCGGCGATCAAGCCATTCCGGGCAACCCGCTTCATAGGTTCCCTGCCTTCCAGATCGTCTGCGGGCACTCGCCCGCACTGGAGGAAACGCGAGAGAACGGTTCGAGTTATGGCCAATCAGGCTTTCACCCCATTGGGCTATCAGACGGTCGAACTGACCCACGTCGCCCTCACGAGCGATCACCTGTGCGACAACCGAACCGATCCGTGAGGCGCACGGTGCCCCCGGCTCGGTGGGCGCCCGCCCGGACGGGCGCCGCGCAGCGCCCAGGACGAACACCCGTCCCACGAGGGGGGGGACGGGTGCGTACCTGCCTCAGCTCGGGTCGGCGTCGCCGGGCGCCGGTATCAGCCCACCGCGCCGCGGACGACGCGCGCCAACGCCATCGCCGCGTCCTCCTCGACGCCGGTGCGGAACTCCCGTTCGTAGCTCTCGTCACCCAGTGCCTCGCGGGCCGCGCGTTCGCACTCCTCGCGGATCGGGCCCAGTTCCGGGGTGCCGCGCTGTGCGTGGCCCACCCCCCGCCAGAACGCGAGCCCGGTGCCGGCGAGCCGGGCGGCAGAATCGTTCTCGCCCCCGGCCGCCAGCGCGGCGGCCAGCAGGTCGAGGCCGAGCGCGATGCCGAAGCTGTCACCGAGCCGGCGCTTGCCGTCGAGCATCGCGCGGGCGTGCTCCGCGGCCTCCCGGGGCCGGTCCTGGAACAGGGCGATCAACGACAGCTGGTAGTACGTGTAGTTGCGGGCCCAGTACTCGCCGCGCGCCACGCACCCCCGGCGCAGCCGCTCCGCCTCCTGCGCCGCACGGTCCAACTCCCCGCCACCGGTCAGGGCGAAGATCCGCACCAGGTGGCAGCGGAGCACCGACGCCGAGGCGAACGGGCCGTCCGGCGCGGTGGCCAGGGCCCGGTCGGCGACCTGTTCCGCGGCCGTCGGACGGCCGGACAGCAGATGGGTGATGCCGAGGAGGTAGGCGGCCGAGCGGCGGCCCTCCAGGTCGTCGTCGCGATCGGCCTCCCGGGCGCACGACTCCCCCAGCAACCTCGCCTTGTCGTGCTCGCCCTGGAGCAACGCACAGCAGCCGAGGGCCCACTGGGCCCGGGTACGGGTCGGGCCGGGCACGCCGTACTGGGCGAGCGCGGACTCCAGGTAACCGCGGGCCTCGTGGAGGTGGCCGCAGCAGGCCCAGAAGAAGCCGACCCGGGAGGCCATCTCGGTGGCGGCGTGCGGATCGTTGGCCAACAGGTGGTCGAGCGCCGCGCACACGTCCGGGTGCGCGGCGGCGAGCCTGCGGTACCAGCCCGCCTGGCCGGGGCCGAGCCACCCGTCGTCGGCCCGGCGGACCAGGTTCAGGAAGGCCCGGGCGTGCCGTCCCTCGGCGGCCTTCTCCTCGCCGAGTTCGGCCAACCACATCCGGCCGTACTCACGGACGGTGTCCAACATCCTGAAGCCGTTGCCCCGCCGGGACACCACCGACTTGGCGACCAGACCCGCCAGCGCGGGCGCCACCGCGTCGGCGTCCAGCGGCCCGCCCGCGCAGACGGCCCGGGCCGCGGACTCGTCGAAGGTGCCGCGCAGCACGGACAGCCGGGCCCACAGCAGCCGTTCGAGCGGGGCGCACAGTTCGTGGCTCCAGCCGATGGCGGTGCGCAGGGACTGGTGCCGGGCGGGGCGCACCGGCTCCGCGGTGTCGAGGGCGGAGAGCGCGGTGCGCAGTTGTTCGGCGACCTCCTCGACGGTTCCGTTGCGCAGTTGGGCGCCGGCGAGTTCCAGGGCGAGCGGGATGCCGTCGAGCCGTCGGCAGATGGCCGCGACCGCCCTGGACGGTCCGGGGCCTTCGAGGCGGATGGTGGGGTTGGCGGCGCGCGCCCGGTCGACGAAGAGGGTGAGCGCGTCGCCGTCCCGGGGCAGCGGGCCGACCTCGAAGCGCAGTTCCCCGGGGATGCCGACGGGTTGGCGGCTGGTCGCCAGGATGGTCACGTCCGGACAGGCCGTCAACAGGTCGCCGACGAGGTCACGACAGGCGTCGACCAGGTGTTCGCAGGAATCCAGGACCAGCAGCATGCGTTTGTCGGCGAGCCATGCGCACAGGGCGTCGGCCGGCATCCGCGGGGTGTGGTCCGCGAGCCCGGAGGCGTCGGAGACCGTGGCCGCGAGCAGCCGTTCGTCCTGGAGCGGCGACAGGTCGGCCCAGGCGACCGCTTCGGGCGGACCGAGGATCCCGGTGGTGACGGCGTGCAGGGCGAGCCTGGACTTGCCGACGCCTCCGGGACCGGTCAGCGTCACCATGCGGTGTCCCGCGAACGCATCGACCAGCCGGGCCAGCTCGGACTTGCGTCCGACGAAGCTCGTGGACTCATCAGGAGTGCTTCCCACCACGGGGAACAGTGTGGACCAGCTCACACCGCTGTGCACCGTCCGTCGGGAAAAGCAGCCGGAAACGGTCACGGCGTGCCCGGAGTTGACCGATACCTGTTCTGGCCGGGTACGGGCTTGCCGATCGCCGTATGAGGGAAAGTGACCGGTTGCGGACGGACGGGATCTCCACGCCCGGTGCGGGGAGGGTGTCCGTCGTCCCACGGGCCAGCAGTCATCCGGGCCAACCGGGCCCCCTGCGAGAGGAGTGGTCAGCATGCACGTGCAGTGGCGCAGCAGCGGTCGTGCGACCCGTGCCGAGTTCGTCCTGCCCAAGGGGCGGGCCTCCCCCAGACGGGCCCGGTGGTTCACCCGTGCGGTGCTGGCTCAAGGGCCGGACCGTACTCCGGGGCAGCTCCAGGACGCCCAGCTCGTCGTCTCGGAGCTCGTCGCCAACGCGACCAGGGCGGCCCGGCGGCCGTGCCGGCTGAGCCTGCACGTGAACGATCGCGAGCTCACCGTCCAGGTGCAGGACGACAGTCCGGGCCGACCGGTGCTCCGCCCGCCGTCCGCGTCCGCCGAGTCCGGGCGGGGTCTCGCCCTGGTGCACGCGCTGTCCCGGCACCTGAGCGTGTCGGACGACCGGCGGGGCGGCAAGACGGTGCGGGCGGTGCTGGCGCTGGACTGACCGTCCGCCGGGGTCACGGACCGGGGCGGGTCCGCCCGGACGTACGCCCGGCGGTCAGGCTTCCACGGACACGGATGTCGGGGTCCGGTCGGCCCGGTGGCGCACGACCGGCCAGTAGCCGTCCGGGAAGTAGTCGCCCGAGGTGTCGTCGAAGTGCACCTCGAAGTCGCCCGACCGGTAGACCACCAGGGCGCCCGGGCACAGCGCGCCCCGGTACCGGTGCTCGTCGTCGGCGGTCTCGGTGCCGTCGCGTCCCCAGGACCACAGGAACTCCCGGCCGGCCGCCTCGACCGAGGCGAAGTCGGCCACCAGGGCCCGGGCGTGCGGGAGGAGTGCGGTGACCTTCTCGACGGCCGCGCCGTCGAAGGTCAGGCGGACGTCCCGGTCGCCGAGCACCAGGTCGGTCCCGTACCCGCCGGTGCCCCGGGCGTGGGTGATCGTGCCGAGCACCGCGTCGTGCACCGCGGGCGTGCGGTCGGGCGTCCAGGAACGGTCGGGCAGGGACCCGGTGGCGAGGAACGCCTCGGTCAACCGGACCTCGTACCGCGGATCGTCGCCGGGCGGCAGCAGCAGGACGTGCGTTCCGAACTGTTCGGGGGTGGCGCGTACGGTGCGGCCGTCCGCGGCGCGGAGGGTGAAGTGGGTCGTGTCGTGGGTGAGGCGCTCCACCCGGAACGTCCGCGGCAGCGCCACCCGTGCGACGCTTCCGCCACCGGAGGGCCCCACGGTGGCCAGTACGGCTTGCTGCTCGCCGTCGGACCCGGTGCCCACCCGGAAGACGGCGGACAGTTCCGTTCCCACGCACAGCGCCCGGGCGCCCTGTCGCAGGGAGTCCAGGCTGACCCCGTCCCCCCGCAGCGCTCCGGCGAAGACCTCCAGCTCGTGCACCACGACCTCCCCGGCCCACAGCATAACCACCCCGCTGCCGGGCCCGGGAGCGCTCGCCCCCGGGCCCGGCCGGGGGCCGGGCGTGCGGCTCAGTGCCCGCGCCGGAGCCATGCGTCGAGGTGCGGGGCCTCCGCGCCGATCGTGGTGGAGTCACCGTGGCCGGTGCGCACCACCGTGTCGGCGGGCAGGGTGAGCAGGCGGTCCCTGATCGAGGCGACGATCGTCGGGAAGTCGCTGAAGGACCGGCCGGTGGCTCCGGGCCCGCCCGCGAAGAGGGTGTCCCCGGTGAACACGGTGCCCAACTGGGGTGCGTGGAGGCTGACGGCGCCCCGGCAGTGCCCGGGGGTGTGCAGCACCCGCAGGACGGTGCCCGCGACCGCGATCTCCTGTCCGTCGGTCAGCTCGCCGTCGGGCGCCCGGTCGGGGTGGGTGAGCCGCCACAGTTCGCTGTCGTCGGGGTGCAGCAGGACCGGCGCGCCGGTGCGGTCGGCGAGTGCGGGGGCCGCGTCGACGTGGTCGTCGTGGGCGTGGGTGCAGACGATCGCGACGAGTCGACGGTCGCCGACGGCCTCGGCGATCGCGTCGGCGTCGTGGGCCGCGTCGATGACCAGGGCCTCCGTGTCGTCGCCGATGATCCAGACGTTGTTGTCGACGTCCCAGGTCCCGCCGTCCAGCGAGAACGTGCCGGAGGTGACGAGGTGTTCGATGCGCGCGGTCATCACAGCACCACCACCGAGCGCAGCACGTCGCCCTGGCTCATCCGGGTGAACGCGGCTTCCACGTCGTCGAGGGTGATGGTCTCGGTGACGAACGCGTCGAGGTCGAGCCGGCCCTGGAGGTACAGGTCGATCAGGATCGGGAAGTCCCGGGAGGGGAGGCAGTCCCCGTACCAGGAGGACTTGAGGGAGCCGCCGCGGCCGAAGACGTCGAGCAGCGGGAGGTCGATGCGCATCTCGGGGGTGGGGACGCCGACCAGGACGACGGTGCCCGCGAGGTCACGGGCGTAGAAGGCCTGTTCGTAGGTCTCCGGACGGCCGACGGCGTCGATCACCACATCGGCGCCGTGGCCGTCGGTGAGTCCCCGGATGGCTTCGACGGGGTCGGTGGTGCGGGAGTTGACGGTGTGGGTGGCGCCCAGGCCGCGCGCCGTCTCCAGTTTGCGGTCGTCGATGTCCACGGCGACGATCCGGGCGGCTCCGGCGAGCCGGGCGCCGAGGACGGCTGCCGCGCCGACCCCGCCGCAGCCGATGACGGCGACCGAGTCGCCCCGGCCCACTCCCCCGGTGTTGATGGCGGCGCCGATGCCGGCCATCACTCCGCAGCCGAGGAGGCCGGCTGCGGCCGGCGAGGCGGCCGGGTCGACCTTGGTGCACTGGCCGGCGGCGACCAGGGTCTTCTCGGCGAACGCCCCGATGCCGAGGGCCGGGGAGAGTTCGGTGCCGTCGGTGAGGGTCATCCGCTGGCGGGCGTTGTGGGTGTCGAAGCAGTACCAGGGGCGTCCCCGTCGACAGGCGCGGCACTGACCGCACACGGCGCGCCAGTTGAGGACGACGAAGTCCCCGGGGGCGATCTCGGTGACGTCCTCGCCGACGGACTCGACGGTTCCGGCGGCCTCGTGGCCGAGGAGGAAGGGGAAGTCGTCGTTGATGCCGCCCTCCCGGTAGTGCAGGTCCGTGTGGCAGACCCCGCTGGTCTGCACCTTGACCACCGCTTCACCGGGGCCCGGGTCGGGCACGTTGATCGTCTCGATGCGGACCGGCTCGCCCTTCGCCCGTGCGACGACGCCCCGCACCTGTTGCGTACCCATGTCCGTCCCCAATCCGTTCCGTGATGCGCGTGCCGCCCGGTCCTCGAGGGCCGCCCCGTCGGGCCCCTCGGGCCCGACCCCTGGAGCGTACGTTCCCGCAGGCGGGGGCGGCACCCGGGGGCGCGGGTGGACGGGCCGTCGGGCTTCCGGTGCGGATCTAGGGTGGGCGGATGCGTGATCCTTCGATGGGCTCCCCCGGTACCGGTCGCCGTCCGGCGGCGCTGGCGGCCGACACCCTGCTCCCGGTCGACGGGGGGCTCGCGGCGGCCCTGGTGCTGCTCCTGGTGGTGGCCGCGGCGGTGGCGGCGGTGTACCGGCTGGCGCCCGACGGGTCGCGGTCGCGGGCGCGGGAGGTCGCGGTCGCGGGTGGACGGGCCACCGCGCAACTCGCGGCCGTGTCGCTGGTGATCGGCTGGGTGGTGCAGTACCCGGCGGCGACGGCCGCGTTCCTGCTGCTGATGTGCGCGGTCGCCACCCGTACCGCGGGACGGCGGCTCACCGCGGGCCGCGGTTGGTGGTGGGCGGCGGTGCCCGTCGTGGCACCGGTGGCGCCGTTGGTCGCGTTGCTCCTCGCGACCGGGCTGCTGCCCGCCCGCGGCATCGCGATGATCCCGGTGACGGGCATCCTGATCGGGGGCGCGCTGACCGCGACGGTCCTGGCGGGGCGGCGGGCGCTGGCCGAGTTGACGGCCCGCGCCGGGGAGGTCGAGGCGTGTCTGGCCCTGGGCTTCCTGGAGCGCGAGGCACGGTTGGAGATCGCCCGGCCGGCCGCGTCCGACGCCTTGCTGCCCGGACTCGACCAGACCCGGACCGTGGGTCTGGTCACCTTGCCGGGTGCGTTCGTGGGGATGCTGTTGGGCGGGGCGTCCCCGGTCCTCGCGGGAGCGGTGCAACTGTTCGTGCTCATCGCGCTGATGGCGGTCCAGGCGCTGGCCGTGGCGTTCACCGTGGAACTCGTGGCCCGGGGGCGGCTGCGTCGGCCCGCGGCGCACGGAACCGCACCGTCCGCCCGTTCGTGATAGCAGCGGGGACCCCGCTCGCCGAACGGGCGGCGGGGCCGACGCAGCAGACGAGCCAGCAGAGGGGAGCCGGCATGGCCACGAGCGCCGCCCGGGTCGACGGGGACGCACTGGTATTGGGAGGGGTCCGGGTGCGGTTCGTCCGTACCCTCAGGTTGCCGGAGACGGGGACGCACCCGCTGCCGCCCGGCCTCGGCAACTTCCCGATCCGACGGGTGGAGGACTACGCCGGGTCGGTGCCGTCCGAGTGGCTGGCCAAGGGCGGGGTGATGCTGCCGGTGTACCTGCGCGAGGCGATGTGGCTGAGCTTCTCGGGCACGGTGGAGCCGTCCGCCCTCCAGGTGGGGGTGGGCAAGGTGTGCGCGGTCTCCGGGAAGCCGTGGAGCGGCGCCCTGGGACGGCGTCCGCAGAACTACCTGGTGCTGCCGCGGCAGCCGTGGCTCGACGGGATCAACTCCGGCAGGGGGACGGTGCGTCAGTTCGTCGCGGTGCCGCTGGGCCTGGGGGCGACGGTCGAGGGCCAGGTCACCGGCGAGGAGACGGTGGGCGGCGTGCAGCTCCAGGCGTTCGGGCTCGGTGACGCGGCCCGCCGTGCGTGGGAGGCGGAGCGCGCGGCGGCCCGACAGCGGACCGCCGTGGCGTACGGGGCCGTGGGGGCGGCCCTGCCCGCGCCGGGCGGCCCGCCGCCCCCTGCGGGTGCCCCGCAGACCCGGGGCGGCCCGCCGCAGCAGGCCGCGGCGATGGGTCTGGGCGCGGGCGGATCGATGCGGCAACAGGTGTTCCGGGACGACCGGCCGCTCACCGACTGGGCGCGGGAGCCCTCGGCCCGCACGTTCGTGCATCTGGTGACGGCACCCCAGTGGCGGCAGATCACCGGTGAGCGGCCTCCCGCGTCCCCGGTGGACCGGGCCGCGTACACGGCCGCCGGACTGCCCTGGTTCGACTACTACGACGAAAGCGCGACAGCGGTGGACCTGGCGCCCGCGGACCCCCTCCGGGCGGTCAGGCCGGTCGGCGACTGGCTCGGCGACGACCACGCGCCCTGGCAGGCGCCGGGTGCCCCTCAGGTCAAGCCGCTCGGCGATCCCCGGCCGGGCCGTCCGGTGGCGGACGGCGACTGGTGAGCCCGGGCCCCTGAGCCGCGGGCGCCGCCCCCCCCTGCCGGAGGTGACGGCTCGCGCGGAGCCCGGTCCCGTCGCAGGATGGCCGCATGCTGCTCGCCCGACTCGCCCAGGTGTCCCGGGACGTCGGCGCCACCTCGGCCCGGACCCGGAAGGTCGCGCTGCTTGCGGAGCTGTTCCGGGAGACGGAGCCGCAGGACGCGCCGGTGGTCGTCACGTACCTCGCGGGGCGGCTGCCGCAGGGGCGGATCGGCGTGGGCTGGAGCGTGCTGCGGGACCGGGTGGCGCCCGCCGCGGAGCCGCTGCTCACCGTGCGGGCGGTGGACTCCGCGCTGACCTCGCTGGCCGCCGTGTCCGGGACGGGGGCCCGGGCGACGCGGGCGCGGCTGGTCGGGGAGTTGTTCGGCGCGGCCACCGAGGAGGAACAGCGTTTCCTGCGCGGGCTGCTGAGCGGTGAGGTCCGGCAGGGGGCGCTGGACGCGCTCGCCGTGGAGGGCCTGGCCGGCGCCACGGCGACGCCCCCTCAGGCGGTGCGCCGCGCGGTGATGCTCGCGGGTTCCCTGCCGGACGTGGCGGGGGCGCTGCTCTCCGACGGCCCCGGGGCGCTGGACGCGTTCCGGCTCACGGTGGGCCGGCCGGTGCTGCCGATGCTCGCCGGGAGCGCGCCCTCGGCGGGTGCGGCGGTGGACCGGCTCGGCGGTCCGTGCGCGGTGGAGGAGAAGCTGGACGGCATCCGGGTGCAGGTGCACCGGGACGGCGACACGGTACGGGTCTTCACCCGGACCCTCGACGAGATCACCGATCGGCTTCCCGAACTCGTCTCCCTGGTGCTGGAGTTGCCTGGCGAGCGGTTCATCCTGGACGGTGAGGTGCTCGCCCTGGGCGCCGACGGACGGCCCCGGTCGTTCCAGGAGACGGCGGGCCGGGTGGGTTCCCGGGCGGACGTGGCGTCGGCGGCGCGGTCGGTCCCGCTGTCGCCGGTCTTCTTCGACGCCCTCGCGGTCGACGGTCGTGAGCTGCTGGACCTGCCGCTGGAACGCCGGCACGAGGAGTTGGCCCGGCTGGTGCCGGCCGCCGCGCGGGTCCGGCGCACGGTGGTGGACCCGGGCCCGGACGGGGGTTCCCCGGCCCGGGCCGCCGCGCAGGCGTTCCTGACGGCGGCCTTGGACCGCGGTCAGGAGGGCGTGGTCGTCAAGGCGCTCTCCGCTCCGTACAGCGCGGGCCGCCGGGGCGCGTCCTGGTTGAAGGTGAAACCGGTGCACACCCTGGACCTGGTGGTCCTGGCGGCGGAGTGGGGACACGGCAGGCGGACCGGGAAGCTGTCGAACCTGCACCTGGGCGCGCGCCGGCCCGACGGCACCTTCGCGATGCTGGGCAAGACGTTCAAGGGGCTCACCGACGAGATGTTGGCCTGGCAGACCGCGCACCTGTCGGGGATCGCCGTCAGCGACGACGGGTTCGTGGTGACGGTCCGGCCCGAGACCGTGGTGGAGGTCGCCTTCGACGGGCTCCAGCGGTCGAGCCGCTACCCGGCCGGGGTGACCCTGCGGTTCGCGCGGGTGGTGCGCTACCGGGAGGACAAGTCGGCCGACCAGGCCGACACGGTGGAGTCGGTGCTCGCGGTCGCCGGGACGCCGGCGGGCAGGGGGCCGGAGGCATGACGGTGAAGCGCAGCGCGGGCCTGTTGCTCTTCCGGCACCGCCCGGGCGGCCCGGAGGTGTTGCTCGGGCACATGGGCGGGCCCCTGTGGGCGCGCCGGGACGCCGGGGCGTGGAGCGTGCCGAAGGGCGAGTACGTTCCGCCGGAGGAGGCGTGGGACGCGGCCCGGCGGGAGTTCCAGGAGGAGCTGGGGCTCCCGCCGCCGTCCGGTGCGGCGGTCCCGCTCGGCGAGAGCACCCAGGCGAACGGGAAGGTCGTCACCGTCTGGGCCGTCGAAGCGGACCTGGACCCGGCGGATGTGGTGCCCGGCACGTTCACCATGGAATGGCCACCTCGGTCCGGCCGTACCGGTACCTTCCCGGAGCTGGACCGGGTCGCCTGGTTCGGCATCGACGCCGCACGCGAGGCGCTGGTGAAGGGACAGCGAGTGTTCCTCGACCGGTTGACCGCAGCGCCGGGGCCCTGACGACGGGCACCGCGTTGCGGTGCGGTCCGCGCCGGGTGAGGGTCGAAGAACCGCGCACCAGGAGGTACCCGATGTCCCCCGCTCCCCCGTCCCTCACGACCGTCAACCCCGCCACCGGCGAACGGGTCGCCGTCTTCGACGCCCTGGACGCCGACGGTGTCGAACGGAAGCTCGCGACCGCGGTGGCCGCCTTCGAGGCGTTCCGGCTGCTGCCGTCGTACGAGCGGGCCCGGCTCATGCACAGCGCCGCCGACCTGTTGGACCACGACGGGCCCCAGATCGCGCGGGTCATGACGGTCGAGATGGGCAAGCCGATCACGCAGGCCCGCGCCGAGGCCGCCAAGTGCGCCAAGGCGATGCGCTGGTACGCGGAGCACGCCGACGCGCTGCTCGCGGACGAGGTCCCGGACCCCGTCGACGTGACGGACTCCGGTGCGGTGGGCGTCCGGGTGGTGTACCGGCCGCTGGGCGTGGTGCTGGCGGTGATGCCGTGGAACTTCCCGCTGTGGCAGGTGGTGCGGTTCGCGGCTCCGGCCCTGATGGCCGGCAACGTGGGGTTGTTGAAGCACGCCTCGAACGTGCCGCAGACGGCGTTGTACCTGGAGGACCTGTTCCGGCGCGCGGGCTATCCGCAGGGGTGCTTCCAGACGCTGCTGATCGGTTCCGGCGCGGTGGAGGGTCTGCTGCGGGACCCGAGGGTGGCGGCGGCGACCCTGACCGGAAGCGAGCCGGCGGGACGTTCCGTGGCGGCGATCGCCGGGGACGAGGTCAAGAAGACGGTGCTGGAGTTGGGCGGCAGCGACCCGTTCGTCGTCATGCCCTCCTCCGACGTGGAGCGGGCGGCCCGGGTCGCGGTCACGGCACGGGTGCAGAACAACGGTCAGTCGTGCATCGCGGCCAAGCGGTTCATCGTCCACGAGGACGTGTACGACGAGTTCACCGACCGGTTCACCGAGGCGATGCGCGTGCTGCGGGTGGGCGATCCGCTGGACGAGGCGACGGAGGTCGGGCCGCTGGCGACGGAGCGGGGGCGGGCCGAGCTGGAGGAGCTGGTGGACGAGGCGGTGGAGAGCGGTGCGACCGTGCTGTGCGGCGGACGCCGGCCACCGGGTCTCCCCGACGGCTGGTACTACGAACCCACCGTCCTGGCCGACGTCACGCCCCAGATGCGCATCCACCACGAGGAGGCGTTCGGTCCGGTCGCCACCCTGTACCGGGTGGCGACCGTCGACGAGGCGGTGGCGGTCGCGAACGACACGCCGTTCGGGCTGAGCTCCAACGTGTGGACGCGGGACGCCTCGGAGATCGCGCGGTTCACCCGCGACCTGCGGGCCGGCGGGGTCTTCGTCAACGGGATGACGGCCTCGCACCCCGCGTTCCCGTTCGGGGGCGTCAAGCGCTCCGGCTACGGGCGGGAGCTGTCCGGGCACGGCCTGCACGAGTTCTGCAACATCACCACGGTGTGGCAGGGCCCCTGACCGGAGCAATCCGGGGACCCTCGGCGCGGGAGGGCCGCGGCGGGGCCCCCGGCGGATACGATCCAGTCCGTCGTCGTCCCCGGGAGGAACCAGTGGGCCGGGAAGTCACGCCCCCTGTGATCATCGACAGTCACGGCAGCCTGCATGTGGCCGCGGCGGATGTCAGCAAGCTGCTGCGCGGGATCGGAGCCCATTGGCTCCATCTCGTGGAGCGGGAACGGCCGGGCCTGGACGAGGACACGGTGGCCGCCCTGGCCATCGAGCTGGCCAAACTCGCCGACCGCATCGACGTGGCCTGCATCGCCCACCAGACGACCGCGACGTCCTGACCCCGTAGGCGGCACGGACGGACCCCGCAAGGGTGTGCTCCGGGCCCGTACGGGCGTACGGAGGGCTGCGCCCGTCCATGGGGTTCCCCGCATCCTGGAGGCCGTCTTGCGTCCGAGCGCCCGGACGGCGGCCCGGCGCCATCGAGCGGGAACGCAGCTACGAACTGATCCTGCCGTACCCGGTCGGGGAGGCCCGCTCGCGCGACGCCCTGATCGAACGGATCAGGGACGCGTACGAGCGCCGGTACGGCCAGGAGTCGGTGGGCCGGCTGGAGATACGGACCCGGGCCGACTTCGGCTGACCCCCCGCGCGACCGGTGCCGCCGAGCCCCGTACCCCCGGTCTGGAGTAGTCCGACGCGATATCCCCGCCGACGCGGGTCATCGTGGGTGGACCACCCTTCGTCCGGGGGGCGAGAGAAGGCACGTACATGGCGACACTGTGCAGACCCGCTGTATCCGTTCCGGAGCACATCATCACGATGGAGGAAACGCTGGCGTTGGCGAGCAGTCGCCACGCCGACCACCCCCAGTTGCCGCTGGCGCTGCGTCTCATCAGGAACACGGGCGTCAGGACCCGGCACATCGTCCAGCCCATCGAGGAGACCCTGAAGCACCCGGGCTTCGCGGACCGCAACAAGCTGTACGAGGCGGAGGCCAAGGCCCGGGTGCCGGCGGTGGTGCGGCGCGCGCTGGAGGACGCCGAGCTCCGGGCCGCGGACGTCGACGTCATCATCTACGTCTCGTGCACGGGCTTCATGATGCCGTCACTGACCGCGTGGCTGATCAACGCGATGGAGTTCTCCAGCGACACCCGGCAGATACCCATCGCCCAGCTCGGCTGCGCGGCGGGGGGCGCCGCCATCAACCGTGCGCACGACTTCTGCACCGCCTATCCGGAGGCGAACGCGCTGATCGTGGCGTGCGAGTTCTGCTCCCTGTGCTACCAGCCGACCGACCTCGGGATCGGGTCGCTGCTCTCCAACGGCCTGTTCGGGGACGGGGTCGCCGCGGCCGTGGTGCGCGGGCAGGGCGGCACCGGCGTCACGCTGGAGCGCAACGGTTCGTACCTGATCCCGAAGACCGAGGACTGGATCGCGTACGACGTCCGGGCGACCGGATTCCACTTCCTGCTGGACAAGCGGGTGCCGGCCACGATGGAACCCTTGGCCCCGGCGCTCAAGCAACTCGCGAACGTCCACGGCTGGGACGCCACCGACCTGGACTTCTACATCGTCCACGCGGGCGGCCCGCGCATCCTGGACGACCTGAGCAAGTTCCTCCAGGTCCCCGCGGAGGCGTTCCGCTTCAGCCGGGCCACCCTCACCGAGTACGGCAACATCGCGAGCGCCGTGGTGCTCGACGCCCTGCGCAGGCTGTTCGACGAGGGCGGCGCCACGCACCGCGCGCGGGGGCTGCTCGCGGGGTTCGGCCCCGGGATCACCGCCGAGATGGCGCTCGGGCGTTGGGTGAACGCGGACGAGCCGCTGGCGTCCTCGGTGCAGGCACCCCGTCAGGCCCTCGCCTGAAGGCGCGGGCCGGCGCGCACCCGCGCGTCCAGTCCGTCCCGGGGCCCGCTGCGCGGTCCGGCGCGTTCCCCTGGCGCGCCGGACCGGGGTGCGGACCCGGCCGCGCGTCGTCGCCCGCTCCCGTCCGCCCCGATCCCCGCTTCCCGAAGCGCTCCGCTGACCGGCTCCACCGACGACGAAGGCCATCGGCATGACCCACGAGACGACCCGTACGACCGCCCCGCCGCCCGTGCGGTTCTGGCCCGCCCTGGACCTGACCGCAGTCGACTTCGATCCGGTGCTCGCCGAGCTGATGCGGGAGGGTCCCGTCAACCGCGTCCGGTTGCCCAACGGGGAGGGCTGGGCCTGGCTGGTGACCCGCTACGACGACGTGCGGGCCGTGACGAACGACCCGCGGTTCAGCCGGGCGGCGGTGATGGGACGCCAGGTGACCCGGCTGGCACCGCACTTCATCCCGGTCCCGGGCGCGGTCGGTTTCGCCGATCCGCCGGACCACACCCGGTTGCGGCGCGCCGTCGCGGCGGCGTTCACCGCGCGGGGCGTGCAGCGCATCCGGGAGCGCTCGCAGGAGATGTTGGACGAGTCGGTGGACGGTCTGCTGCGGGACGGACCGCCCGCGGACCTGACCGAACGGGTGCTCGCCCCGTTCCCGATCTCCGTGATCTGCGAGCTGATGGGAGTGCCGGCCGCGGACCGGCAACGGATGCACACCTGGACCCAGCTCATCCTGTCCTCCTCGAACGGTGCCGAGGTCAGCGAGCGGGCGAAGGACGAGATGGTGGCGTACTTCACGGACCTGGTGCGCTCGGGGCGGGACGGGGTGTCGGAAGACGTCGTCGGGCTGCTGGGGGCCGCGGTGGGCCGGGGCGAGGTGAGCGAGGAGGAGGCCGTGGGGCTGGCGGTGCTGGTGCAGATCGGCGGCGAGGCGGTCACCAACAACACCGGTCAGTTGATCTACCTGCTGTTGACCCGGCCGCAGTTGTGGGAGCGCTTGCGGACCGAACCCGGGGTGCGTTCGCAGGCGATCGACGAGTTGATCCGGTACATCCCCCACCGCAGCGCGGTCGGACTCTCCCGGATCGCGATGGAGGACGTGGACGTGCGGGGCGTGCGGATCAGCGCCGGGGACCCGGTGTACGTGTCGTACCTCGCCGCGAACCGCGATCCGGACGTGTTCCCCGAACCGGACCGCATCGACTTCGACCGCAGCCCCAATCCGCACGTGTCCTTCGGGCACGGACCGCACTACTGCGTGGGCGGCATCCTCGCGAAGATGGAGGCCGAGCTGATGGTGTCCACGCTGGTCGACCGGCTGCCCGGGCTGCGGCTCGCCGTGCCGCCGCAGGAGGTGCCGTGGCGCAAGGGCGCGCTGATCCGGGGGCCCGAAGCCCTCCCGGTGACCTGGTGACCCGGCGGGAGGGCCACGGATGACGGCATTGATCCCGCCCGAGGGGGTCCGCTCGGTGGGCGAGGGCCTGCTGGTGCCGCCGGGGCACGGCAAGCGGGTGCTGACCCCGGCCCAGGACGTCACGTTCAAGGTGACGGGCGAGCACTCCCGGGTGGCGTCGAGCTTCGAGGTGGTGGTGCCGCCCGGCTTCGACGTGGGCGCCCATGTGCACGCCCGCAGCGAGGAGTTGTTCTACGTGCTGGAGGGCGAGCTGGACGTGCTCGCGTTCGAGCCGAAGGTGCGCACCGCGGAGCGCTGGCAGCGGTGGGAGTCCCCGGGCGGGCGGCAGGTGGTGCGGGCCACCCCGGGCACGGTGATCGTGGTGCCGCCGGGCTGTCCGCACGCCTTCGCCAATCCCACGGACTCCCCGGCGAGGATGTTCTTCCAGTCGTCCCCGCCCCCCGACCACGAACGCTACTTCAACGAACTGTTGGAGATCCTCTCGGCGGGCGGCGCCCCCGACCACACGGCGATCGCGGAACTGCGCGCCCGCTACGACATCGAACAGCTCACCCCGCTGCGCCACGGCCACCACGCCCTGCCCGGCCAGTGACGGGCCGGGTCCGGGCACCCGGGGAGCCGGTGCGCACCCCGCCCGACGCGCCCGCCGGGCCGGTGCGACGCGCCCGCGGCACGGCCGTGGCGTCACCGGCGGGCGGAGGCTGCCAACACCCGGTCGGGCACCCGCCGAAGGGGGGCTCGGAGCCCGGGGTGCGTCGGCCCGGGGTGTTAGTTTTCGCTGGCGTCATCGAGATTCATTCGGGGTGGGGAGAGACCATGGAGACCACACAGCGGGGCGATCAGAAACGGTCCGCCGACCGGCGCCGGCACGAGCTGCTCGAAGCCGCGGACCGGGTGGTGCTCCGGGACGGCCCGGGTGCCTCGATGAACGCCATCGCCGCCGAGGCCGGCATCACCAAGCCGATCCTGTACCGCCACTTCGGCGACAAGAGCGGGCTGTACGCGGCCCTGGCCCAGCGGCACACCGATGCGCTCCTCAGTTCGCTGCGGACGGCCCTGGACGCCCCGGCCGAACGGCGCGAACGGGTCGAGGCGACCCTCGACACCTATCTCGCCGCGATCGAGGCGAGGCCCCAGGTGTACCGGTTCCTGATGCATCCCGCGGAGGGCGGCGCGCCCGTGGACGGCGCGTTCGACGCGGGACAGCACTCCGCTCCCCTGCTGCGGCACCTCGGAGAGGAACTCGCCCGGGTCATCGAGGAGCGGCTCGACCTCGGCCCCGACGGGGACCGGCTGTCGCGGGTCTGGGGCCACGGCATCATCGGCATGATGCACGCCGCCGGCGACTGGTGGTTGGGTGAACGTCCCTGTTCCCGGGCGGAGTTGGTGCGTAGCCTGGCGGATCTGCTCTGGGGCCGGCTGGCCGCGGCGGGTGACCGCGCGGGCGGCCCCGGTTTCTGACCCGGCGTCACGGGAGGCCGTCGGTCGCGCTAGCCCTGCCGGTCCCGCTCCAGCGTGCGCCGTACCCGGCGGGCCCGCCATCCGGTCGCCCGGTCCACGTACAGCCCGCCGTCGAGGTGGTCGGTCTCGTGCTGGAGGCAGCGCGCGAAGAACCCCGTCCCGTCGAGGTGCACCGGCTCGCCCCGCACGTCCACCCCCGCCACCACGGCGTGGTCGAAGCGTTCGGTGCCCGCTTCGAGCCCGGGCAGGGACAGGCACCCCTCGGGGCCCCGGATCACGATGCCGTCGGCGCTGAGCAGCGTGGGGTTGACCACATGGCCGAGGTGCCGCTCGTCCTCGTCGTCGGGACAGTCGAACACGAACACCCTCAGGGCTTCGCCGATCTGGTTGGCGGCCAGCCCCACCCCCCGGGCCGCGTACATCGTCGCGAACATGTCCTCGACCAGACGCTCCAGCGGCGGCCCGAACGCGGTGACCTCGGCGCAGGGCTCGCGGAGCACCGGATCGCCGTGCGGGACAAGGGGTCGTACGTGTCCGGAGGCTCCCGGGATGGTGCGGTGCGGCATGGGGGTAAGGGTACGTTCACCGGACCCACGCAATCGGGGACGGTGCCGTGGTTCGGGCAGGTGACCGTATCTCGATAGGCTGAGGGCTATCGAGGCCGGTGCAGGCGCGGCGCCGTACGCAAGGAGGACGCAGAACGATGGCAGCAAACCCGGACCCGCTGTCGCCACGAGCCAAGCTGGCCGTGACGGCGGGCAAGGCGGCCGCGGCGGTCTCGCGCGCGGCGGGCCGCGGCAGTGGATCGGTGATCGGCGGCCGGGTGGCGCTCAAACTCGACCCAGAACTGCTCGGACGTCTCGCGCAGCACCTGGACGTGGTGCTGGTCTCCGCCACCAACGGCAAGACGACGACGACCCGGCTCATCGCGGAGGCGCTGCGCGCCGCCGGACCCGTGGTGTCGAACGCGCTCGGCGCGAACATGCCCGCCGGGATCACCTCGGCACTCGCGGGCGGCTCGGACTCCCGCTACGGCGTGATCGAGGTCGACGAGAAGTACCTGTCCGGGGTGGCCCGTGACGTGGAGCCGAAGGCGATCGCGCTGCTGAACCTCTCCCGGGACCAGCTCGACCGGGCCGCCGAGACCCGGATGCTGGCCGAGCACTGGCGTGAGGGCCTCGCCGGCACCAAGGCCGTGGTGATCGCCAACGCGGACGATCCGCTGGTCGTGTGGGCGGCGTCCTCGTCGCCGAACGTGATCTGGGTCGCGGCGGGCCAGATGTGGAAGGACGACGCCTGGTCGTGCCCGTCCTGCGGCGGTGTGATGCAGCGCCCCGGCGACGACTGGTACTGCGGCGAGTGCGGCTTCCGCCGTCCCGCGCCCAGCTGGGCCCTCCAGGGCGACTACGTCCTCGACCCGCACGGCTCGGCCTGGCCGATCCACCTCCAGCTGCCGGGCCGCGCCAACAAGGCCAACGCGGCGACCTCCGCCGCGGTGGCCGCCGTGTTCGGGGTGCCGCCGCAGGTCGCCCTGGAGCGGATGTACCAGGTGCAGGCGGTCGCGGGCCGTTATGACGTGGTCCAGTTCATGGGACGTGACCTGCGGCTGTTGCTGGCCAAGAACCCGGCCGGCTGGCTGGAGACGTTCTCGTTGATCGACCCGGCGCCGGCGCCGGTGATCCTCTCGGTGAACGCGCGCGGTGCCGACGGCACCGACACCTCGTGGCTGTGGGACGTGGACTACACGCGGCTGACCGGGCACCCGATCTTCGTGGTCGGTGACCGCAAGTTGGACCTCGCGGTCCGGCTCGAGGTGGCCAACCAGAGCTTCCAGGTCTGCGACTCGGTCGACCAGGCGGTGCAGTTGGCCCCGCCGGGGCGCATCGAGGTGATCGCGAACTACACCGCGTTCCAGGACCTGCGCCGCCGCATCGGCAACTGACCCGGCCGACCGAGCCGCGTTCCCGCACGCCCGCCCCGCACGATGGGCCTTTGAGCCAAGGATTTTGAGGATGAGCGAAAGCAGTCTGCGTCTGGTGTGGATCTACCCGGACCTGCTCAGCACGTACGGCGACCAGGGCAATGCCCTCGTCGTGGAGCGCCGGGCCCGCCAGCGGCGCCTGGACGTCACCCGGATCGACGTCCGCAGTGACCAGCCGATCCCGACCTCGGGTGACATCTACCTGATCGGCGGCGGTGAGGACCGTCCGCAGCGGCTGGCCGCCGAGCGGCTGCGTCGGGACGCCGGGCTGCCGCGGGCCGTGGAGAACGGCGCGATCGTCTTCGCGGTGTGCGCCGGGTACCAGATCCTCGGCCACGAGTTCATCAACGACCTCGGCCAGCGCGAGCCGGGCCTCGGGCTGCTCGACGTCAAGACGGTCCGCGGCGAGGGCGAGCGGTGCGTGGGCGACGTGCTCGGGGACATCGACCCGCGGCTCGGGCTGCCCCCGCTCACCGGCTTCGAGAACCACCAGGGCGTCACGTACCTGGGCCCGACGGCACGGCCGTTCGCCCGGGTGCGGATCGGTCGGGGCAACGGCAGCGGGGACGGGACGGAGGGCGCGTACAACGACACCGTGTTCGGCACGTACATGCACGGGCCGGTCCTCGCCCGCAATCCGTTGGTCGCGGACCTGCTGCTGAAGCTCGCACTCGATGTGAACGCGCTGCCGCCGACCGACGACCGCTGGTACGAAGCGCTGCGCAACGAGCGGATCGCCGCCGCCCAGCAGCCCGCCTGAGCGCTCCGCGCGCCCGCCCGTGCGGAGCGCCGCACAACTGAGCGGAGCCCCCGTCTGACGGGGGCTCCGCTCAGTTGTGCGGGGGTGTCCACAAGGCGGACGGGCCG
>NZ_JBHXEN010000083.1:0-26243 GCF_042724695.1 Streptomyces sp. NPDC127068 | reverse complement strand
AGCAGCTGGCCACGGATCAACTCGCGAGCAAGGCGCGCGGCGGCCAGGGCGAGGGACTCCGCGTCGGTGCCCGCGAGGATGAGGCGGCTGGAGGATGGCGTACTGCAATACGCGATGCCTTCGCCCGGTGAGGTGGCGATGATGTCGTCCCCGTCGTGCGCGACCAGCAGCTCGTGCTTCGCGTAGTCCATGACCTGGGCGGGCCGGCCGTCGTGGACGAGGAGGGTGATCTCCTCGTAGTCCTCCGGCTTGACGTCCGCGATCACGATGGCCCCGGTGCACACGGTGGCGGCGTCTACCGTCGTGGCGTTCCACCACGGGCCGAAGTACCGCAACGCCCAGTCGGTCACCTCCTTGCAGTTGCTCAGCACGGTGACGGCCGCCGCGGCAGCCTCAAGTCGAGTTGCTGTGATCACGTAGCGATCCTCTCGGAGAGAACGGGGAGTTGGGCGTATGCGTCGCGGAGACTGCCGGCCGCAGAGTCCAGACACAGGCGTTCGCAAAGCGTGAGGGGAGGCAGGGCCGGTACGGCCTTGCCTCCGGTGAAGTGCAGCGGGATTCCGAGGTAGACGTCCCCGTACGGGACGGACAGCTCCTCGATGCCGTCGACCAGGCCGAGGGCCTTGCGGAGCGTGGAGAGCACCGCGCCCGCGGGGCCGCAGCGGGTACGGCCGATGCCGTTGCGGATCAGCGCCGGGCGCTGCTGGAGGTCGGCCACCAGGGTGCGCACCGGGACGGTGATCGGGCGGCTGCCGACGGTGGTCGTCGATGCGCACACCACAGCGCGGTCGCCGTGCTCGCCGATGACGTGGCCGCGCACCTGCTCGGGGGGTACCTGGGCGTACCGGGCGAGCAGGAACCGGTAGCGTGCCGAGTCGAGGTTCGAGCCGATCCCGAAGACCCGGGAGCAGCCCGACACATCGGCGAACCGGCGGGCCATCAGGTCGACCGGGTTGGTCACGACGAGGACCGTCCCGCTGTACCCGCGCAGTTCCCGCCCCAGCATGCCGAGTGCGGGGGCGTTCGCCGCCGCGCCGCCGCGTCGGATGTCCCGCTCGGCCGCCGTGTTCGTGAAATCGGTCCGCAGGGCGATCACGACCGCGTCGCAGCCGTGGAGGTCAGCGACCTCACCGGCCTCGACCAGGCAGCCCGACCGGGCAGTCTGTGCGAGGTCCTGGAGGTCGGCGCACAAGCCCTGCACCTGGGTGGGTTGCCGGGACACGACGAGGAGCCGTTCGGGCAGACCAGCGGTCACCAGGGTCGTGGCGACGGTCTGTCCGACGGCGCCCGCCCCGACGATCCCCACCACCGGGCTGCTCACCGTGCGCTCCCCGCGGTGCGCTCCAGCTCGGAGAAGACCGCGTCCAGGAGCCGGGGGCCGGCCGTCGACCCAACGAGGAGGGCACTCACCCGGTCGACTACGCCCGCGACCGTGCGGGCCTGGGCGACGAGGTCCTGCTGATGGGGTGCCAGGGGGAGCCCCGGGGGTGCGCTGAGGCAGGTGCTCAGGATGCTCACGGTGTCCATGAGCCACAGGACCAAGACCTCGCGAAGGCCGGCCTCCTGGTCGCGCGGGGGCAGCGTCGCGATGTGCCGGGCGAGCATGGAGGTGGCCCCCTGCACGATCTGTCGTCCGGCACGCGGGTCCGGGTGCCCCAGGCCGAGGAGCAGCGTCCGGCCGATGAGCTTCGCTACGTCCGGTTGAGGGCCAGCAGCCCATTGCACAGCCGGGTCGATGAAGGTGAGCCGCCTCCCAGTCCCATCCAGGATGACGTGCTCGGGTTTGAGGTCTCCGTACACGACGGTGTCCCGGCGGGGCGAGAGAGCAGTGGACATCTGCAACAGGCGCCACACCGCGGTCTGCATCAGCTCGACGGTCTGCTGGCGCTCCCCTTCCGGGAGCTGGCCGTGGCCGAGGGCCCGCAGATAGCTGGTGGTGCTCGGGGTGCTGAATTTTCGGCTGAAGACGGTGCTGATGGATCGCTCACCGATCGGTGCTGCTCCACGCAGGCTCTGCGCGCCGGCTGGTGAGTGGAGGTCCCCGAGGGTGAAGAGGACAGCGTGGAGCAGCGGTTCGGTATCCCACGGGGATGCGGCCACCATGGCGGTCAGCGGTGTGCCTGTGACCTTGCGTGTGAGCAGGACCCCGTCGTGGAGACCTGCCGTCCCGCACACCCGGGGGTGGCCGAGCCTACGAAGCCTCTGGAGAAGCTCCGCCTCGCGCGCGGTGACCCCGGCGCTGCTCTTGACGTAGGCCCGTTGGGCTTCCCGTACCTCTTCCCAGGTTCCTCCGGCGCCTCTCAGGATCGACACCAAGGACATGCCCAGCCAGGCGTACTTGGCGACCATCTCCTCGCTTCCCACCGTGACCGGGCAGACGTAGGAGGTGACGCTTGGGCACTGCGGACCGAGGACGACCTCCGTGTCCGGCCACAGCTCTGCAACAGCGCGGGTGATGATCTGCCGGCTCGCGGTGTGCAGCTCAGCCGCACTCACCGCCGTCGTGTTCGTAGCGAGGGCCACTCGTCTCTCCTTGCGGGATCTCGATGCAGGTCGGAGTGCGGTCAGGGCAGGTCGCCGGGTGGGCACGGGGCAGCGGTAGAGGGGAGCGCGTCTCGAACGTGGCTCAGGGACGGGCGACGCTGTACGCGAGGGTGGCCACCAGCGCGGCCACCGCGGCGATGCAGACCAGTTGCTCGGTTCCGGGTCTCATCGTTGAAGGGACCAGCCCAGGTGGACGACGGTCTCGTCGTCGTCCCGTTCGCCCACGAAGTCGAGCAGGGCGCTGACGAGGGACGCCAGAAGGCGGGCGTGCCGGGTGTTCGGCTCGAATCCGTTCCTGTTGCCTTCGGCGTCGAGACGGGACGCGGCGCCGACGAGCTGCCGGAGCAGGTCGTCCGGCCGGCCCTTCGCCCCGTGTAGCGCGTCGGTCACCAGGGGCCAGAGGCAGGTGCGCAGGACATGGACGAGGTTGCGGGTCTCCTCCGGGGAGAGCGCAGAGGCGCCCCAGCCGAGAATCCGTTCCAGGACGTCGTCCACGCCGTCCTCGATGAAGGACCGCCTCAAGCCGTCGCCCAGCTTCAGCAGGAGGTCCTGGGAAACGGACCGGGCGGGCTCGACGTGCCGCGTTCCGCCTGACGTGACCCGCACGGGCAGGTGCGGGGGAACCAGGAGTTCGGAGGTCATTACCGCCCCTGAAAGGTCTGGGGAAGAGCGAGCGAGCACCACTTGGTCCCGCCGTCGTCGCTCACGCCCCACGCCTCGGCCACACAGGCGATCAGAAGTAGCCCTCGCCCGCTCTCGTCTTCCCTCTCGGCCACCCGGGGCACGGGGACCACCTGGCCCTCGTCGGTGACCTCGATCAGCAGTTCATCAGGACGGTGCTCGACTCGCAGGGCCACCGAACCTCCGCCCCCGTACAGGATCGCGTTGGTGACCAACTCGGAAACGACCAGCACCGCGGAGTCGGCAAGAGCGGTCAGGCCCCAACGGCAGAGTTGCGCACGGGTGATCCGGCGCATGTGCCGGACCCGCTGCTCGGCGGAAGCGCACTGCACGGCGAAGCTGTGGATCGCACCGGCACCCGCCGTCACGGGCAACCTTCTCGCCATCGAGGTCATCGATGTTCTCCCAGCTGAAGGGATATGGGGCGGATCGGCGATTCCCACGAGTGTTTCTGCGGGGACAGCCGGGTGGGCGCCGGTTACCCATCACCGTGGCGACCGGAGCGGCTACGTTGAGCTAATCGCGCTCGCGGGCTCGGGAACCATCCCCCGATGGCCCGTGATGCCGCTAACGCTGCTAACACCCGTCTCCGGCAACCTGAAGGGACGCAGATGCCGCGGGCACGCACCCGAAACCACGCGTTGGTCGCCCTCCTTCAAGAACTCGGCTGGTCACAGGAGCAGTTAGCTGCCCCGCATCCGCCGCGTGGCCGCGGAACTCGGAGCCCGCGAGCTGACCACGGTGACCCGCTCGCACGTCTCGCAATGGGTGTTGGGCTCTCGCCCGTCCGCGTCCACCGCCCGTATCGTGATCGAGGCGCTCTCACGGGGGCTCGGTCGGACCGTCACTCTCAGGGAGATCGGGTTCTCCTCGGCCGAGGACGACACCCCGGCGGGACCCGACTGGACGAGTGACACGACCAGCCTGCTGGCCGAACTGGGGGAGAACGACTTGGATAGACGACGTCGGAAACTCCTGGCGACTTCGGCGTACTCACTCGCCGGCCTGGCCCTTCCGCTGGACACGTGGTGGGACGAGGCTCCGGTGCGCGCCGCTCGCAAGGCGTCCACCGCGTCCGCCACGGTGACCCCTGCGGATGTCGAAGGCGTGCGGGAGGTGGCGGACTTCTTTTCCCGGCGCGACCAGATGCGCGGCGGCACCGACGGCCGGGCCGCGCTCGTCGCCTACCTGCGGACGGACATGGCCGCCTGCCTCAAACGGCGGCCCGTCAGCGACGCCGTACGGCGTGATCTCCACTCGGCTGCCGGAGAATTGGTCTACCTGGCCGGTTGGACCGCCTTCGACTCCCGGGAACACCGCCTCGCCCAGCACTGGTTCACGCTCGCGGTCCGTCTGGCCGCAGAGGCCGATGACGCGCCGCTCGCCGGTCATGTGCTGCGCGCCATGGCCCACCAGGCGGCCGACCTGGGGCACGGTCCCGCAGCCGTGGACCTCGCCGCCGCCTCGCTGGAACGCGGTCGCTACACCCGGGCGACCCCGAGGGAGAGGGCTCTCCTCGGTGTCGTTCACGCCCGCGCCCTCGCGTCCGACGGACAGCGCCGTGCCGCCGTCGCCGCACTCCGCCGAGCCGAGAACGACCTCGACCAGGCCGACTCCGCCGCCCAGGACGAACCCCGCAGGGTCTTCTTCTTCCAGCAGGCCAGCCTCGCCCACGAGACCGCCCGGACCCTGCACACCCTCGGTGATCTCAACGGCGCGGTGCAGCAGTTCACCCGGAGCACCCGTCTGCGCCGCAAGCAGACCTTCCGGCGCACCCACTCCGTCACCCTCGACTACCTCGGCGCCGCGCAAGTACAGCAGGGGGCGTTGGACGCCGCCATCGCCACCTGGACCGAGGCCCTCGACTCGATGGACGGCGTCCACTCCGGCCGCGCCCGGGAGACCGTCGTCCAGATGCGGCGGGCCCTCAGCCCCTTCCGCCAGCGCGGCCACGCCCCGGCGGCCGAGTTGGACGACCGGGCCCGTACCGTCCTGGGCCGCATAGGCTGAGGGGCCGATGCCACCGAGGAGCCGAATCCCCGCCGGATTCCGGCCACGACCAGGGGGATCTACCCATGAGCAAGCTGGAGATCGTGCCCGTGGCCACCGTCGTCGGCGGCCACCTCCGACCGGGTGACGACTACCAGGGCGGGGTCGAGTCGGTCATCCGCCTCAACCCCGACCTCCCCGTGGAAACCCTCCAGGGCCTGGAGGAGTTCTCCCACCTGGAGGTCCTCTGGCACTTCCACCTCGCCAGCCCCGACGACGTCGCCCTCCACGCCCGCAGCCCCCGCAACAACCCGGCCTGGCCCCCCACCGGAACCTTCGTCCACCGCAACCACCGCCGCCCCAACCAACTCGCCGTCTCCCACCCCCGGCTCCTCCGGGTTGACGGCCTCGACCTCCACGTCACGGACCTCGACGCCGTGCACGGCACGCCCGTCTACGACGTCGCCCCCTGGTTCCCCACCATGGGAACCCGGGGAACCACCCGCGTACCGAGCTGGGTCAACGAGATGCTCCCCCACTACTGGAGCCCTGCCGAAGAGCACTAGAGGGGCGGGGGAAGCCCCGCGCTGCTCCCCCCGCCCCGGCAACCCCCGTGCCGGGGCGTCAGGTGCGGGCCGTGCCGGTTCCCTTCTCCGCGTCGAGGGCGTAGACGCAACGGTCCTTGCTGCACGCGTAGACGACGCCGGACCGCACCACCGGAGCCCCGGTGATCTCGCCCCCGGTGGCCAGCTTCCAGCGCAGCCGGCCGTCGTCGGCCTTGAGGGTGTACAGCAGGTGGTCCGTGGAGCCGAAGTGGATGCGTCCCTCGGCGACGACCGGTGCGCCCACCACGTCGCCGCCCGCCTGGAAGCGCCACTTGGGGGTGCCCGTGACCGCGTCCAGCGTGTAGAGGCCCTTGCCGCTGCCCACGTGCACATGGCCGTCGGCGACGAGTACGGGCTCGACGGAGGAGCGGGGTTCGGTGGCGATGCGCCAGCGGTCACGGCCGTCGGCGGCGTCGAGCGCGTACACGGTGCCGAGGTAGTCGGCGAGGTACACGCCGCCGCCGGTGACCGAGGGGCCGGGTGCGAAGGCGGGCGGCGCGAGGAACGCCGCGGGCGCCTCGAAGTGCCAGCGGACGCGTCCGGTGCCGATGTCGACGGCGAGGACCCGGGTGCCGGCGCTGACGTAGGCGTGGCCGTCGGAGGCGTGGGTGACGCGGACGGGCACCCCGCCGCAGGACGCGGCGTCGCCGATGGGGTACGACCAGCGTTCCTCGCCGGTGCGGGCGGCCAGCGCGCGCAACCGGGCGTCGTGCCAGACGTAGACGGTGTCGCCGTGCAGGGCGGGTCCGGCCTCGGGGGTCTCGAAGTCGGTCTGGGCGCCGGTGACCTCCCACAGCTTCTGGCCGCCCGAGGCGTCCCACGCCTGGACGCCGCCGCCGCGGGTCGCGGTGATGACGGTGCCCCGTTCGGCGCGCAGCGCGTACACCCAGCCGTCGGCGGACAGGCGCCACAGGTCGGTGCCCTCACGGGAGTCGAGGGCGTAGAGGGTGGGCCCGTCGGAGGCGATCACCCGGCCGTCCGACACGGCCATGGACCAGGCGACGTCCCGGGTCTTGAAGCGGCGGCGACCGGTCGCGACGTCGAGGGCGTGCACCTCGAAGGAGGTCACGTAGACGAGGTCCCCGTCGACGGCGGGGGTGCCCCAGACGTCGTTGGACATCCGGAACCGCCAGGGTCTCCAGCCGGCGCCCGCGGCGGGCGGCTGGGCGGGCGGCCGGGGCGGCGTCGCGGGCTCGATGGGCGCCGGGCCGCCCGGTCCGGCCGCGGCGGACCGGGACCAGTGGCCGGAGAGCGGGGCCTGGGGCGGGCCGTGGACGGTTTGCCGGGCGTCGGCGACCCGGGGTCCGGGGCCGATGGGCACCCGGGCGCCGGCGAGCCGCACCGCGCCGTGGCCGGGGACGGGCTGCCCGGCGTCCGGGGGCAGGTCGGGCCCCGGTGGGGCCTGGTGCGGTACGGGCGGGGCGTGCGGCGGGGGCGGCGGTGCGCCCGGCGCACCCCGGCCGCGTCCGCCCCGGGCACCGCCCTGGCCGGGGCCGTGGGCAGGGCTGTGGGCAGGGCCGGGCGGGCCGCCGTGCGCCAGCGGGTGACCGGGCGGCGGGCCGGCCTGCGGGCCGGCCGGGTGGCCCCTGCGCTGACCGGCTCCGGGGAGCTGGGCCCCGTGGGTGCGTCCGCCGCGCCGGGACTCGATCATGCTGGTGGCGGGCTCGGGCAGCCAGGCGGAAGCGGTGCCGCTGTCGTCGGAGCCCGAGCCGAACAGGTGCGGGGCCAACTGGGTCTGGAGGTCCGCGGGGCTGGGTCGGGCGGCGGCCTCGGGCTGCATGCACGACTCGATCAGGGGCCGCAGTTCCTCCGGCAGCCCGGCCAGGTCGGGGCCCTCGCGCAGCAGCATGAACACCGTCTCGACCGGGTTGGCACCGTGGTACGGGGCGTGGCCGGTCGCGGCGAAGACGAGGGTGGAGCCGAGCGAGAAGATGTCGCTGGCGCCGGTGACGCTACGGGAGTCCTTGGCCTGTTCGGGTGACATGTAGGCGGGGGTGCCCACGGCGACGTTCGTCATGGTCAACCGGGTGTTGGAGACCCCGCTCGCGATCCCGAAGTCGATGACCCGGGGTCCGTCCTCCACGACGAGGACGTTGGACGGTTTCAGGTCGCGGTGGACGAGGCCGGCCCCGTGGATCGACTGGAGGGCTTCGGCGACCCCGGCGGCGAGCCAGCGCACGGCCTGCGCGGGCATCGGCCCGCACTCGTTCACTATCTCTTCCAGGGAGGGCGCGGGCACGTAGGCGGTGGCGAGCCACGGCACGGCGGCCCGGGGGTCGGCGTCCACGACCGCGGCCGTGTAGAAGCCGGAAACCGCGCGCGCCGCCTCCACCTCACGGGTGAAGCGGACGCGGAAGAGTTGGTCCTCGGCGAGTTCGGTACGGACGGTCTTGATCGCGACCCGTCTACCGGATGCCGAGCGGGCGAGGTAGACGAGTCCCATGCCCCCCGCTCCGAGCCGACCCAGCACCTCGAACGGGCCGATCCGTCTCGGATCATGCTGCGTCAGCTGATCCACCACTTGCCTGCCACCTCCCCGTACGGGCCGCCCGTACGAACACGACCCCGTGCAGCGTCTCACCACCGAACCGCCAGGGCGGCACGCACCCCGATTCTTCCTGCCCCGGGGGCCGGTTGCGAACCCGGGGACGAAACGGGGTGTCTACGACGAGTCCGTCCATTCACCTCGCGGAGGGCGCCCCGGATCGACTACCTGACCGCCGACCACGTGATATGGGGCACTCTGGTCACCCTCCGAAGCGCCCTCCCGCCCTCGAAGGCGTCCACGATGTGGCGCACGACTCAGTGTCCTGCGGCCGGGTCGCCCCGTCACCCTTCGCCCCGTCACCCTTCGTCTCGCCTCCCCGAGCGGTCGACTCCCCGCGCAGTCGACTCCCCGTCACCGGGCGCGCCGCCGGGCCGGTCGGTCGGGTCCTCGGCGTCGATCTCGGCGTCGATCTCGGCGAGCACGTCGCACTCCTGGGTGGTCTCGGAGTCGGATTCCAGCCGCCCGGACCCCTCGTAGTCCTGGAGGACCCCGAAATCGGCGCCCTGGTTGTCGGTGAACACGGCGATCCGGCCGTACGGGGTGTCGGTGGGCGCCAGATGGACGCGACCGCCGAGCCGGACGACGGTCGCGGCGGCGGCGTCGCAGTCGGGGACCCGGAAGTAGAGCAGGAAGTGCGAGGGCATCTCGGCCGGGAAGCTGTCACCGATGAGGATGCGGCCCCCGACGGCCGAATCCGGGCCGGGCGGCGTGCCGGCCGGCGACCACACCCGCAGTTGGCCGTCGTCGCGCAGGTCGGTGGCCCCGTACCCGAACACCGCTGCGTAGAAGGGGTCCACGACCGCGGCGTCCCGGGCGTACACCTCCGCCCAGCAGAAGGACATCTCCTGTTGCCGGAGGTCGAAGCCGGGGTGCCCGGCGCTGTGCCACAGCCCGAAGACGGCGCCCTCCGGGTCGGCCACCAGGGCCAGGTCACCGTCCCCGGTGCGCAGCGGTTCGGTCACCACCCGGCCGCCCGCCGCGCGCACCCGGCGGACCGTGCCGGGCAGGTCCGGGGCGGCGAAGTACACCGTCCAGACGGTGGGCATCCGCCCGTCCCGCTTGCCGACGAGCGCACCCACCGTCCGCCCCTCGTAGTACGCCCGGCCGTACGCGCCGCCGTCGAACGTCCACCCGAACAGCTCTCCGTAGAAACGCTTCCCCGCGGCCAGGTCGGGCAGCATCGCCTCGGCCCAGCAGGGCGCCCCTTCAGCGAACCCGACCATCACCACCTCAACCTTCCCCTAAGTCATACACTCCCAGCAATTTATGCCAACCGTCCCCCCTCCCCACAAATCGGACCCTCCTGTCGGGGTGCGCATGGCACTGCGCCACTTCCGAGCGCCCCACCCGGGGACGGACTCGCCCTCCAGCTGTGCACGGCCCGGACCACGGGGAACCCGGACGGAGTCCGGCGCGCAGCCCTCCTCCCCCTCCCCCGAACAGGGGGCACCCCATTTGCAGTCGGTCGAATCGCGCTCTGATGCCCCCTCGGTAAGCTGACGACATGACAGGACAGGTAAGAACCGTCGACGGCCGCGTAGCCGGACGACGAGGCCAGGCGACGCGCCAGAAGCTGCTGGACTGCCTGGGTCAGATGCTCAGCTCGTCCCCGTACCGCGATGTGAAGGTCATCGACGTGGCCCGCAAGGCGGGCACCTCGCCGGCGACCTTCTACCAGTACTTCCCGGACGTGGAGGGCGCGGTCCTGGAGATCGCGGACGAGGTGGCGGGCGAGGCGGGCGTGCTCGGCGGACTGCTCGACGGGCGCTCCTGGACGGGCAAGGCGGGGTGGCAGACCGCGCAGGAACTCGTCGACGGGTTCCTGGACTTCTGGCGCCGCAACGACGCCATCCTGCGGGTGATCGACCTGGGCGCGGCCGAGGGCGACAAGCGGTTCGCCAAGATCCGCCTCAAGGTCCTGAACCCGGTCACCGGGGCCCTCACGGACACGGTGAAGGACCTCAAGGCCAAGGGCCGCGTGGACAAGGACGTCAACCCCGCCGCCGTCGCGGGTTCCCTGGTCACGATGCTCGCCTCGGTCGCCGGTCACCAGCGCGGTTTCCAGACCTGGGGCGTCAAGCAGGCCGATCTGAAGCCGAACCTCGCGCTGCTGGTGCACCTCGGCGTCACGGGCCGCAAGCCCACGAAGTAGCCCCACCCGCACGGACGGCGTTCCCGCTCCGCCCGACCCCGTCCGACCCCCATACGGCTCGTCCGGCCCGTCCGGCCCCGTCCGCAGGGGCGGCCTACCTCCGGGTCAGCCTGAACAGACGGATCTCCCGCGTCACCCGGGACTGATAGGTGGCGTACGGCGGCCACCACCGCAGCGCCTCGGACCAGGCTGCCTGCCGCTCGGCGCCCGCCAGCAGCCGGGCCCCCACCGCGATCTCCTCCCCCCGCCAGTCCACGCATGCCCGCGGGTGTGCAATCAGGTTCGCCGACCAGGCCGGATGCCCCGCACGGCCGAAGTTGGACCCGACCAACAGCCACGTACCGCCGGGTTCCGGCACGCACACGAGCGGCGTGCGACGCAGGAGACCCGAACGCGCGCCCGTCGTGGTCAACATCAGGCTCGGCAGCAGCCACCCGCTCATCAGGGTCCGTCCCCCGCTGAGCCGGTGCACCGCCCGGTCGACCGTCGGAAGCGCGTACGGTGCCACCCGGGCGAACACCCGTGTGGTCGACACCCGTTGGACCAGTCGCGTTCCGGCACCGGCCACCCGACGTCCGGTCACCCCCACGCGCCCTCCCCCGCTTCCGCGCCCGGCATCTCCTCGTCAGCGTACGACGCGGAAGCCGCCCGCCGCGGCACCCCACCGGGCCAGTAGGGTCGGACCCGTGACGCGACGACCCCGAGCGGACGCCACGACCCCCGTGACCGACGACACCTTCCTCGACCGTGCCGCCGAACGCCTCGCGGGCCTGCCCACCGTGTGCGCCGTCGCCCTCGGCGGCTCCCGCGCCGAGGGCACCCACACCGCCGACAGCGACTGGGACCTCGCCGTCTACTACCGGGGCGACTTCGACCCGGCGGACCTGCGGGCCCTCGGCTGGCCCGGCGAGGTCTCCGAGGTGGGGGCCTGGGGCGGCGGCGTCTTCAACGGCGGCGCCCGGCTCACCGTCGACGGACGCGGCGTGGACGTCCACTACCGGGACCTCGACGCCGTCGAGCACGAACTCGCCGAGGCGGCGCGGGGCCGCTTCCGCTGGGAGCCCCTGATGTTCCACCTGGCCGGCGTCCCGAGCTATCTGGTGGTCGCCGAACTCGCGGTCAACCGGGTGCTCCGCGGCACCCTGCCGCGCCCCGACTACCCGCAGGCGCTGCGCGGGACGGCGCCCCCGATGTGGCGCGAGCGGGCCGCGCTCACCCTCGGGTACGCCCGGGCCGCGCACGTACCGCACGGCCGGGCCACGGAGGTGGCCGGGGCGCTGGCCACGGCCGCGCTCCAGACGGCACACGCGGTGCTGGCCGCCCGCGGCGAGTGGGTCACCAACGAGAAGCGGCTCCTGGAGCGGGCCGGGCTGCGCGGCGTCGACGCGATCACCACCCGGCTGCGGCCGGAACCCGCGGCACTCGGTCGCGCACTGACCGCGGCGGAGGAACTGTTCGCAGCGGCCACCTGAACCCCGGGCCGAAGCCGAGGGAACCGATCAGCGCCTGCGGACACTTGTGGTCGTGGACTCGTATGCGGAGGACCGGCTCAGGTCCGGTGATCGGAGGGCGTTCGCTGCGCTCTTCGACGAACACGCCCGGGTGGTCTATGCGCACGCCGCCCGCTCCACGGGCGACTGGGCGCTGGCCGAGGACGTCATGTCGCTGACGTTCCTGGAGGCGTGGCGACAGCGGGACAAACTGCTCGGGGAGGTGCGCAGCGAACGGGCCTGGCTGTTGGGCATCGCGTCGAACGTGCTGCGGAACACGGCCCGTTCGGCTCGTCGGCACCGCGCGGCGATGTCGCGGCTACCGCGCGCGGAGCCGCTGCCCGACTTCTCGGACGTGGTCGTCGGGCAGTTGGCCGACACCCAGCGGCTGGCCGCCGCGGCACGAGCGCTGAACCGCTTGAAGCGGGGCGAACGCGAGGTCTTCGCGTTGGTCGTCTGGTCGGACCTGGGGTACGCGGCCACCGCGGAGGCGCTCGGCGTCCCGGTCGGCACGGTGCGGTCCCGGCTGTCACGGGCCCGGGAGAAGCTGCGGCGCCTGGTCACGGAGGAACTGGCCGGCGAACAACCGAAGCGGCCACGCGCCCGGGACGGACACCGGGCCGTCCGACGCCCGGACGCCACCCGCTCGCCCCGACAGAGGAGGTCGTCATGAACCGGGAGCAACAGGGCCGGGTGGAACAGGCGGAGCGGGACGAGATCCGATCGGCGGCGGACGTGCTGCCGGCGGCGCCGTGCCCGGAACTCGATCCGGAGCGGATGCGTGAGCGTCGACACCACCTCCTGAACGCACTCGACGCCCCGGGCGACCGGCGGAGTTCGCGCGGCGCGCCGTGGGCGGTGCGGCGCAAGGCCCTCGCGTTGGCCGCGTTCACGGCCGCCGGAGTGACCGCGACCGTGCTGGTGTTCGGCCCCGGCGGTGCGGACCCCCGACCGGACGCCCGCCAGCCGGTTCGCCCGGCGTCGGCCGCGGCCGTACGGATGTTGGAGAAGGCGGCGCTCGCCGAGGACGCGAAGCCCGTGCCGCTGTACGCGGAGGGGTCCTACTTCTACAGCCGGACCGTCGGACACAGCACCGCGCTGAGCGAGAACGAGGACGGGGGGATGGACCGGTCCCGCACGGACGAGGACATGGAGCAGTGGGCGTCCGTCGACGGCAGCGAGCCCACCCTGCAACGCGCGGACGGCAAGGAAACGCTGATTCCGGAAGCGTCCCGCAAGGGCAGCCTCAACGCACCGACGTACGCGTTCCTGGTTGCCCTGCCGCCCGACCCCGCGGCCCTCATCGACCAGATCTACGAGGACGCCGTGGCCAACCACGGCCCCGGGTCGGATTCCACCACCGGCCCCGACCAACAGGCGTTCGTCACCATCGGCGACCTGTTGCGGGCCGCGGCGGCTCCGCCCAGACTCACCGCCGCGCTCTACCGCGCCGCCGCGCGCATCCCCGGGGTCGTCACCGTCCCGCACGCCGTCGACGCGGCGGGCCGCTCCGGCGTGGCCGTCGCCCGGGTGCACGACGGCGAACGCACGGAGTGGATCTTCGACAAGCGCACCATGCGGCTGCTCGGCGAGCGCACGGTCCTCCTGGAGGACAACTCCTGGGGCGAGGCGGGCGACGCGGTGACCTCGGTCGCCGTGGTCGAGGGCGGCGTGGTGCGCCGGGCCGGTCTGGTCTGCGAGGAGTGCGTGCCCGGGGCCTGACCCGATGCGGGGCCGGGGCGAGTCGGCCGTTTCCGAGGGAAGCGTGGCAGTGCCGCCCGGGAACCCGACCACGGCCCGCGCCGACTCCTGGTGCGACGGGGGACGGGGCGCAACGAGAGGGCCGAGGAATGAGCGAGAAGCAGACGCACAGCCGCCGCGGAGCACTACTGACGGCAGCGGGCGTGACCCTGGGCGCGGGCATCGCCGCCACCGCCGCGGCCACCGCCCCGGCAACGGCGGCACCGGCAGCCGGGGGCCGCGAGCCCCGACGGCTGGAAGCGGCGGTGCTGCTGTACGAGGGGTTCACCCCGCTGGACGCGGTCGGGCCGTACGAGGCGCTCTGCCGCGTACCCGGGGTACGGGTGACCACGGTGGCCGTGCGGGCGGGGCTGGTCCGGGCGGACACCAAGTGGATGGAGATCGCCGCGGCGAAGTCCCTCCACCAGGTCCCCCGTCCCGATGTGCTGGTGGTACCGGGCGGCGGCGGGCCGGGCATGTACGCCGTCCTGGAGAACACCCAGGTCCTCGACTGGGTCCGCCGGGCCCACCGGCACACCCTCTGGACCGCCTCGGTCTGCTCGGGCGCCGCGATCCTGGGCAGGGCCGGACTGCTGCGCGGGGTGCCCGCCACCACGCACTGGGCCCTCTACGACTACTTGAAGGAAGTCGGGGCGATCCACACGAAGGGGCGTTACGTCGAGTCCGGCAAGATCATCACGGCGGCCGGGATCTCCGCCGGCATCGACATGGGCCTGCACCTCGCCGCCCGCCTCTCCGACGACCGGATCGGCCGGGCCATGGAACTGGCCCTGGAGTACGACCCCGAACCGCCCTTCGGCACCGGCAACGCGGAGACGGCGGACGCGGAGCGGCGGGCCCTGGCCCTGAAGCTGATGGCCGACGCGACGGACTGACCCGCCCCGGGCCGACGCGGGCCGTTTCCGAGGGAAGCGTGGCAGCACCATCCGGGAACCCGGTCGGGAACCGCACCGACTTCCTGGAGCACAAGGAACGAGCCAGCGAGAGGGCCGAGGAATGAGCGAGAAGCAGACGCACAGCCGCCGCGGAGCACTGCTGACGGCAGCGGGCGTGACCCTGGGCGCGGGCATCGCCGCCAGCGCCGCGGCCACCGCCCCGGCAACGGCGGCACCGGCGGCGGCGCCCGCGGCCGGCGCGGACCGGAAGCCCGGACGGGTGCAGGTGGCGGTGCTGCTGTACGACGGGTTCACCGCGCTGGACGCGGTGGGACCGTACGAGGCGCTCTGCCGCGTACCCGGAGTGCAGGTGACCACGGTGGCGGTCAAGGCCGGGCTGGTCCGCACGGACACCGGTGAACTGGGCATCGCCGCGGCGAAGTCCCTGCGGCAGGTCCGCCGCCCCGACGTGGTGGTGATCCCGGGCGGCGGCGAGCGCGGCACGACGGCCAGCATGACGGACGAACGCATCCTCGAATGGATCCGCCGGGCCCACCGGCACACCACCTGGACCACCTCGATCTGCACCGGTTCGCTGATCCTCGGTGCGGCCGGGCTGCTGCGCGGGCTGCCCGCCACCACGTACTGGGCCTCCCGCCCCTACTTGAAGGAGGTCGGGGCGATCTACACACCGGGGCGTTTCGTCGAAACCGGCAAGATCATCACGGCGGCCGGGGTCTCCGCCGGGATCGACATGGGCCTGCACCTCGCCGCCCGCCTCTCCGACGACCGGATCGGCCGGGCCATGGAACTGGCCCTGGAGTACGACCCCGAACCGCCCTTCGGCACCGGCAGCCCGGAGAAGGCGGACGCACAGACCCGGGCGCTGGCCCTGAAGATCCTCGCCGACTCCGCGACCTGACCCGCCCGGCCCGTGGGCGACGGGGAGCCGGTCAACTCCCCCGTCGCCGACCGAGCAGCCGGGCCTGTTCCTTCTTCAGCGCGGAGAACCCTTCCCGCGCATGGGTCGCCAGGTCCTCGCTGGGGAACGACACCAGCGAGAGGTGCTCCTCGTAGTGGCCCTGCTCCCAGCGGGCGGCCGTGACCTCGAAGCCCGAGACGTGCGCGCACAGTTCGAGGAGGAGCGGCGGCATCTCCGGTTCCCTCAACAGGTCCGCCTGCCTGATGACCAGGTCGCGCATGACCTGGACGTTCGGCAGGAAGACGGTGGTCACCCACAGCCGCCACTCGGTGAGTTCCTCGGCGGTGGGCGGGGTCTCGTCGTCGAACGGAGACCTTCCGCCGGGACGGGAGTGCCGTTCCCAGAACGCCGCGAACGTACGGCTGTTGGCTTCGGTGAGGGCGAACAGGGGCCCGTAGAAGTCGCTCAGCTGGCGGTTCACGCGGGCCAGCCGCTCCTGCCGCTGCGCCAGGCGCAATCCGTTGAGGTAGGTGACGACGTAGCCGGCGAACGCCAGCCCGATGGTGACGACCACTGCGATCATGAGGGCCGATGCTAGCGAGCGCCGCGCCGGCTTCAACCCGGCGCGGCGTGCGGGCCGTTGGCGCGCCGACACGGCAGGCTCGATCGCCTCGCCCTAGCGGACACACTGTGGCCTATTGGGTGCCTAACGTCGTCTCCGGCAAGCGAAACACCAGCGAGAGGACCGCGATGCCGGAGCAGCAGAGTGCCGCGCCCGAGGGCTACACCACCGTGGCGCCCTGGGTCGTCACCGACGACACGGGAGCCTTCTTGGAGTTCGTCACCGCGGCGTTCGAGGGCGAGGAACTGATGCGGGTGGCGACCGAGGACGGGTCCATCGGTCACGGGGAGGTCCGACTCGGCGACACCGTCGTGTCCGCCTTCGACCGACAGGCCGACTGGCCCGCCCTGCCGAGCCTGCTGAACGTGTTCGTCCCCGATGCGGACGAGGCGGTCGCCCGGGCCGTCGCGGCGGGCGGCCGGGTCGTCACCCCCGTGGCCGACGACGCCTTCGGACAGCGCGGGGGCCGCGTCAAGGACCCCTTCGGCAACGTCTGGTGGGTGAGCAGCTGCGTCGAGGACGTGCCCGAGGCCGAGATGTGGGAGCGGCTGAAGGACCCCGGGTACGCGGAGTCCATGCGCGTGGCCATGGAGACGCTCGACGCGGAACTCAGCGGACGGCAGCAGGGACGCAGCAGCGCCCCCGTCCGGACGGCGACCGACTGACCGGCTGACCGGCTGACCGGCTCGGGCTCCCCCGGTACCGGACCGCACGGGGCTCGGCCGCGCCGCCGCCGTGGCGCGGACGAGCCCCGGTGACGCTCAGCTCTGCGTGGCGATGCAGAACGGGTGACCGGCCGGGTCGAGCAGGACCCTGCGCTGTCCGGTGTGCGGCTGGACCGCGGGCTCCACCGCGCCCAGGGCCAGCAGCCGGGCGTGGGCCGCCTCCAGGTCGTCGACGTTCAGTTCCATGTGCGCCTGCTTGCCCTGGGCGGGGTCCGGCCAGGTCGGACGCCGGTAGTCGGCGTCCCGGATGAAGCCCAGCCCCGGCGCACCCTCCCGGCCGAGCAGGACGAAGTCGTCGCTGGAGTAGATGACGGGCAGGCCGAGGGCCGCTCCGTAGAAACGGCCCAGCTCGACCGGGTCCGGACAGTCGAAGTCGATGGACATCAGCCGGATCGCCGGGGCGGCGGTGACGGTGGTGGTGGTTCCCGTACTCGTGGTTCCTGTACTCATGGGAGGGGACCCTAGGACGGGACCAGGACAGGTCCGGTCCTGGTCATGGGGAACACTGCGGAACGTGATCAGCACCTCCGCCCGCCTGCTGCAACTGGTCTCGTTGCTGTCCGCGCGACCGACCTGGACCTGCCACGAGCTGGCCGAGCGGATGGCGGTCACCGACCGCACGGTGCGGCGGGACGTCGCCCGGCTGCGGGAACTCGGCTACTGCGTCGAGTCCGACCCCGGACCCTGGGGCGGCTACCGGCTCGGCGGCGGCACCCGGGTGCCGCCGCTGGTCCTCGACGACGAGGAAGCGCTCGCCGTGGCCGTCGCGCTCCGCGAGGCCGCGCTCAGCGGTGTACTCGGCGACGACCGGGCGGCGGTGTCGGCGCTGCTCAAGCTGCGACAGGTGCTGCCGCCCCGGATCGCGGACCGGTTGGGCGAGATGGACGCCACCTTCGTCCACACGCCCCGGGCGGAGGGGCCGCGGATCTCCCCCGGCGTGCTGCGGGAACTGGCCGCCGCCTGTCGCCGCGGCGAGCGCGCCCGGCTGTCGTACCGCGACCACGCGGGCCGGGAGAGCGTCCGGGACGTCGACCCCTACCGTCTGGTGCACACGGGCCTGCGCTGGTACTTCGTCGCCCGCGACGTGGCCCGGGACCAGTGGCGTACGTTCCGGGCCGACCGGGTGGTGCACGTACGGCCGACCGGACGGCCCGTCGAACTCGTCGACCCGCCGGACCCGGCACTCCTCGTCTCCCGGAGCATCGCGAGCGTCGTGTACCCCCTCTACGGAAGGGTCCGGCTCCCGCACCCCATGGACCGGGCCCTGCGCCTGATCCCCCCGACGATCGGCACCCACCACCCGGACGGGCCCGATGCCACCCTCGTCGAGATCGGCGCCAACGACGCCGACGAACTCGCCCGGTACCTCCTCGGCCTGGGCACCCCGCTACGGGTCCTGGCCCCGGACGAGGTCCGGTCGGCCCTCCTGCGCCGCACCCGGGAACTGTTCGAGGACAACGCGGACAGCCACTCCCCCCGGTAGCCGGCACGGCCGTCGCGCTAGTCGCGGCAGACGGTGTCCCGGGCGGGCAGGGTGCCGTGCACCAGATACGTGTTGACCGTGCGGCGGACGCAGTCGTTCGGGCGGCTCGCGTAGACGGTGTGCGCCCGGCCCGGCACGGTGACGAGCCGGGAGGCGCGCAGCGCACGGTGCATCCGGAGCCCCGACCGGTAGGTGGTGCGGGGGTCCCCGGTCGCCTGGATCTGGAGGGCCGGCACCCCGTTGTCCACGACGGTCCGCGGCTCGCGCGGTTCCTCCGCCCAGAACGCGCAGGGGAACGGGGCGTGGGTCATCGGCCCGAAGACCGGCTGCGCGGCCCGGGTGCGCTGCACCGCCCGCCAGTAGTCCTCGGGGTCCCGGGGCACGGCCGTGTCGGCGCAGAGCATCGCCAGCTCCGCCGCGTAGTCCGCCGCCCGGTCCGTCCCCGCGCCCGCGAACACCAGGTCCAGGGTCCCCTGCAACCAGCCCGGCACCGCGACCGGCTTCCCGAAGGCCGCGGCCCGCAGGACCCGCAGCAGGCCGGCGAACTCCGGATTCGCGGTGTCGTGGACGAGGAGGACGTAGAACAGCAGCGGCAGTTCACGGTCGCCGACCCGGTGCCCACCGACCCGGATCGGCTCGTCGCCCGCCCGCTCGACCACCGCCTCGACCCCGGCGCGCACCGCCGCGGGCGTCGCACCGAGTCCGTACGTACGGTGCCGGGGCGCGACCCAGGCCGCGAAGTCGTCCAGCGCCCGTTCGTTGGCGAGACCCTGGCGGCGCACCATCCGGAACGGGTACTCGGCCGGGTCGGGTGCGCTGTCCAGGACCAGCCGGTCGACCCTGCCGGGGAACATCTGGGCGTAGGTGGCCCCCAGGAACGCCCCGTACGACTGGCCGAACCACGAGGTCCGCCGCTCGCCCAGCGCACCGCGGACGATGTCGACGTCCCGGGCGATGTTGCGGGTCGAGAGGTGGGGCAGCAGGTCGGCCGCCCGCTCCCGGCAGCTGCGGGCGTCGTCCCGGGAGCGCCGTACGCTCTCCTCGAACCCCGCCCGGTCCGGCCCCGGCGCGTGCAGCAGCCAGGTGCTCCGGGTCAGTCCGCAGTCCACCGGGGTGCTCTCGCCGAGCCCCCGGGTGTCCATGCCGATGACGTCGTACGCCGCCGTCACCGCGGGGCCCATCACCGTCCGCAGGTCCCTCGGCAGGCCCAGGCCCCGGGCCGCGGGACCGCCCGGGTTGGTCAGGAGGATGCCGCGCCGCCGCGCCGGGTCCGTCGACGCGATCCGCGAGACGGCGACCTCGATGGTGCGCCCCCGCGGCTGGCCGTAGTCGAGCGGAACGGTGACCCGCGCGCACTCCGTCCCGCTCGCGGCAAGCGAAGTGTCCCTGCACTGCGTCCACTTGACGTCCTGCGTCCTGAACCGGTCCAGGCCGTCCCCGGCACCCGGCGAGGTCGCCGGGACGGACCCCTCGGCAGCCGCCCCGAGGAGCGCCACGGACAGGACGAGCGCCCCCAGCACGACCGACTTCCTCATGCTCCGCGACGCTACTGGTCCGCGGTACGCCGACGCGCACCGTGCGGTCCACGGCGACGTGCCGTCCGGGTGAATCCCCTCCGGGCCCGCTCGCCGCCGACCGGCCGCCGGCGCCCGGTGCCGTAGCGTGCGGCCCGTTCCCTGCCCGTCACGGCCGAAGGCGGCACGTCATGGAAGCGTACGAACTCCTGCCGATCGTCGCGCTCTTCGCCCTGGTGACCGTGGAGTTCGGCGGCCATGCGCTGCTCCAGTTCCTCACCACCAGGCAGGGCACGCTCACCCCGTTGCGCGAGCGGTCCTTCCGCGCCGGTCATGCGCACGCCGGTGTGCTGCTGATCCTCTCCCTCGTCTACTTCCTCTACCTGCCGCAGGCCGAGTTCTCGTCCAGCACCGACTGGCTCTTCGGCGTGCTCCTGCTGGTCGGGGTGCTCGCCCAGTCCGGCGGCTTCTTCGTGCACCTGGCCCTCGGCTCCGAAGGACGCGCGTCCCTGGGCACGCACCTCACCCGGGCCGGGGCCGTCCTCATCGCCGCGGCACTCATCGCCCTGGGGGTCGGGCTCGTCCAGAGCCTCTGAGTCGAAGGGTGGCGGAGCCGTCGTGGAGCACTCCGGGCCGTGGGCCCCGGTACGGAGAGGGTGGGCGGCCAACCCGCCGATGGTCGCGACGGTCGTCGTCGCCGGCGTGTTCATCCTGATCGCGCTGGTGGGGCTGGTCGTCGACCCGCGGGTGATCACCGGGCAGCCGGCATGGGCGAAACCCACACGGTTCGCGTTCTCCTTCGGCCTGTTCGGCGTCACCCTCATCTGGTTGACGACCTTCGTCCGGGGACACGACCGTCTGGTGCGGGTGATGGGCTGGACGGTGGTGGCGTGCGTGGCCGTGGAGGGCGCGGGCGGCACCTGGGCCACGGCGGAGGGGACCACGAGCCACTTCAACTTCAGCACCGTCGTCAGCGGCACCAGGATCGTCTTCATGCTGATCGCCTCGCTGGTGCTCCTGGCGATCGGCCTGGTGACCGTGTTCCTGCTGCTACGGGGGCGGGTCGAGCCGCCGGCGCTGGCGTGGGCGCTGCGGCTGGGGATGGTGGTGACCACCCTGAGCATGGTCGCGGTCTACCTGATGGTGCAGTCCACCCCCGCGCAGGAGGCCGCCGCGGACCGGGGGCACGGCATGCCGTACGTCGGCGCGCACACGGTGGGGCCGCCGGACGGTGGCCCGGGGATGCCCGTCACCAACTTCAGCACCGTGGGCGGGGACTGGCGCGTCCCGCACTTCTTCGGCGTCCACTCCCTCCAGGCCCTGGCCCTGCTGGGCCTGCTCCTCACCCTCGGGCCCCGGATGCTCGGACCCCGGCACCGCACCGCCCTGGTCTGGATCGCCGGCGTCTTCTGCCTGGCCCTGACCGGCATCCTCACCTGGCAGACCCACCGCGGTCAGCCCGTCACCTCCCCCGACGCGTCGACCGTCACGGCGCTGACCGCGCTGGCGGTGGCCACCGCGGTCGCCACCGCCGCGGTGTTCCTCCACGCCCGTACGGGACGGGGCGCGGTCCGCGACGCGGGCACGTGAGTCGGGACGCGTCGGGGTGCGGCGCTCCGGTCTCCAGAGGTGTCACCCGAGCCTCGTCGCCAGGGCGGCGGCGGAGAGGGCCAGCGCACCGAAGCCTCCGAGCCTCCCCGCGATCACGGCGTCCCTACGGTCGGCCACTCCACTCAAGTGGGTCCGCGCGGCGAACCCGAAGGCGACCCCGCCCACGACGAACCACGGTCCCCACAGATACGTGTACCAGCGGGTGACCGCACTCAGGTCGGGGTCGATGTCGATGAAGTGGGCCTCTACGAGCAGCCCGTGCACCACGAACTCCGCCCCGTGCCAGACGAGCAGGACCGTCGCGCCCCAGCCCGCCAGTTGCAGCAGACGGTTCGTGCCGCGGCCCCGGGCGCGACGGCACACCAGCGCCACGCCCAGCAGTCCGCCCAGGGCCTTGAGCGCGCCCGTGGCCCACAGCAGCGCGATGAACCCGGGGTCACGCTCGCGGGCCAGTTCGACCAGCGGCGGCGCGAGCGCGGTCGAGGCGCCGGTCAGGCCGACGCCCCACGCCCAGGCGAAGCTCGGAGCGGCGAAGGCGATTCCCCATACGGCAGCGGCGTAACCGGGCCACCTGCCCGGACGGCTCGCCGTCTCCCCGAGACGCAGGCTCATGAGGCGATTCTGTCCCGTTCGCCGACGTCCTCGCCAGTACGACTCCCGCTGTTCCGCGAGCACGTGACAGCGGTGCCGTACGAAGCGTGCAGGGGCTCGGCACGTGATGTGTCGATGTCCTCCGGCGGGGCGTGCCGGCTCCTAGACTGGCGCGGCTTCCACGAAGGGACCCCACTCATGCGCCCCAGCCGCTTCTCGGACTTCGTCATCGACCTGGTCAAGAACCAGCCCACGGCCAGCCGCGTACAGACGCTCGCCGAAGCAGGTGACAAGCAGCACCCGCGGGGCGTGGTCATCACCACGTCGACCGGGGAGACCCGGTGGCAGTTCGTCGGGCAGCTCCCCGAGGGCGCGAAGCACGACTCGTTCGACGACGCGCCCGTGACCGACGCGGCCTCGCTCACGGGTGAGCCCCCGCAGTCGGACGACCTTCCCGAGGCGTGGTTCGCCGCGGTGCTGGCCCAGTCCGAGAACGCTGAGATCGCGTCCGTGGAACGTTGGTCCACTCGCGAGGGCGAGCGCGCCGGCAACCACGGGTTCACCGTCCACTTCCACAACGGCGCCCGCATCTTCGCCCGCCAGCTCTGACCTCCGGGGTTGGCTGGTGGGGCCATCCGGCTCCGGCCGTGCCCCTGAGCGCCGGGCGCTCCTCACTCGCCGGGTCGACCGTGGTGCCCGAGCAGACCGAGTGCCGTCAGCACGATCACGCAGAGCGTCATCCAGCCGATGAACGCGCCGCCGCCGTACAGCAACGCGCCCGCCACCCGCGCCCCAGTCGCATGCGAAAGCACCCCCGCGACCACTGCTACCAGCAGCGACGACACGAAGGACAGGAGCGTGAGAAGCACCTGCACGAGAAAAGTCGGCCTCACCAGTCGATCCCTTCACCAAGGTGATCGACCAGTCGGCGGGCAGCCTCAGCTCGACCACCGTTTGCGGATGGCCTGCTGAGGCTCTGCGACGATTAGAGACTCATGGTGCTCATTGCCTATCGAGACCGAAGCACTGTCCCCCATCGGACACGTCGCCAGTGCTTCTCACTCTCGAATGAGCAACACGCACCCTAGCGGGGGTCGTTGAAGATCGCCACCGTGTGCCGTACGAACTCCTGCCAGGCCGCGTGCGGGACGTACAGCGCGGGGAGCTGCTTGTCCTTCGAGTCGCGGACGCCCGTACGGTGCGCAAGGTGCGCTACCTCCACGCACGCCCCTCCTTGGCTGTCGCTGTACGTGGACCTCTTCCAGACCAGCTCGTCAGCCATGTCTATGCCCGTCATCTGTATGTTGATGGCTAATCAATCTCTCGCGCTAGTCGTTGCAGAAACCCTGGCGTGGCGGACGGGCCCAACGCCTCGCTGCGCATGGCGTCGAACCTCTGGTTGTACTTCCAGACGTCGACCCGCTTGTCCGTGACGGTGATGCTTCCAGGGATGTCCGACTGGACGACCGGGTCCACAGGCGGGTCGAAGGTCAGCAGGATGAAGTTGCCGTCCGCCCGGTACGTGGCTGCCTTCTGCGGCAGGATCTGAACGGTGACGTTGTCCAGAGCGGAGAGGCGCCCGATCTCCTCGTACTGCTCCTTCATCACGTCGGGACCACCGATCACTCGACGCAGCGCGGATTCATCCAGGATCACCCGCAAGGTGATGGGGCTGTCCGACCGAGTGATCAGGCGCTTTCGTTCCATCCGAAGGCTGACGTTGTTCTCCACGAACTGCGTCGTGGTCTCCTCGATCGGCTTGGCCAACATGAACTGCGCCCGGGTGTAGCTCTCGCTCTGGAGCAGCCCGAACACCACCATGGGCTGCCACGCTCGGATCTCGCGTGCATCCGATTCCAGCCCGACGTACATCGGCATGCCGGACGGCATCGAATCCCGGTACGGGGTGTACGGGTCCCGGCTCAACGAGTCCCGGTGCAACGTGAGCAGGGCATCGCGTTGATCGATGTCCTCGACTCCGTAGCGGTCAAGCAGCCCCTCCAGGTCCTCCACGCGCGGCAGACTGTTGTGTCCCGTCTCGACGCGACTCAGCTTCGTGTCACTGAAGCCGAGCCCGGCGGCGGCCTCCTGGATGGTGATGCCGGTCCTCTCTCGGAGGATCCGGAGCTCTTTCCCTAATGCCCGCCGTCGGAACGTAGGACCTCGTCGTGCAGCCACGTGTGTGTCCTTCCCTGGTTTCTGTCGGTCCATGACGCACACGTGCCACCTGCTCTCAACGCCGTGTCCGTGGCGGTGAAACACCGTGTCAGCGCGCTGGCATGTGCCATTTTCTCCAACTATCTCTATGCGCTTGCAGGTTAAGCGCGTGATGCAGGACTGTAGTTGAGCGATTACGGAAAGCGCATCCGTTCCACTCAACGCGCCCCCGCGCACGCGCCCCTCAGCTGTCGCGTGCCCATCGGGTCCCCGGCCAGGGCCCGAGCGGGGGAACCCTCACACCCTCGGTACGAGAGAAGGCACCTCCCCATGCCCAGCGCACCCATGACCGGCCGTGCGACCCGCAGAACACACGCGGCAGCGGTGACCGCGTTCTGTTTCGACCGCACCCCCCTCCGACCGGGCACCTTCCCGGCCGCGTCCGACCGGCTCTGGGTGGGCCAGGTACGACGGCTCACCGAGACCCGGCTGAGGTACTGGGGCCTGGGGCATCTGCGGGACGACGCGGGGCTGCTCGTCAGCGAACTCGTCACCAACGCCCTGCTGTACGGGAACGGCGACTCGATCCGCGTCCGGATCACCTGCACGCACGAGGGCGTGGACCTCGCGGTGCGGAGCGGGTACACCGACCCGGACCGAGTACGGATCGGAGAAGCCGGGCCCGGGGACGAGAACGGGCGCGGCCTCATGCTCGTCGCGGCGCTCGCGGAGGACTGGGGCGTCGACCGGGAGGGATGGGTGTGGTGCACGGTGCCCGCCGCGGCCCCTTGAGGTCGCTCGTCCTGTGGGCGTTGGGCCGCCTGTGGCCGTCACGGGGGCGGCACGTACCAACTGCGCCCGGGCCCAGCACCGTTCGGGAGCCGCAGCCGCTGTTCCCGGAGGAGTGGGACGGGCCGCCCGACGTATGGGCGGGACCCCGCCCACCCATACCGGCGCACGTCCTCACCCTCCGGTGGCCCGCGGAACACCGCGCGGACGACCGTACGTTGCAGCTGCGCGCGTTGGGGCGGACGGCGTGACCGGAGAAGGGCTGACCGTGCCGGTTCCCCGCCGCCGGGCGGACCGTTGCGTTCGGTGCGCCCGGCCCACCTCCGCCCGGCTTCCCGTACAGGTCGACGGGCGGACCCGTACCGCGTGCGCCCGGTGCGGACCGGACCTCGCCCCGGGGCCCACCTGGGACGAACCGGCGACGACCACCCCGGCGCGCGCCCGAGGGGCGCTGCCGAACCGGACTGCGGCTCGCACCACTTCACTACACGTGCCACAAGAGGTGGCCTGAGTCGCATGGCTGATCACCACATTGTGACTACGTGGAGTGAGTGGTCTACTCCAAAGAGTTCAGAACCGGAAGCGCCGTTCGTGGTGTCCCGCGGAACTCGACAGCACACGCTCGGGATTTCCTCCCGAATCCGCCGCGCATCCGGCTCCGGGACCCCGCCCCCGCGGCGTTCCCGCTCAGCCGCTGCCGGCAGCCGGCGGCGTCGGGACCTGGACGACGCACATCCCACGACGGCGCACGAAGAGAAGAGGCCCATCCCGTGAAGCTCCTGACCAGGCTCGGCGATACCCTGCTCAGCAAGCTGGCGCCCGAAGCCGAAGCACATGCCGGCTGCTACACCTGCTCCAGCGGGGCTTGCAACACCGCCCGCCCGGACGGCCGGTGCACGGGCGGTCGGAGGTTCGTACGGTGCTGCTACTCGGGCGGGCCGGCCTGCCCGGCCCCGTACTGCGGCAGCTGGGAGTACTGCGGCATGTGCTGACCGCCGCACGACGCACCTGAGGTAAGCCCGACGAGGAGGGCCCTGTGCTCCGTTTGATGCGCCACCATCTGATGCGTCACTGGGCGCGTTCCGTGGCCCTCCTCGCCGGAATCCTCGTGGCGGTGTCGTCGTTCGTGGTGCTGACGGCGACCACCGAGTCCAGCAAGCTCACCGTCACCGGCACCATCGGCA
>NZ_JBHXEN010000082.1:4447-27202 GCF_042724695.1 Streptomyces sp. NPDC127068 | reverse complement strand
CCGCCGCCGCGGGGGGTGCCGGCGCCGCGGCGGGGGCGGGCGGGGGGGGGGGGGGGGCCGGCGGGCGGGGGGGGGCGGGTGGGGGGCCCGCGCCGCGCCCCCCCCCCCCACCCCCGTACCGCAGTGAGCGTGCCGAGGTGGGCGGGACACACCCGGCGCGCTCAGCGCGGACCCCCTCGCACGCCTGCGTGCACGCCCTTCTGCACGCCCGTGCGCTCGTGCGCCCGGTTGGTCGGCCTCCCCGTGGGCAGCCATCACCCCATGGCGCCGAGCGGGAGGTGCGCGGTGCACACACCGGTCCCGGCCGCCTGGCTGCTCATCGCGCTCGGCGCACTGAGCGGGGGCTACTGCCTGGTGCGGATGTTCACCGGTACCGGACGGCAGCGCCGGACGGCGGGGGGCGAGGCGCTGATGGGGTTCGGAACCGTCGTGATGGCCCTGCCCACGACGCTGGTCACGGTGCCCCGCCCCGCCTGGGCGCTCTGCACGGTGGTCTTCGCCGCGGCGGCGCTGGGCGCCCTCCGGTACGCACGGGACTCGGTGCACCAGCTGCACCACCTGGTGGGGGCGGGTGCGATGGCCTACATGTCGGTGGTGATGGCGACGGCCCCGGCCGGGCACGGAAGCGCGGGCTTCGCCCCGCTGACCACCGCACTGCTCGGATACTTCGCCGGATACGTCCTGTGGACGGGCGCCCGACTCGTCCCCGATCCGGGCGGTGGGCCGCCCCCGACCGGGGCGGCGCACCGCCCGGAGCTGGCCCGGGCCTGCCGCCTCTCGATGGGGTTGGCGATGTGCGCCATGCTGCTCGCCGTCTGATCGGCCGTGCCCGGTCGACTCCGGTGCCCGCCCCGACGAGCCACACACCACGGACGAAACGTGTCCTACGTCACTTGCGCCGATCATTCGTATCACCACGTCGCCACGCGCAAATAGGCTGGTGGCATGACGGTATCCGTGGCACTGCTGCTGCTCGGCGCCCTTACCGCTGTCCTCGCCCCGCGGCTCCTGGCGCGGGCCGAATGGCCCGAACGGGAACCCGTGGTCGCCCTGTGGGTCTGGCAGTGCGTGGTGGCGGCGGTCCTGCTGTGCTGCGCGCTGTCGATGACGCTCAGCGCGGCAGCGGCCTGGCAGGCGGTGCGCGGGCGGTTGTTCGCCCCCGCGCCCAGCGGTGTCGTGGAGGCGTACGCGCTGGGGGCCGCCGGGCCCTGGGCCGCGGCGACGGCCCTGCTGCTGGCCGGCGGAGGCGTGTGGACCGCCGCCATGCTGACCCGGGAGATCGTTCGCACCCGGGCCGCCCGCCGCGCCAGCCGCGCCGAACTGCGGGTCCGTTCCCCGCTGTTGCCGGGCGAGGAGCCGGGCACGGACCGGCTGGTGGTGCTGGAGGGCGAGCGCCCGGACGCCTGGTGGCTGCCCGGGACGGCACCCCGACTCGTCATCACCACGGCGGCACTGCGACGGCTGAAGGGTCGGCAGCTCGATGCGGTGCTCGCCCATGAGCAGGGGCACGCACAGGCCCGCCACGACTGGCTGCTGCACGCGTCTTCGGCGCTGGCCAACGGGTTTCCGCAGGTCCCGGTCTTCGCCGCGTTCCGCGACGAGATGCACCGACTGGTCGAACTCGCCGCCGACGACGTCGCCTCGCGCCGGTTCGGGCGACTCACCACCGCGCTGGCGCTGGTCGAACTCAACGAGGACCGCGGCGTGTTCGGGCCGTGCCCGACCCCACAGGCACTCGTTCCGCAGCGGGTGAACCGCCTACTGACCCCGCCGCGCCGGCTCACCCCGGCCAGACGGCTGCGGCTCACCGCGGCGGCGGCACTGGTCCCGGTGGTGCCCGTCCTGGTGGCGTTCGTACCGGGGCTGCACGCCCTGCGCTGACCGGTTCCGGCCGCTTCCGCAGATCGGCCGCCCCCCACACCGGGGGCAACGGGGAGTACGGAACCCGATCCGGCCACCCGTGCGGGCACCCACCGGCCGAACACCTCGACCGCCCTGTGGATCCCCGCGGATTCCTGGCCTGCTGCACGCGAGGTCGGGGAGGATCACCCCCATGCACAAGGTGTCCCCCCTCCCCCCATCGAGCCCACCCCGCCCCATGACCTCACGCGCCCCACGCGTCGCATCGGTCCTGGGCGGGCTGGCCACCCTGCTCCTGATCCTGGTCGCGGCCCGCTGGAGTCCGTTGCTGGACGTGGACGAGCAGATCGCCCGCACCACGCACGACTGGGCCGTGGCCGACCCCGGACTCACCCACGCCAACCGCATCCTCACCGACTGGGCGTGGGACCCGTGGACCATGCGGGCGTTGCTCGCGGTGGTCGTGGGGTGGCTGCTGTGGCGCCGCGACGGCTGGTTCGCCGCCTGGCTCGCGGTTCCCTGCGCCCTGGGAACGCTGCTCCAACAGGCGCTCAAGGCCGGAGTCGGACGGGAGCGCCCCCACTGGCCCGACCCGGTGGACTCGGCGAACTACTCCGCGTTCCCCTCCGGACACGCGATGACCGCGACGGTGGTGTGCGGGCTGCTCCTGTGGACCCTGTACCGGTACGGCGTCCGACGGTCGCTCCGGCGGATGGCGCTGGTCCTCGCCGCCGTCTCCGTCCTCGGAGTGGGGCTCACCCGCATCTGGCTGGGCGTGCACTGGCCCTCCGACGTGGTGGAGGGGTGGCTGCTGGGCGGTCTGACCGTCTCCGTGGCGGTCCTGTCGTACGAACGGTTCCGCGGCCCGAGCCGGCTCCCGGGCACCGACCGCACCGGGCCGCACCGCGGCCGTCCGTGACCGGGCTCAGGACTGGTAGCCCTCGACCTGGGAGGACGGCCGCACCCGGGCCTCATCGGGGTTCTCGCCGTACTCGGACTTGGCCCGCCGCTGACGGAGCAGGTCCCAGCACTGGTCGAGTTCCCGTTCCAGTTCGGCGAGCCGGGCGCGTTCCTCGGTGCGGTCGCGGCCCTCCACGAGCCCGTCGCGCAGTCGCCGCTCGTCCTCGACCATGGCGGTGATCCGCTCCAGGATCTGTCGCTGGTCCATGTCATCGCCTCCTCGGCCCCGTCCCCACTGTAGGGAGCGGGGAGGAGTCCCGCGAGAAGAGCACGCGGCCCGGGCCATCGGGCCCGGGCCGCGTGCGTGCACCGCCGTCCGCATGGACGCTCCCCCGCTGCGCCCATGCGGACAGCGGACCGGGTGGGGCCGCGAGGCCTCCACCGACTCCGCTGAGTATATTGGCTGGAAGCCAGTCAACGCAGGAGTACAGGATGACCCCGCGCAGCGCATCGGTCAATGAGGAGCTGCGACGGCGCAGCCGTGAGCGGCTGTTGCGGGCGACCGTGGAGCTGGTGGCCGAGCGGGGGTACGAGGCGACGACCCTGTCCGACATCGCGGACCGCGCGGGCACCGCCCGGGGCCTGGTGTCCTACTACTTCCCCGGCAAGCGCCAGCTCTTCCAGTCGGCGGTGCACCGGCTGATGCACACCGCCCTGGCCCAGGCCCTGGAGCGGGAACCGCGCACCGAGGAGGGCCACGAGCGGATGGCGCGCGCCATCGACGCGGTCCTGGGGCTCGCACGGGACAGCACGGTGTTGATGCGCGCCCACATGGCGGGCATCCTCCAGGCCGAGGGGTTCGTCCGCTGCGCTGAGCAGCAGCGGCTCGCGGAGTTGCTCCGCGACACCGTCGCACGGTACGGGTCGCCCACTCCGGACACGGACTATCCGCTGTTGCGGGCGTTGTTGATGGGGTCCGTGTTTGCGATCCTGCTGCCCGGCGCGCCGATGCCCGCCGAGGTGCTGCGGGCGGAGTTGTTCCGTCGGTACGGGCTGGCGTGGGAGTTGGGGACGCCGCCGACCGAGCGGCCACCGCGGGTGGCCCCGCAGGGAGGGCCGCCGGCGGACTTCTCCGGGCTGTTCGGCGCGGGTCGCGGCGAGCCGGGACACCCTGGAGAGCGCTGAGCGCTGATGGTCGTCCCCGCCCCGGTGCGGGGCGGGGACGACCGTCCGAGGTCAGGCACCCCGGCGAGCTGGGGGTTCCGTCGCCGGGTGGCCCACTGCTTCGTCCGGGCCCGGTCGGCCCGGTCGGGGTTCAGTCGGAGCGGGTCAGTCGTCGTCCCGGTCGAAGTAGTCGGGCTGGGTCTGGACGTTCAGCTCGTGCAACCTGACCCGTTCCGCGGCGTTGGTGCGGCGGTCGTCGAGCTTGAGCACGTCGAAGCCCTTGGCCATGTCGTTGGAGTAGATGTACCCGTTGTAGTAGTACGCCGACCACGATCCACCGGCGACCAGCCTGGTCGTGCTCAGCGGGCCGCGCTCGAAGTAGGCGATCTCCTTGGGCTCGGTGGAGTCGGTGAAGTCCCAGACGGAGACTCCGCCCTGGTACCACGCCTGGACCATGAGGTCCTTGCCCCGCACCGGGATGATGGACCCGTTGTGGGCGACGCAGTTCTCGGTGTCGGCCTGGTGGCGCGGGATCTTGAAGTAGCTGCGGAACACCAGTTCGCGGTGGTCGCCCCGGCCGACGATGTCGTAGATGCCGTTGGCGCCGCGGTCGGGGCCGATCGCCGCGTTGCAGGTCGCGGCGCCGCCGCCACCCAACTCGTCGGTGAAGACGACCTTCTTGGTGTCCTGGTTGAAGGTGGCGGAGTGCCAGAACGCGAAGTTCACATTGTCCTGGACGACGTCGATCACCTTCGGGCGTTCGGGATCCTTGATGGAGAAGAGGATGCCGTCGCCCATGCAGGCGCCCGCCGCCAGGTCCTTCGACGGGAGCACCGTGATGTCGTGGCACCCGGTGGTCTTGGAGACGCCCGGGTTGGTGGGGCCGCCGGGGTTGCCGCCCCCGTCGGGGCCGCTACCGGGGAAGAGCACCGGGAAGTTGACGACCGCGGCCTGCTGGGGCGCCTTCTTCGGCACCTTGATGACCGAGATGCCGTCGTGCGGGGGCTGGCAGTCGGGGAACGCCGCGTTCGGGGAGTACGACGAGACGTAGACGTAGACGTTCTTCCGGTCCGGCACCAGGGTGTGGGTGTGCGAGCCGCAGGCCGTCTCCACGGCGGAGACGTACTTCGGGTTGCGCTTGTCACTGATGTCGAAGACCTTGACGCCCTCCCACGAGTCCTTGACGCTCGCGGGTTGGGACGTGCTGGCACAGGAGTTGTCGCTGCGGGACGAGTCGGTCGATAGGAACAGCAGGTTGCCGGAGACCGAGATGTCGTTCTGCGAACCCGGGCAGAGCACTTGCGAGACGGTCTTCGGTGCCTTCGGGTTGCTGACGTCGAAGATCCGGAAGCCGTCGTAGTTGCCGGCGAACGCGTACTTGCCCTGGAAGGCCAGGTCCGAGTTGGTCCCGGGGAGCGCGTCCTTCGGGATGTTGGCCAGGTGCTTGATGTTGTCGGAGTGGACGATCTCGTCCTGGCCGGGTATCTCGCCGGCGGCTATCGCCTCCCTGGTGTCCCGGGCGTCCTCCTGGGACACCCGCTCGGGGGTCGACGGGGCGTCGCCGGGGTCGGGGATCGCCGCCGCGGGTGCGGCGGTGACCAGCGTGGCGAGCAGCCCCACCACTGCGGCGGCGACTCCCAGGCGTCTGCGCCGCGTTCGGGGATCGTTCGACAGGGTCACTGCGTCCTCCCTCTTCGCCGTTCACGGTGTGGAACGGTTCAGGAACACCCGCAGTATCGTCTTCATCATGCTCATATCAATAGGGGGGCAACGCAATCGTCACAAAGGTTTTCGATCACCGGTCGCGGAAGGGTGCTAAGACGGTAGGCGGCACACCCGCCCCGTCACCTCCGTCCGACGGCGACCCCGAAGGGGCCGCCGGCACCCCGTCCACCCCCGCCCCCGCCCCTTGCCGTCAACTCCCCCCGCTTCGCAGGAGGATGTCTTGTACCGCAGTCGCAGCAGCCAGGACGAAGCCAGTCGGCCTCCGGCCACGATCCGCCGCAACCCCCTCCGCCAGCAGGGCCGTTCGGGTGTCGCACTGCTCTGTGCGGCCCTGCTGCTGACCCTCGCGGGTTGCGATGCGGAAGGTTCCGGCGGGGCGGCCCCGCAGAAGGCGGCGGGACCGTCGGTGATCGCTCCGGGGAAACCGGGCGAGGGCGCCGCCACCCTCTCGGCGGGGGAGGCGAAGAAGCGGCTCGGCGACGATTCACCCAACTCCGCGGACTTCGACTACATCCAGATGATGATCAAACACCACGCCCAGGCCCTGGTGATGACCGCACTCGTCCCGACGCGCGCCGGGTCGGAGAAGGTCAAGCGCCTCGCCGCCCGGGTGGCCGCCTCGCAGAAGCCCGAGATCGGCGCCATGGAGGGCTGGTGGGAGGGCAACGGCGGGCCCAAGCACAGCGCCGGCACGGGCCACGCCCATGCGTCCATGCCGGGCATGGCCACCGAGGCCCAGCTGGCGAAGTTGCGGGCCGCCCGGGGCGGGGCGTTCGACGAACTGTTCCTCGCCCTGATGATCACGCACCACGAAGGGGCCGTGACGATGGCCGCCGACGCGCTCTCGGAGGGCAACAACGTCCTCGTGGAGGAGATGGCCAACGACGTGATCGCCCAGCAGACGGCCGAGATCGGGCGGATGCGCGGGCTGTTGTGACGCAGCCGCCCCGCGACCGGAACGTCCGGGTGCCGTGACCCGGTCGGCGCCCGGTCGCGGGGCACGCCGACCGAGGCCGAGCCGACGAATGCCCCGCCGGCGCCCCTACCGGGCCGCGGTTCAGGGGGCGGCCCGACGCGCTTCCTCGGCCGCCGCGGCGGCGAGCACGCTGAGGACCAGACCGGGGAAGAGCGCGTCGAGGTCGCCCTCCCGCAGCCTGCTGTACTTCGCGGTGCCGCGGTAGTGCTGTTGGATGACGCCCGCCTCGCGCAGCACCCGGAAGTGGTGCGTGGTCGTCGACTTGCTGACCGGCAGCGGGAAGTGTGAACAGGGGAACTCATCGCCGGATTCGGCGAGTTCCCGTACGACGCGCAGCCGCATCGGATCGGCGAGGGCGTGCAGCACGGCTTCCAGGGTGATCTCTTCGCGGCGCGGGTGCGCCAGTTCACGGCTGCTGGTGGTGGCGGTGGTCACGGCGGCTCCCGGGTCTGTGCGGTGCGTCCAGTGTACGGCTTGGTTCGACACTCGTCGTAGTTTGACAGGTGCCGTACTACGAGCGCTATCGTACTAGCCAACGCCCCGTTCACCGGCCCCGGTTCACCACACCCGTCGGCCTCGTCACGGAGCGGCCCGCCGCCCGGCCCCTGAAGGGAAACCGTCATGAGCGCCCTGTTCGAACCCCTCACCCTGCGGTCGCTGACCATTCCCCACCGGGCCTGGATGGCCCCGATGTGCCAGTACTCCGCCGCGCCCGTGGGACCGCGGGCCGGGGTGCCCACCGACTGGCACTTCGCGCACTACGCGGCCCGCGCCGCCGGCGGCACCGGACTGATCCTCACCGAGGCGACCGCGGTCAGCCCCGAGGGGCGGATCTCGATCGCCGACGTGGGTCTGTGGAACGACACCCAGACGGAGGCGTTCCGCAGGATCGTCGACTTCCTCACCGCGCAGGGCACCGTCCCGGGCGTGCAACTCGCCCATGCGGGCCGCAAGGCGTCGACGGACGTCCCCTGGCGCGGTGGCGGTCCGGTCGGCCCCGAGGCGCACGGCTGGCAGACCGTCGGACCGAGCCCCCTGCCCTTCAGCCCCGAGCACCCCGCCCCCCGGGAGCTGACGGCACGGGAGATCGCCGAGATCGTCGAGCAGTTCGCGGGTGCGGCACGGCGGGCCCTGGCGGCCGGGTTCAAGGTGGCCGAGATCCACGGGGCGCACGGTTATCTGATCGGCGAGTTCCTCTCACCGCACGCCAACCGGCGCACCGACGCGTACGGAGGGTCGTTCACGAACCGGAGCCGCTTCGCGCTGGAGGTGGTCGACGCCGTCCGCGCGGTGTGGCCCGACGAGTTGCCGCTGTTCTTCCGGATCTCCGCGACCGACTGGCTGGAGAGCGACGGTTGGACCGTTGACGACACGGTCCGCTTCGCCGCACTGCTCCGGGAGCACGGGGTGGACCTGCTGGACGTCTCCTCGGGCGGCACGGCGTCCGGGGTGCGCATCCCGACCGGTCCGGGCTACCAGGTCCCGTTCGCGGCCCGGGTCCGCGCCGAGACGGGGTTGCCGGTGGCGGCGGTGGGTCTGATCACCGAGGCGGCGCAGGCGGAGCAGATCATCGCGAGCGGCGAGGCCGATGCCGTCCTCCTCGGCCGGGAGCTGCTGCGCAACCCCTCGTGGGCCCAGCACGCGGCCCGGGAACTCGGCGCGCGGATCACGGTGCCGGACCCGTACCTGCGCGCGGCCTGATCCCGCGGACGGGGCGCCGGGCACCCGGGCGGGCTAGCGTCGGTGGTGTGCACACCCACGCCACCGGGTCGGCCCGGTCCCCGCGACCCTCCCTGGTCACCGCCCTCGCCCGGGGTCCGCTGGTGCTGGACGGCGGGCTGTCGAACCAGTTGGAGGCACAGGGCGAGCGCCTCGACGGCGAACTGTGGTCGGCGCGGCTGCTCGCGGACCGTCCGGAGGCGGTCGTCGCGGCGCACCGGGCGTACTACGAGGCGGGCGCGGACCTCGCCACCACGGCGAGCTACCAGGCGACCTTCGAGGGGTTCGCCCGGCACGGCACGGATCGCGCCCGGGCCGCGGAGTTGCTGCGGGCGAGCGTGGCCCTGGCCCGGGAGGCGGCCCGGACGGCACCGGGCGGGCGCCCCCGCTGGGTGGCCGCCTCGGTGGGTCCGTACGGGGCGATGCTGGCGGACGGCTCGGAGTACCGGGGTCGGTACGGCCTGACGGTGGCGGAACTGGAACGGTTCCACCGGCCCCGGCTGGAGGTACTCGCCTCCGCGGAGCCCGACGCGTTCGCCCTGGAGACGGTGCCCGACGTGGACGAGGCCCGGGCCCTGCTCCGGGCGGTGCGGGGGCTCGGGGTGCCGGCCTGGCTGTCGTTCAGCATCAGCGGGGACCGCACCCGGGCGGGACAGCCGCTCGCCGAGGCGTTCGCGGTGGCGGCCGAGGCTGCGGAGGTGTGTGCGGTGGGCGTGAACTGTTGCACCCCGGCCGACGCGGACGCCGCGGTGGCCCTGGCGGCGCGGATCACCGGCAAGCCCGTGGTCGTGTACCCCAACAGCGGCGAACGCTGGGACGGCGCGCGGCGCGCCTGGGTGGGCCCCGACCGGTTCGCAGCCGCAGCGGTGGACGGCTGGCTGGCCTCGGGCGCGCGGTTGGTGGGCGGCTGCTGCCGGGTGGGACCGCGCGCACTGGCCGGGGTGGCGGAACGGGTGGCCGCCCGGTCGGGGTGACCCCGCCGGACGGGGACCGTGCACCGTCGCGGCGGTCGTCACGGGCGCATGCGTCCCGTGGCGGCCGGCCGGCCCTACGGCGGAGGTGCCGGGCGCACTGGACGGCGGGGCGAGCCGGACCCCGTCGAACGCGGGCGGGCCCGCGGTGCTCCGGCCCGATGCGGACCCGGAGCACCGCGGGGGCGGCCACGGAGGTGCGCCGGACCGTCCGGCCCCGGTCCGGCTCCACCGCTTCGGGGCCGCTGGAACGTGTACCCCCGCGACGACGCGGGAGCGCTCCCGCACGGACACCGGTCGGGGCGCGCCGTCGACCCGCGGCGCCGCAGCGGCGGCGGTGGCGGGTCACTCGGGCTGCGCGCGGAGGCGTCCGTTGCGCTCCGGTGCGGGCCGACTGCCCGCTGACCGGCGCCGTCCTGCGTTCCGCGGCCCGGCCGGGGCGGCGGGCGGGCGTCCGCCGCCGCTCGAAGTGCACTGCGGCACGACTCTCAGGAACACCCCGCGCATCGACCGGGGGACCCCCCACGAGCGGGTCCCACAACGATCGCAACGGCGAATTATATGCCCCGCCGAACGGCGGAGAGGTCCGGGTCCGGCCCGCCCCGCATCCATCGGACGCCCCGTGTGTGCACGCCGCAGTCACCCCATAACACGGTGCAACAGAGGGCCATTTCAGCCACGCGGCCGAAAATCACCGTGACGAAAAACATCATGGAGTCTTCATTCCCTTTCGAAACCTGCACACGCTCGTACCCGTTTCTCTAAGGGAGGGATAAGGAACCGACATCCCCTGTCATGGAAGGAGACCACCGTGGTCCCCGTATGCCCGTACTGCAAGCGTGTGGAGTGCATCTGCCGGGCCCTCGGGGGCGTCACGCCGGGGGAATCGCGTGGCCGTCCCGGGGCAAGGAACCGCACAGCACGGCGGTACTCTTCGAGCCGCGCGGGCGCCCACCGCTCCGCGTGGGTCTCACCGCACACCTGAGCATCCTTGGGGGCACGTCCGCGTGGCAGCACGACCTTTGCACGAGATCGTCGAAGCGGGTTGGGCCAAGGCCCTGGAACCCGTCGCCGACCAGGTCGCCGGGATGGGCGACTTCCTGCGCGCGGAGATCGCCGCGGGCCGCACGTACCTGCCCGCCGGAGCGCACGTGCTCCGTGCCTTCCAACAGCCCTTCGACGAGGTGCGGGTCCTGATCGTGGGTCAGGACCCCTACCCGACGCCGGGGCACGCCGTGGGGCTGTCGTTCGCGGTGGCGCCCGAGGTGCGCCCGCTGCCCGGCAGCCTGATCAACATCTACCGGGAGCTCACCAGCGACCTGGGGGTTCCCCCGCCCTCCAATGGTGATCTGACCCCCTGGACCCGCCAGGGGGTCCTCCTGCTCAACAAGTCCCTGACCACCGCCCCCCGCAAGCCGGGAGCGCACCGGGGCAAGGGCTGGGAGGCGGTCACCGAGCAGGCCATCCGCGCCCTGGCCGCCCGCGGGCGGCCCCTGGTCTCCGTCCTCTGGGGCCGGGACGCCCGCAACGTCCGCCCCCTCCTGGGCAACCTCCCCGCCGTCGAGTCCGTCCACCCCTCGCCGATGTCCGCGGACAACGGCTTCTTCGGCTCCCGACCGTTCAGCCGCACCAACGACCTCCTGGTGCAGCAGGGCGCGCAGCCCGTCGACTGGCGGCTGCCGTGACGGCCGGCCCCGTCGTCCTCGCCGTCGACTCCGGGGGCTCCGGGCTGCGCGCGGTCCTGACGGTGGACGGACGCCCCCGCTCCGCGCCGCTGCGCTCGGCCCGACCGGTGCGGACCGGGCCGCAGGGGATCGACGCCGCACACTTCCTGGAACAACTGGTCCCGATGGCCCGTGCGCTGCTGGCCGACGCCCAGGTCACCGAGGTGTCCGCGGCAGCCGTCGGAGCCGCCGGCATGGCCACCCTCGGCGACCAGCTGCGCGCCGAACTGCCGGGCGCACTCGCCCGGGAGGTGGGCGTACGCCGGCTGGCGCTGGCCGCCGATGCCGTCACCGCCTACGTGGGGGCCCTCGGGTTCCGCCCCGGCGCGGTCGTCGCGGGCGGCACGGGCATGATCGCCACCGGAACGGACCTCGCCTCCTGGCGGCGCGCCGACGGCTGGGGCCATCTGCTGGGCGACTGCGGCGGCGGGGCCTGGATCGGCCGGGCGGGGCTCGACGCCGCGATGCGCGCGCACGACGGGCGGCGAGGCGGCTCGGCCGCGCTGCTCGCGCGCACCGAGGCGGTGTTCGGACCCGCTCCGGACCTGCCCGGGCTGCTGTACCCGCGCACCGACCGGCCCGCCGTCCTCGCCTCCTTCGCACCCGAGGTGGCCGCCTGCGCGTCCGCGGAGGTCGCGGACCCCGTGGCACAGGACGTCCTGCGGCGGGCCGCCGCGCACATCGTGGAAGCGGCGGCAGCGGTCGCGCCGCGGTCCGCGCCGTGCGAGGTGGCGTTCACCGGCGGGCTGTTCAAGATGGGCGCGCCCCTGCTCGATCCGCTCGCGGAGGAGTTGGCCCGACAGTTGCCCGGCGCCCGAAGGACCGAGGCCGAGGGGGACCCCCTGCTCGGTTCGGTGCGGATCGCGACCGGGCTCCTGGCCGACGGTCCCGGACTGCCGACCGACGGGCGCATGTTGTCGTCGGTGCACATCGAAGCGGACGACGGAGAACGGGTGTTCCGGGCTCATTCGTCCGGTAAATCTGATGAATCAGACAAAATATGACAGATACCGCTCACCTGCCCCCTCCCCGAACAGAGAGGGGGGCAAAGCCAGTAGCATGCGGCGCCATGAGCACCCCCACTGGGCCGGCCAACGACCTGCCCGTACGAATGCCGCGCCCCCGCCAGTCGGGGCGCCATCGCCGTCCTGAACCCGCGGTGGCACCCGACGGAGCACCCGCCCTGGTGCTCGCGGTTCCGGGCACGCCCAGTGGACCCGTCCGGCTGCTCGCCGACGAGGTCGTGAGCATCGCCCGTTCCGAGCTGCCCGGCCTCAACGCGCGGATCGGCTACCTCGACGGGGACGACGCCGAGTTCCCCTCGCTCTCGACCGTCCTCGCGCACGCCGCGCAGGACCGCACCGCCCGCTACGAACTGGCCCGCGCGGCGGGCTCCGACGTGGCGGAGCCCGAGGGCCCCGTCGCCGTCGTGGTCCCGCTGCTCGCGGGCGCCGACGGCGCGCTGCTGCGGGAGATCCGCCAGGCCATCGCCCACAGCAAGGTCGCCGCCGAGCTGACCGACGTCCTCGGCCCGCATCCGCTGCTCGCCGAAGCGCTGCACGTGCGGCTGTCCGAGGCCGGGCTGGCCCGTGCGGACCGTGCCCGGTTGTTCACCGTGGCCACCGCCGCCGACGGCATCGTCATCGCCTCGGTGGGCGGCGAGGAGGCCGCGCAGGCAGCCGGCATCACCGGCATGTTGCTGGCCGCGCGCCTCGCCGTGCCGGTGATGGCAGCCGCCCTCGACAAGGAGGGCTCCATCGCGGACGTCGCCGAGCAGTTGCGCTCCTCCGGGTCCGGTCAGCTCGCGCTCGCGCCGTACCTGATCGGTCCGGAGATCGACCCGAGCCTGCTGGAAGCGGCGGGCAAGGAGGCGGGGTGCGCCGTGGCCGAACCGCTCGGCGCCTACCCGGCCATCGGCAAGCTGGCGCTGTCGAAGTACGCGACCGCGCTGGGGATTCCGCAGACCGGAGCCGGCGCTCCGGTGCGCTGACGGGGCGCCCGGCCCGCCTCCGCCCACCGGGCGGAGCGGAACCCGGGCACCCCTCAGGACAGTACGACGCAGGACGCGGCGGGAACCTCCACGGAACCCGCGTGCCGCGGCAGACCGGTTTCCGTGTCGACACCGAACCAGGTCACGTCGCCCGAGCGCTCGTTCGCCACGTAGAGGCGGCTCCCCGTGGCGTCCAGGGCCAGGTCACGCGGCCAGTGGCCGCCGCAGGGGACCGTGGCGAGGAAGCGCAGGCGAGCGCCGCCCTCCTCGACCGCCAGCACCGAGACGACGTCCGCACCGCGGGTGGCGGTCCACACGTACCGGCCGTCGGGCGCCACGACCACCGCGGACGGGTAGGCGTCACCGTCCGGGGCGCCGGGCAGCACCGAGGTCTCGCCGAGCGGCCGGAGCACCCCCCGGGCGGCGTCCCAGTGGCAGACCGTCAGGGTCGGGGCCAGCTCGTTCAGTACGTAGGCGTGCGTCCCGTCGGGGTGGAAGGCCAGGTGACGGGGGCCGCAGCCGGGGCGCAGGGCGATCTCGCGGTGCACCCGAGGCTCCCCCTCGCGGTCCAGGTCGAAAACCCTGACCGAGTCCGTCCCGAGGTCCACGCTCACCGCCCAGCGCCCGCCCGGGGCGGGGAGCACCTGATGGGCGTGCGGAGCGTGCTGGCGCTGCGGATGGGGGCCGTTCCCCTGGTGGACGAGCACCCCCGAGGGCCCGTCCGCGAGGGTGCCGTCCGCGCGCAGCGGCACGGCGCTGACGCTGCCGGAACCGTAGTTGGCGGTCACCACGTGGTCCGCGTACAGGGCGAGGTGGGTGGGTCCGTCACCGCCCACCGGGACGGGCGCCCCCAGGGGCCGGGGGTGCCCGTCGGTGACGTCGAAGGCGGCGACCGCGCCGACGGAGGTCTCGCTCACCGCGTACAGGGTCGACCCGTCCGCGGCGAGCGCGAGGTACGAGGGGTCGGCCACGGCGTCGGTCGCGCCGAGCAGGGCGAGAGCACCGGTGGTCGGTTCCACGGAGGCCGCCACCACGCCCGGCCCCCCGGCTGCGGTGAACGATCCGACGTACGCTCGACCGGCTTCCCTGCGCCCCGCTGTCACTGCTGTCCCCTCTCGGCTGCCAGATTGCTGCGCCGACGGTAGCAGCCGAAGATGATCGGTCTAGACCAAGCCCGGAACGACTTCTTCAGCGTCCCGCTGCGGCGCCTGCGGGTGGTGGACGAACGCCGGTCGCAGCTGCGTGTCGTCGTAGGTCCGGTGGAAGACGGGGGTCGCGCTGCCGGAGATCGGCGGCACGATCCACGACCAGTCCGCGCCCACCGCCCGGCCGACCCGCTCCTCGCGTTCCAGATGGGTGAGGAAGCGTCGGGACTCCGTGTGGTGGTCGGTGACGGTGACGCCGGCGCGATCGAAGGAGTGCAGGACGGCGAGGTTCAACTCGACCAGGGCCCGGTCCTTCCAGAGCGTGCGGTCGCTGCTGGTGTCGAGCCCGAGGTGGCGTGCGAGCACGGGGAGCAGGTCGTACCGGTCGGTGTCGGCGAGGTTGCGGGCACCGATCTCCGTGCCCATGTACCAGCCGTTGAACGGGGCGGCCGGGTAGCGGACGCCGCCGACCTCCAGGCACATCCCGGAGACCGCGGGCACGGCGTGCCACCGCAGACCGAGGTCCGCGAACCACGGGTACCCGGGATGGCTGAGGGGGACCTCGTGCACGGCGTCGGACGGCAGCGCGAACCAGCGGGGAGGCCCTTCGACACCCCGGACGACCAGCGGCAGCACGTCGAAGGCGGTTCCGGGGCCGCCGGGCCAACCGAGCCGCCGGGCCAGGGCGGTGAGGTCCGCATTGGCCGGATCGCCCAGGACGGTGCCGTCCGCCCGGCGGTAGCCGGCGTACCGGACCAGCTGGTCGTTCAGTATCCGGGGCCCCGGGCGGCCGGGGGCGTCGGGGGCGAAGACCGTGATCAGCGGGCGTATCCGCCCGTCGCGGCTGGCTGTGCGCAAGTGCTCCACCGCGGCTGCGGCGACGTCCTCGGCCGAGCGGAGGTGGCGCAGGTCGCGGACCCGCAGCGAGCGCCAGTAGAGACGGCCTATGCACCGGTTGGAGTTGCGCCAGGCCACCCGGGCGCCGTACGTCAGTTCCTCGGCGGTGTGCCGGTACGTCCCGGTGCGTGCGATCTCGGCGTGTACGGCGGCGATGCGGTCGGCGGGGCACCCCAGGCCCTCCTCCGCGTGGTGGAGGGTCAGGAACTCGGTGGCCGCCCGGCACAGCGCCGCCGCGCCACCGGCCGGGTCGGGGGCCGCGGGTCCGCCGGAGCGGACGGGCCCGCCGCCCGCGGGCTCCCCCTCCGGCACGTCCGGCGACGGGCCGTCGGGGTGAGGGGCGGAGTCGGGCGCGCTGTCGGGGCGGGCGGCGTCGAGGGCCACACCCCTCAGGCACGCGGACTCGTGACCCACGGACGGGTGGTCCACGGACTCGGACAACACGGACCCGGAGAACACGGGACAGACCGCCGTCGCGGTCGTCGTCACGGTCCCGGTCCGGTACGGCAGGTTCGGCATGCACGTCCTCAGCCGCCCCGGACCGCTCGCTGCGGCCCCGGACGGCACGTCGTCGTTTCGCCGCGCGGCACTTCCCGGCGGCCCGGTCAACCCCACTGGCGCCCCGCGCTGCTGATGAGCACACGGCTTCCCCCTCCGCCGACTTCCACTCCCGCTCCCGCGCGGCGGGCCGACCCACGGTCCACGCCGAACATCCGGAGAGTGACGGAGGAGATTCGGAGCGTATCCGGGACGGGGTCGGGGCGCAGGCCGCCCCGAGACACTGGGGGGCACGAATCGATAACAGGGGGCGCGCTCACTGATGCGCGCGCTGGCGCGGCCGTCGGGGGCGCACACGCCCCAACTGGGTTTTGGTCCAGACCTATTGACGATAGGTCTGGACCAACTTACGGTATGGGCGCGCGCACCTCCCCCACTGCGACACCACCCCCACCCCCACCTCCGCGCACCCAAGCAGACCCCACCGCACCGCCCCTCCGCACCGCCCCTCCCTCACGTTCCGCGTACGTCTCCGGGTTCCCCCCACCCGGGAGTCGGCACGCCCCCACCGTGCGTCGACTCCTGCCGTCCACCGCCGAGGCACGCCACCCCCCACGTGTGCGTGACCCGGTACGAAGGGAGCACACAGCATGTTCCGCAGCATCGGCCGGCGCGTCCGGCTGTTCGGCATCGGCATCGCTCTCGCGACTTCCGCCCCCTTACTCGGCGCCGCCGCGTCCGGCGCCGCCCACGCCGCCCCGGAACGGGCCGCCGTCAGCACCTGTCCGGTGAAGTCGAAGCCCGCCGGCAAGGTCCTCCAGGGGTACTGGGAGAACTGGGACGGAGCCGCGAGCGGCGTCCATCCCGGTCTCGGCTGGATACCCATCGACGACAGCCGGATCGCCCAACACGGATACAACGTCCTCAACGCCGCCTTCCCCGTGATCCGTTCGGACGGAACGGTGCTGTGGGAGGACGGCATGGACAACCGGGTCAAGGTGCCCACCCCCGAGGAGATGTGCGCGGCCAAGGCGCAGGGGCAGACGATCCTGATGTCGATCGGCGGCGCCGCGGCCGGGATCGACCTCAGCTCCAGCACGGTCGCCGACCGGTTCGTCGCGACGATCGTCCCGATCCTCAAGAAGTACAACTTCGACGGCATCGACATCGACATCGAGACCGGCCTGGTGGGCACCGGCAACATCAACACCCTGTCCGCGTCCCAGGCCAACCTGATCCGCATCATCGACGGGGTCCTCGCCCAGATGCCGTCCAACTTCGGCCTGACGATGGCCCCCGAGACCGCGTACGTGACGGGTGGCAGCGTCGTGTACGGGTCCATCTGGGGCTCGTACCTCCCGATCATCAAGAAGTACGCGGACAACGGCCGGCTGTGGTGGCTGAACATGCAGTACTACAACGGCGCCATGTACGGCTGCTCCGCCGACTCGTACAACGCCGGGACGGTCGCCGGGTTCGTCGCGCAGACCGACTGCCTCGACCGCGGGCTCGTGATCCAGGGCACCACCATCCGGGTGCCGTACGACAAGCAGGCACCCGGCCTGCCCGCCCAACCGGGCGCCGGTGGAGGTCACATGACGCCCTCCCAGGTGAGCCAGGCGTGGAACCACTACGGCGGCCGACTCAAGGGCCTGATGACCTGGTCGCTGAACTGGGACGGCTCGCGCAACTGGACCTTCGGCAACAACGTGAAGGCCCTACAGGGTCGCTGACGACCCTTCAGAACCTCTCCGGGCCGAAGTCGTGGGCGGCCCGGGGAATCGGGCGGGGTCCCGAGCCATGGAAGCGGCCATGGTTCGGGGCCCCGCCCACCCTTGTGCGCGGCCCCGGTCGGCGCACCCCGCCGTCGACCACCCCCCTCCGGAGACCCCGGATCAGGGGGCTTCAAAATAACAACCCTTCTTTTTCTGCCCGTTACGCAAGATCAGTAATGGTCTAGACCTTGACGCAGCCTCCCCCCAAACGCTTGGGTAGCTCGTACACCCGTTACGGCGTGCCCAGGGACAGAGTCAACTGGGCTTGTCTGGCACGCCTGTTGACGCGCGAAAGGGAAAGTCGTGCTCAGAGAACGTATGAAGTCGCTCATGGTGGGTCTCGCCACCGCGGGCTCGCTCGCTGCAACGATGATGGTGCCGGCCACCACGGCGAACGCCGCGACCGGCACGGACGAGTGCGCCGTCGCACCCACCTGGTCCGCCGGAGCGAACTACCAGACCGGTGACATCGTCAAGTACTCCGACGGAAGCGTGTACGTCGCCGAGCGCGACAACCCCGGGTACAACCCCGTGACCAGCACGTACTACTGGGACCCGTACACCTGCGGGGGCAACGGGAACCCGAACCACAACAGCTTCGTGGTGAGCGAGGCCCAGTTCAACCAGATGTTCCCGAACCGGAACCCGTTCTACACGTACAAGGGCCTGACGGACGCCATGAAGGCGTTCCCGAAGTTCTCCCACACCGGTACGGACACCATGCGCAAGCAGGAGGCCGCGGCCTTCCTCGCGAACATCAGCCACGAGTCCGGCGGTCTCTTCTACATCACGGAGATCAACAAGGACAACTACCCGCACTACTGTGACCGGGACATGCCCTACGGCTGCCCGGCCGGACAGGCGGCGTACTACGGGCGGGGCCCGATCCAGCTCAGCTGGAACTTCAACTACAAGGCCGCCGGCGACTACCTCGGCATCGACCTGCTCAACGAGCCCTGGCAGGTGGAGCAGAAGCCCGACGTCGCCATGATGACCGCCCTGTGGTACTGGAACACGCAGGACGGCCCCGGTCCGGTCACCGCCCACGACGCGATGGTCAGCGGCGCCGGGTTCGCCCAGACGATCAACGCGATCAACGGCACGCTGGAGTGCAACGGCGGCAACCCCCGGCAGGTCGAGAGCCGGGTGAAGCGGTACAAGCAGTTCACCCAGATCCTCGGCGTCCCGACGGGCGCCAACCTGTACTGCTGACGCCCGTGCTGCTGATGCACGGACGTGAATGAACGGCGACGGGCCGGGGGATTCCCCCGGCCCGTCGTCGTTCCCCGTCGTACGGGGTGAGGTCAGGTACCCGACTTCCGGCCGTACACGAAGACGTCGTCGCCGTTGCGGAGGTAGGACCAGTACTTCTTGGCGTCGCCCTTGCGCAGGTTGACGCAGCCGCGGGAACCGGGCGGGTTCCACATGCTGACGCTCGCGGCGTGGAACGCCTGCCCCCCGTCGAAGAACTGCGCGTAGGGCATCGGAACGTCGTAGAGGCTGGAGTGGTGGTTGATGCTCCGCCGGTGGATCTTCTTCGAACCGGTGCGCGTCTCATCGCCGTTGCGACCGGTGCGGACCGGGACGGGGCCGTACTTGAGCCTGCCGCCGTCCTGGATCCAGCTGATCTGGAGGGTCAGGTTGACGCAGGCGATGCGACCCCGGTTCGTGGGACAACGACCGTCCCTGTTGGGCCTGTTGCCCACGGCCTTCTGCTTGTTCATCAGGTCCATGACGCCCCAGGTCACCGCGCCCGCATAACCCGCGGCCGGGGTGATGCCGTGCTTCTTCTGGAAGGCCCGGATCGCGGTGCAGTCGCCCGCCGACTGCCTGCCGTCGACCGTCCGTCCGAGGAACTTCTCCACCTTCTTCTGGTGGGGCCCGGCCTGCGCGGTGCAGGACGCGGCACTCGCCGGCGCCGCACCCAACGCGAGCGTCAACGGCGCCAGCAATCCGGCGACCCCCAGCAACACGACCGCCCCCCTGCGCTTCTCCCCCATGTGAACCCTCTCCCCTTCCCCGCGTGCCCCGCACGCCGGTCTCCGCGCTCACCGCGCCGACCCGATCCCGATGGCGTCCGATTCCGCTCGGTGCCGCCCTGCTAGACCCGGCTCCGAACCCACGGGTTGTCTGCATACGGCACCTGTCACGCAGCTCGGACGATTGTCACCGGAACCGGACATTCGGCGACGTCCGCAACCCCTCCGGAAGCCCGCCCTCGAAGCCTGCGCGCCAAGGAACCCCCTCCACAAGTGCGTTGCCAGCCCATTACCCGCTGTTGACAATCCCCGAACCGTGAACTTAGGTATGCCTTACCTAAGCCGAACGGGTGTGGCGCCCTGAATCCACGCCCGCTTCCCGTGTAAGAAAGGTGCTCACCCGATGAGTGCTGTGCTGTCCACCCGTACTGCCGCCCGCGCCGGTCTCGCCGTGATCTCCGCCGCCGCGCTGACGCTCGGTCTCGCCTCCTCCGCTTCGGCGGCCACCGGGAGCCGCACGATCGTCGACGGGTCCACCACCTACAACCTCTCCATCACCGGCCCGAACACCGCCCCCGGCACGGGCGCCAACGTCACGGTCACGGGAACCGGCTACAACTCCTGGCAGGGCATCTACGTCGGACTGTGCGCGGTGAGCGGCGGGCAGGGCGCCAACAAGCCGACCCCGTGTCTCGGCGGCCAGGACGAGTCCGGCACGACGGGCGCTTCCTACTGGGTGTCCAACTTCGGTGGCGGCCTCCTCCCGAACAGCTCCACCTTCAAGAGCGGCGGCAGCTTCACGGCCAAGATCCACATCAAGGCCGACCTCGGCGGCGGCAACGTCTGCGGCGACACCGTCGACTGCGCCATCGTCACGCGTGCGGACCACACCGACTCCAGTGACCGCAAGTACGACGTCCACATCCCGGTGACCTTCTCCTAACCCGACCCCCAGGCGGGTTCCGGCACCGGGTGCCGGAACCCGCCTTCGGTCGCGTACACCGGTCCCGTACGACAAGGAAGCCCTGAAAGACACATCCCCCCGGGCACGCGACCACGCCGGCCCGAGATCCCGGACCATCGCCCTGGCCACCCTGGCCGCGCTCGGCCCGGCCGCGGTGCTCGCGGTCTCGATCGGTACCGGCTCCCCGGTGCTGGCCGCGGCCGACACCCCGGGCTCCGGCACCGGTGCACACGGTCAGGAAATGACGGTGTCGGCGACGAAGGGGCTCGACCCCACCGGCCAGACGGTGCGGGTCACCGGCAAGGGCTACGACGCGACCAAGGGCATCTACGTCGCCCTCTGCAAGGACAACGGTCCGGGCCGCACGCCCTCCCCCTGCGCGGGCGGCGCCGACATGACCGGCAGTTCCAAGACCTCGGCGTGGATCGTTCCCGAGGACGACCCCTACGCCGGCGAACTGGCCAAGGCGTACGGTCCGGGCGGCAGCTTCGACGTCGAGCTGGAGTTCAAGGCCACCTCCTCGTCGGTCGACTGCGCCACGGTCGCCTGTTCGGTCGTGACCCGGTCCGACCACCGCGCGCTGGGCGACCGTTCCCAAGACGTCCGCATCCCGGTGACCTTCGCGGCGGGCCCCCCGCCGGGCGGCATCGGCGTGGACGTCCCCGAGGGCACGGTGTCGTACCGCACCTCGGCGGAGTTCACCACGGCCGGGAAGCCGTTGGACGTCCTGGTGCACCCCGAGTCCCGGAAGCTGTACGTCGGCGCGGACAACCTCCCCGACACCGCGGACATCGACGAGCGGGGCCTGTACGTACTCGATCCCGCCGACGGCAAGGTCCAGTCGCACATCAGCCAGGCACCCGGCCCGGGGGGCACCCTGCGCACCGCGGCCGTCGCCCGGATCGTGGCGCCACTGGCCGGGGACGGGGTCCGCTTCCAGTACCCGCTGCGCGGCATCGGCAGCGCCAAACCGGGTGACACCGCGGCCCAGGGCGTGTGGCTCACCGGTGCGTCGGTCACCGACGCGGGGCCGGGCACCTCCTCGGCGACGGCCGTCCTGGTCACGCAGGGCAGCAAACTGACGGAGGTCGATTCGGCGACCGGTACCGTCCTGCGCGAGCTGACCCTGGAGAGCGGCAACCGCTTCGCGGTGGACACGACGCGCAAGACCGTGTGGTTCGCCGACATCGGCGGCGGCAAGCTGTACCAGGTCGACACCGAGTCCCTGACGGTGAAGCAGACCGTCGAACTGCCGCCCGTCGAGGGCGGTGTCACCGGCTTCGTGGAGGTGGACCCCGCGACCGGCGACGTGTGGGTGGGATCGGGCTCCACCGTGCTGGTGCTGGGCCCCGACGGCAAACTCGCCAAGACGCTGACCGGACCCGACCGGGCGATCGCGGTGGCGTTCGACGCGGCCAGCAAGCGGGCCTTCCTGGTCCGCCAGGACGGCGGCAACCCGAGCGAGCCGGGCAACGACAACAACGGTTCGCTCACCACGTACGAGACCGAGGACTACGCCCAGACCACCGAGCCGGTGTCGCTGCCGGGCAACCACGGTCAACTCGGTTCGGCGACGGTCGCCGTGGAACCGGGCGGTGCCACCGTGTACGTGACGCACCCCGCCGAGGGCAAGGTCGTCAAACTGGTGCGTCAGATGTCGCCGAAGGTCACCGAGTCCCCCACCGACGTGTCCACGAACCCCGGCAAGGAAGTCCGGTTGGCCGCCGCGGCCGAGGGCGCCCCGGAGCCGACGGTGCACTGGCAGGTCAGCGAGGACGACGGCGCGACCTGGCGACCCGTGACGGACGCCGCTTCCGGAACGCTGACGTTCACCGCGGCACTGTCGCAGAACGGCGACCGGTACCGGGCCGAGTTCAAGAACGACGCCGGAACGACCCGTACCCGACCGGTGACGCTGACGGTCGCCGAGGAGTCGGAGACGACCGCCGGCACCACGTCCGGAGCCGACAACGGCGGCACGGACGGCGGCTCCACCGAGGGCGGCACGGACGGCGGAACTGACGGAGGGGCCGACGGAGGGGCCGACGGCGGCACCAGCGGCGGTTCGGACGGCGGCACGGACGCCGGCGGGACGACGGGCGGTACCGACGGCGGCACCTCAAGCGGTGGCACGGCCGGCGGCTCGACCGGCGGCACGAGCGGCACGAGCGGCGGTGACGCCGGCGGGTCGAACGGCTCGGGCGGTTCGGTGGGCGGCGGTAGCGCCGGCGGATCCACCGGCGGCAGCGGTGACTCCGGCAGCGACGGCGGCACGGGCGCACTCGCCTCGACCGGCACGACGGTGCTGTCCGCGGCAGCGGTAGCGGTGGGCCTGGCCGCCGCCGGCACGGTGCTCGTACGGCGCCGCGCGAGCTCGCGGAACACGGCGACGGCGACGACCGGCCCGGACGGCGCCGCGAGCTGACGGCCGTGGGGGGTGGGGGGCTGGGGGGGCGGCCGCGGGGGAA
>NZ_JBHXEN010000082.1:1106-4437 GCF_042724695.1 Streptomyces sp. NPDC127068 | reverse complement strand
GGTCGGCGGACCCGTATCCCGGGGGGGCCCCCCACCCCGCTACGGTTCGGCCGGAATCCGGCCGGGCGCCGCGCGCCGATCGAGGTATCCGTGCAGCCCGCCCGCCCCCGCGAGCATCGCCCGGGAACGGCGGGTCAAGGACCGTTGGCGTTCGGCGACGGCGTCGTGCAGCGCCTGGCCGCCAGCCGTGCCGCGCAGCCCGTCGAGCACGGTCCGGATCCGGTCCAGGGAGTAGCGGCCCTGCCGCAACAGCGCGACCATCCGTGCGTCCCGCAGTTCGGCGGGGCCGTAACAGCGGTAGCCGGTGCCCGCCTCGCGCATCGGGGTGAGGAGGCCCGCCTCCTCCCACACCCGCAGGGCCGAGGTCCGCACCCCGAGCCGGGCCGCGACCTCACCGATCCTGAGCCCGCCCCGGGGGACCCCCGCGCCGTCGTCCGAGCGGCTCCCGGCCTCCCCCGCCACCGCGTGCAACGCCGCACCGACCTCCCGCAACGCGGCACGCTGCTCGTGCAGTTCCGCGTGGCCCGCGTCGAGCAGGGACAGGGCGAGCGGCACGTCGTCGGCGTGCACCGCCCGCATGATCCCACCGGCCCGCTCCACCCCGTACCCCCGGACCAGCGCCCGGTAGGTGAACAGGGCCTGTCGGTGACCCTCGTCGAAGCAGCGGTATCCGGACTCGGTGCGCGGCACGTGGGGCAGTACGCCGGCGCCCTCGTAGTTGCGGATCTGCTGGGTGGAGACCCCGGCGGCGCGCGCGAGGTCGACGGGGCGCAGTGCGCGCCGCTCCACCGCCCGGGGGTTCTTCGCCACACGGATCACCCTAGCCCGGGCCGGTGCGCACGGGCTCCGGCCGCGGCCCGCACCCCGGCCTTCCGCCAGTGTCGTGGCGCGGGTGGCCGGTCCGGCATGTCGGACCACCCGGGTCGCACCCGCTCTGGCAGCGTGGCCGTTCCGTGCCGTCCCCACCGTGAAAGGGCACACTCATGCGACACGTCTCCCTCGGCGGTCTCGACGTCCCCCGGCTCGGTCTCGGCTGCATGGGCATGTCGGCCTTCTACACCGGAGCGGGTACGGACGAGGCCGAAGCCGTGCGCACCCTGCACCGGGCCCTCGACCTGGGGGTGACGTTCCTGGACACGGCGGAGGTGTACGGGCCCTACACCAACGAGGAGTTGCTCGGCCGGGCGTTGGCCGGGCGGCGGGACGAGGTGGTGCTCGCCACCAAGTTCGGCATCCTCTCCCACGAGGGACGTCGGGGGCTGGACAGTTCGCCGGCCAACGTCCGGGCGGCCGTCGAGGGGTCCTTGCGACGGCTCGCCACGGACCGCATCGACCTGTACTACCAGCACCGGGTGGACCCCGACACGCCGATCGAAGAGACCGTGGGCACGCTCGCGGAACTGGTCGCCGAGGGGAAGGTCCGGTACATCGGGCTGTCCGAGGCGGGGCCCGGGACGATCCGCCGGGCGCACGCGGTGCACCCGGTCGCCGCGCTCCAGACCGAGTACTCGCTCTGGACCCGGGACCCCGAGGCCGAGCTGCTTCCGCTCACCCGGGAGCTGGGCATCGGGTTCGTCCCGTACTCGCCCCTGGGCCGTGGATTCCTCACGGGCGGCATCCGTAGTCGTGAGCAGCTGGACGACGGTGACTTCCGCAAGGACAACCCCCGGTTCAGCGAGGAGAACCTGCAACGCAACCTGCGGATCGCCGACGAGGTCGCAGCCGTCGCCCGGGACGTGGGGGCCACTCCCGCGCAGACCGCGCTCGCCTGGCTGTTGGCGCAGGGCGACACGATCGCGCCGATCCCCGGGACGAAGCGCGTGGCCCGCCTGGAGGAGAACGCGGGGGCCGACGCGGTGCGGCTCGGTCCGGAACAATTGTCCCGGCTCGGCGCGCTGTCCGCCCCCTCCGGTGACCGCTACACGGACATGTCCCCGCTCAATGGCTGACCACCGCCGCGCGATGGGTTCGGGTTTGCTCCTGCGGCCTTCGTCTGGTTAAGGTCCCGGACGTGACTGCCGGGTCGGCCTTGAGCCACGCACCAGTGAGGGTCCCGGCCCCGGAGTGATTCCGGGGCGGGCGAGGGCCCCGCCTTTCTGCTTCCTTCTCCCCGTACCGGGCTCCGCCCGGTGCTTGCGGTCCATCCGTTGACGCGATCGCCGTCGCCGACGGACGTACCGCTCCCGTACGCGACACCGCCGCACCCAGGCCGTGCGCGTGCCTCCCCCACCGCCCAGACGGCGCCATCAGCCGCGGCGGCCCTGAGAAGCAAGCAGAAAGCAGGACATGCCCCAGACGTTCAATGACCAGGTCATCGAGGAGTTCCGCGCCAACAACGGCCGGGTCGGCGGCCCTTTCGCCGGAGCCCGACTGATTCTCCTGACGACCACGGGCAGGCGCAGCGGTCGACCGCACACGACCCCCGTCGGCTACCTTCCGGACGGTGGGGAGCGCATCCTGGTGATCGCCTCGGCCGGAGGGGCGCACCGGCACCCCGCCTGGTACCACAACCTCCTGGCGGAGCCCGAGGTGCAGGTCGAGGACGGTGTCTTCGTCTTCCGGGCGCGGGCCCAGGAACTGACCGGCGCGGAGCGTGACGAGGCGTTCGCCCGGGCGGCCGAGGCGGACCCCGGCTGGGCCGAGTACCAGGCGAAGACGGACCGGGTGATCCCGGTCGTGGCGCTGGTGGAGGTGGCGGCAGGGCCGCCGGTGATCAACTCGCCGTCGTTCGCGGACGGCCTGAAGGTGGTGCACGACGGCTTCCGTCGGGAACTCGCCACCATCCGCGCGGAGATCGCCGCCGCGGGCCCCGAGTTGGGCACCCAGTTGCGGATGAACTGCCTCACCGTGTGCCAGGGGCTGAAGAACCACCACCAGGGCGAGGACCAGGGCCTGTTCCCGTACCTCAGCTCCCAGCACCCGGAGTTGAGCGCGGTCATGGACCGTCTGGAACGCGAGCACGAGTCGATAGCGGAGCTGGTCGAGGCGCTACGGAAGCTGGTGGCGGAGACGGACTCGGAACCGACCGCGTTGCTCGCCGAGTTCGACCGGCTCACCCATGAGTTGGAGAGGCACCTCACCTATGAGGAGGAACAGTTGATCCCGGTCCTCGCCGCGGCCGGCGGGTGACGCACGGCCCCGGGGCAGCCGTCGTGTAGGGCGCCCGAGGCGGGGACGGGCAGGTCCGGCAGGTTCACCGGAAAGTGACGTTGCCGGGCCTCTCGTCTGCGAGCGCCCGCGACCTTGGGTTACTCGGAACGGAGTGGTGGGGGCCCCACCCCCAGAGGGGACCCCACACCCACTGAGAGACCAGGCGGGGGGCGGTGAGAGC
>NZ_JBHXEN010000082.1:0-1096 GCF_042724695.1 Streptomyces sp. NPDC127068 | reverse complement strand
TTCTTCTCGTGTTGGTGCTCCCTTCATTGTTTTTTTTTCTTGTGGTGGGGGTGGCCCCCTCCCCTCTGGAGGCGCCACCACTCCGTGTGTCAGACCAGCGGGGAGGCTGAGAAGGCGTAGCTCTTCAGCCCCTTGCCGTCGGTCTTCCAGTCTATCTGGAGCACCGAGTCACCGTAGTACCGGGAGCCGGCAGCGGCCCGGTGGGCGACCGTTGGGCTGGTGTACAAGGTGTTCCCGCTGCCATTGAGGTTGTTCATCTTGCTGCCCAGGCCGGTTCCGTACGTGTACTTCGACACGGGGTCGGGACCGGCCACGCTGCGCTTGACCTGCACCAGCACGCGAGCCTCATTGACCACGTCGAAGCCGGAGAACCCGGGCGGACCGTCAACGTCCACGTTCACCCTGGCGTGGATGGTGCCGCCGGACCGCTTCGAGCAGGTCGTGACCTTGAAGTCGAAATCATCCCAGACAGCGCTCGACCCGGGATGATCGACAGTCTTCTTCGATGTCGTGCACTTCCAGCTGGCCGCCGGGGCGGCCTGGGCCGTGCCCGCGAGCGCCGGCACCATCAGCGTGGCCGCTGCGAGGGCGGCGACGAGCATGGTCTTACGCATGGTTCCCCCTGAGTATGCCTCAGACATTTTCGCCCCACCCTATGTCCGGCCGGGGCCGCCCCCGCAAATGACTTTTCGCCCCTGATGCGGCGATCAAGTCCGCCGCACCGGTGAACCGGCTCTGGTCGGGGTGAAGTGTAGGTGGAAGCGAGGGTGCGCCAGCAGCCACCTGCGGACCGCCCGGTCGAGCTTGCCGAGAACTTCTTGCAACTGCCGGGCCACGGAACTTGCCGACCGCGCAAGTCCCTCCGGCTCGGCCTCGCTACAAGCCAGCACGATCCGCACTCTCAGCGCGAGGGCCTGTGGCGGCGGTTGAGCCCGCCCCGTCCACCGCGCACCTCACGCTCGTGCGCAGACGACACCAACTCAGCCAGCCGTGGTCACTAGGGGCTGTTCGAAGTTCGGATCATGTGGCTGAGGCGAGGTGCTTCAGCCACATGATCGATCCTCGGAGGTGGAGTCCTGCCTCGTAGCTTTCTGGG
>NZ_JBHXEN010000081.1:0-27803 GCF_042724695.1 Streptomyces sp. NPDC127068 | reverse complement strand
AGATACGCGACGACATCCACGAAGCCTTCCTCACCCTCGGATGCGCACTCATCTGCTGGCGACGCCTGAAGTCATTCCGATAGGAGTTCTAAGTCGGGTAGCCGGGTCCCGTTGCCGTGACCCGGCCCCCTCAGAACCGGACGTGCCAGTCATCCCGGCATCCGGCTCAAGCAAGCCACAGAATTCGCCTCGTTCCGCAACCGCTCCCGGAGCCTCTTGCAGGCTGCAGTACTCGGTTTGATGATCAGTTTGCCGCCCGTCCGGCGGACGGTGAAGCCGAGGAAGTCGAACCCCTCTTCGAGGTGGACGACCTTGGTCTTCTCCTCGTTGAGGCGAAGACCTCTCGGTTTCAGCCGGTCCTCCAGCCGGGTCCTGACCTGGCGCACCTGGGCTTCGTCGTGGCAGAGCACTACAAAGTCGTCGGCATAACTCACCAGCACGGGAGTGCCAGGGGACGCGCCGGGCTCCCGCCCGGCTCCCGCCACCCTGTATTGGCACCCTACGGCCTGTTCCAACCCGTGCAGAGCAACATTCATCAGCAGCGGACTGATCACACCGCCTTGAGGAGTCCCCTCCTCCGTCGGTGCAAATCGGCCCCGGTCGACCACTCCCGCTTTGAGTCATCCCCGGATCAGGTCCCTGGCGGGGAACTGGCCGATGGAGGACATCAGATGGTCGTGGTCGATGCGGTCGAACGCCGCCGACAGGTCCGCGTCCAGCACCCACTGACGTTTCGAGGACGTGCCCTTCACCGTCAGGAAGATCGCCATGATCGCGTCCTGGCAGCCGCGGCCGGGCCGGAAGCCGTAGGACCTTGGCTCGAACCGCGCTTCCCACGCGGGCTCCAGCGCGTTCTTCACGCGGGCCTGGAGCACCCGGTCACGGATGACCGGGATGCCGAGCGGGCGCTGTTTCCCGTTGCTCTTCGGGATGAATACGCGCTTGACCGGCCTGGCCTTCCAGGGCTGGGACGCCCGATGGACCTCGGTCGCCAGCTTGACCCTCGCCACTGGGGTGAGGGCTCGCTCCCCTTCGATGCCGGCGGTCTTGCGACCACTGCTCTGCTGCGTCACCCGCTTCACGCTGACCAGCGTGTTGCTTCGGCTCCGCAGCATGAGCTTCTGCAGGTTGCGGACCTTCTTCAGGTCCCCGTCCTGCGCCGCCTTGAAGATCCGCTGCCTCAGTCGCCGTACGTTGTCCTCGCACACGTCCCAGTCGATGCCGTGCCAGTCGAGGGTCTCGTCCTCCGGTCCGTTCACCGCAGTCGCCGAAGGCTCAGCCAAGACCGTGCCCCCCCCCAATTCGCGCCTCCAGTACCTAACTTGTCCTTCGGTTCCGACGTCCTTGCAGTGGTGACTTCAAAGGCTCACCTGATCCACGTGGGCTCCCTGTCGGGCCAGGCCACCAGGGCATGTATCCGGCGAGTAGTGCGGGAACGGGGAAGGTCCCGTTCTCCCGGTTTCCTCTGGCCTTTCGGCCTAACGGCTTTCGCTTCTTGGATCATCCTTATCCCGCCGGGGAGTTCAGCTCTCCTTGCGGTCGGACTACCAGGCTCATCGCCTGGACCTCGACGGGGTTTCCACGTTCCGCACCAGTAAGACGCGGCTGGGGTGGGCGCCCCCTTTGCCCCGGGACCAGCAGTGTCCTCCCCTTGGCATCAGCTTCCTGAGGTCGCTTGCCGCCGTGGCCTGTGACGGGGCCAGCTGACCAGGCCGCGGATACGGGGAATCGTGTTCAGCAGCGGCATAAGCTGGGTGACGTCGTGACGGTTTCCAATGGTCAGCGACACGGCGAGGGGTGTTCCGTGGCGGTCGGTGATCAGGTGGTGCTTGCTGCCAGGCATCGCGCGGTCGACTGGCGAAGGTCCGGTGTGAGCCCCTTCGATGTCCTCCAGCATGGTCGCCGGGCCCGCACGAGGCCCTGACCGGCCTGGGCGAGGCCGACCTCGTCATCGTCGACGGCGCCCTCATGCCCATCGACTGCACCACCGCCGATGGGCCGTACTACTCCATGAAGCGCCGCAAGTACGGTATGAACGTGCAGGCCATCGCCCGACCCGACGACACACCGCTCTGCTTCTCCCAGTCCACGTCCGGCCCCACTCATGGTCTGACTGCGGCCCGCGCCCCTGGCATCGCCCAAGCCGACATCTCCAAGCAGATCCTCGTACTCACGGATCGTGCCCACCAGACCGCCAATGTCACTTTCTCAACTTCCACTACCACCACCGCGAACAGCCCGAGTACTGACCTAAGTTCAACCAGGACCACGCCCGGCTAGGACCCCGCGTGAACGCGCTTTCGATCAGCTCAAGTCCTGGACACTGCTCCGGCGAGTTAGATCCTCCACCCACCGCATCGACATTATCGTTCAGGCAGTCCAAACACTATTGACCTGCAACCACTCAGGATGAAGACGGCTCAGTAGCCAGTGCTCGGTGGCGTCATCTCGGGAAAGGTAGTACGTGTGTCTCACAGCCAGCACAAGCGTGACCGCCTCATCTGCCCACCGGCGATTGCGACGCTGGGGACCGATGACCACCGCCCAGGCAACGAGTGGCTGTCCTCACTGAGAAGGGGGCAAGTTTTCATGATGGGTGACAACCCCGCCCTTCCCTCTTTGCCTGAGAAACCGACTCTCGCCGACTTCTTCCGACGACGGCTCGCCCTTGATTCGTACACCACACGTCACATGATGGAAAGCGCGCGCAAGGCGCGGGAACAAGGTGCGGACGACAAGGTAGTGCTGGCATGCCTGCTTCACGACATCTCGATCGCTGGCCTGCTGCGCAGTCATCACGGTCACTGGGGTGCCCAGATGGTGGAACCCTATGTCGACGAGGAAGTCGCGTGGGCCATCCGTCAGCACGAGGTCCTGCGCTACTTCCCCGACGAGAGCGTGGGATACGGCTACCCGGAGGCGTACCGGGACTTCTTCGGGGCCGAGTACCAGCCGCCGGCCCACACCCGGGCCGCCTACGCGAAGGCCCGCCGCCACCGCTGGTACATGTCGGCCCGCATGGTCACCATCAACGACGTGTACACCTTCGACTCCGAGGTCGACATCGAGTTCGAGGAGTTCGAGGACGTGGTCGGCCGCCACTTTCGCCAGCCTGCCCAGGGTCTGGGGTTCGATGATTCCCATGTAGCCCATATGTGGCGCACCATGATCTGGCCCAACAACTTCCTTTGAATCGACCTGCTCCCTCAATCACCACCGGCCACGGCGGGTCCGTCCACCTGGTTCGCAGCCTGACCCGCCATGTACTCGACACCACGCACCCCGGCACCGGTCTACTGCGGGATCGGGGTGATCGGCGCGGCCGGTTCGATCGACACCTCGATCCTGATCGCGCTCCTCGCCGAGTTCCCCGACACCGCGTTCCTGGCCTGCGACAGGCCCACACGCCTCGGTCACGTCCAGCGCGTGGTCGAGGCAGCCGACGGCCAACAACGAACCCGCGTCACCGCCAACGCCGGTGACGTCCTGCGCGACTGATTCGTGACCGCCTGCGCCATCACCCAGCATCTTGATGTGCGCTCACTCGTGCCAGACACCGACCTGAGCGGCACGTTCTCATCGATGACAGCCAGCCCAGTTGCATCGACCAGGACCGCTGGGCCAAACGCAGCGCCCATCTCCTGTGGCCGGTCGGCGCAACGACTCTCCCCTCGGGACCCCCAATCGTCGCGAGGGTTACTGCTACGGCGCGGATACCGGACTGCTGCACTCGCATGACCTGTGGGGCTGTGAGGCTGAGGCTGCCGTCCTGGCTCTGAGCGGTGACTACCAGGCCGCTCTCACCGGCCCCGTCACGCCCCGGGGGGCCTCACGGATCGGCGCGTTGTGCGACCGGGCCGGCATCCGGGGGGAAACCCGCAATCCTACGTCTGCCCCACATTGCTTGGCCAGCCGGGGCAAGCTGGCGCCTACAACCCGCCCACGAAATCCTCCCGCACCCCGCCAACCATCCCCGAGACTACGGATCAACGGGAACGGCATCCTTGTCCATCCCCGTTGGTCCGAACGACCGCTGGATCCGCCGACTCGGCAACGAAGCCCGCGGCCGGAAACTGGGACGGTCGAGGACTGAGACGCTGCCAGCCTGACCGAGGCGGGTCGCGACAAGGTCAAGGGCTGCCAACAGGGCCTGCCCCGATTCGGTTCGTGCGACGCTCCGCTCTCCCCGATACTTTGCAACGGCATCAGCAAAAAATCATAGGGGGCGTAGGAGGCGTGCTTGCCGCCTTATGCTCCATTTCGGGACCTTATCCCAGCACATGAAGTGCGCCCTCCGCCTCTCTCACCTTGACTGGCCGACAACTGCCGTCCAGAAGACGTCCGTGGGCGTCATCAACACCTCCGCACCGTCGGTCAGGTAAAGGACCTCCAACACCAGGTCTGCGGCGCAGCACAGAAGTCGCCGGCCTTTCGGCCGCTGACTCAATCCGGACGAAGAGCATCGTCAGGGCAAGGACTCCGACCCGCATGAGTGGCGGCCGGATGTATCGGTGGGCATCCTGGAAGGGGTAAGGAAGCGCGAAAGGGACAGTTTCAAGGGCAGCAAGATGTAGGGCCCCACGTGAACGTGGATGCCCCCGTACATTCCCTCCCACTCCAAGTCCATTGGGTTGAACGGCTCGCGCACGGGGCAGAAGTGATCCGGACCAGATCATGGCTACGCGTTTCCGGCTGCGTGTCGGGGACACTCGAGTGCACATCATGCCGGACCCAGCATTCCGGGTTGCAAGATGAGGGCTTGGCCAACCTTTTTCTCTACGACGGGGTCCAACCCATGGAACAGTTGGTCGGTGAGAATCAGCGACGGGCACACCACGATCGCGGCTTGGGATTCGGGCCCGTGCGAACGAGCGCCTCAATCTGCGTCGAGTCGCTCGGCCCCGCGAGCAGCAGATGTCCGACAAGCGTTTGGCGCACGATCTGACACGAATCGCGTCGACGGAATATAGGTTGCAGCGGCCGGTCAATGAGAGACGACAACACTGGAGGAGGAGCAGGGTATGCCAAGAGGCCGTGGATCTGTTGTCGGCAATCGACTGGAGCCCACCCCCGACGAGTGGACCGGATGGGGTGACTGTGCTGCAGGAATCGTGGCGGACTTCGTCAAAGAGTTGGACACGGCTCCCGCTGTCTCGGGGTCTCCGTCCACTGAACTGCTAGCCGAGCTCCGCGATCCCCCCAGGGAGGCGCCCGGTGACATGGGGACTCTGTTGCGGCGATACGTGCAGGCAGCAGGCTATGGAGTGGAAACCGCAAGTCCAGGCAACCTCGCCCATGTGCAGGGAGGCGGGCTAGTCAGCTCCGCGATCGGCGAGTTCTTGAGCCGTGCCACCAACCGCTACACGGCGTTCAGTAAAAGCGCACCCGCGCTGGTAGCGCTGGAGGATGGGATTTTACGCTGGGCATGCGCTCTGTTCCAGCTCCCCCATCAGTCAATGGGCATCATCACCACCGGCGCTTCCATGGCGTCCCTGTCCGCGGTGACGGCAGCACGTGAATTCCACCTCAAGGATGACTACCGCTGTGGCACCGCCTACGTGACCGAACAGACACACCCCGCGATGATCAAGGCCGCCAGGGTTGCCGGGATCTTGCCGGACCGTATCCGCCGTGTCGCCACAACCCGCGACCTACGTATGGATGTCGATGCCGCCGGGCAGGCAGTTCGTCAAGATGTCGCACGCGGCCTGCGACCGTTTCTGCTCATAGGCACGGCGGGAACAACCAACACCGGAACCATCGATCCGCTTGAACCTCTGGCCGCGCTGGCACGCCAACACGGCATGTGGTTCCACGTCGACGCCGCCTACGGCGGCTTCTTCGCTCTGACCCAACGCGGCTGGTCCCTGATGGCCGGAATTGAGCAAGCCGACTCCATCTGCGTAGACCCTCACAAGAGCCTCTTTCTTCCGTTCGGCACGGGTATTCTCCTAGTGCGAGATGCCTGGACACTCCGAGAACCCTTCTCAGTCGAAGCAGATTGCCTGTGCGACGTCCGCCAGGACGATGGGCTAGTCGACTATGCAGACCACGGTCCAGAACTCACCCGAGAATTCCGCGGACTCAGATTGTGGCTACCGCTGCACCTCCATGGGGTCCAGGCTTTCCGCGAAGCTTTGGACGAAAAGCTTGACCTCGCCGCCTACGCGTGTGCGAGGCTGCGCGACATTCCCATGATCGAGGAAGTGTATGCAGCGGAGCTCTCCACAGTGGCGTTCCGCGTCAGAGACACCGATGACGCCGGGCATGCCACGGTCCTTCAACGGATCAACACTCAGGGAAGAATTCAACTGTCTAGCACCAGGGTCCATGACCGCACCGTTCTGCGTCTTTGTGTGATGTCACACCGGACACACCGCAGTCACGTGAACGAAGCGCTCGACCTAATTCGAGCAACTCTGACACATACAGGATTGGCCCCCCGCGTGCCACAGACCCAGAAGGCCAGCGAACAATCGCGAGCAGAAACATCAAGGGAACTGGGGTAGTTCACCATCTCGGAACCCACCTACATGTTGGGAGCAAGTTATGGACTCATTCGAGCTCAGCTCAACCCCAGTCACGCCGAAGGTCGGTGCGCTCGATATGGACCGCCTGTCCTTCATTCTCTTCGGACATGCGGCCTTCCAGTATCTCAACGCCGCCTGCGAACTGGGCCTTCTCGAACTTCTCATGAACCGAGGGCCTCTGACCTCCGAGGAAATCCGCAAGGAGCTACTCCTGGAGGAGCGATCAGTCGAAATCCTGCTTCTCGGATCCACCGCCCTCGGACTCACAGTCAAGGAGGGAAGACGCTACAGCACAGCACCGCTGATCATCTCATTGAGTAAAGAGGGAGCCTGGCGCAAGATCAAGGATACAGTCGCATTCGAACAACATATCGTCTACGAAGGCCAAGCCGACTTCGTTGACTCGCTACGTCACAGCACCAACGCTGGACTACGCCGAATACCCGGCGATCACCCCGACCTCTATCACCGTTTGAGTCAGCACCCTCACCTCAAGTCGATCTTCTACCAGTACATGCGATCGTGGTCCGAGCTGGCAAACGACCATCTCGTCGCGGAACTGGATCTGGCCAACGCCACCCGAATGCTCGACTGCGGCGGCGGCGACGCCGTCAACGCCATTGCCCTGGCTCGACACAACCCCGGTATCGAGGTAACCATCCTGGAGATTCCCGGCTCAGCCGCCGTCACCGAAACGGTGATCGCCGAGGCCGGCCTCGCCGAGAGAATCAGCGTGCAGCCCGGCGATATGTTCACCGATCAGTTCCCCCCGGAAAACGACTGCGTGCTCTTCGCCCACCAGCTCGTCATCTGGACTCCGGAGGAGAACACTGCGCTGCTCAGGAAAGCGTACGAGGCCCTCAAACCCGGCGGGAAGGTCGTCATCTTCAGTTCCATTTCGAACGACGCGGGCAATGGCCCTCTCATCGCTGCCCTCGACAGCGTCTACTTTGCGGCAGTACCTGCCGAAGGCGGCATGATCTACCCATGGAGCGTGTACGAAAAGTGCTTGCGCGAATCTGGATTCTCGTCGATCCAATGCGCCGACGTGCCCGGCTGGACTCCGCACGGAATCATCACTGCGACTAAGTCGTGTGAACCACCCCGCTCACCAAGTGCGTTCTGAGCCTTGGCAAAGGAAGGGGACGTCCCCTGGCGAGAACGCGCTACGGAGCCGGGTGTCAGCCCCTGTTCACCCGATCCGGATCACGGGCATCGTGGGGTGGTGTTCAAGATACCGCCCCTCTGTGTCAACCGTGAGGCGGAACGCCTTCGGGCCCGATGGCCGCTCCTGGCAGCTTCGCACGGCACAGTGGGGACGGCGCTCCGGGGGAAAGTCCGGGCACCCCCAGGGCTCCCGGCCACAGCGGACGCCGCCACAGCGACATGCCCTCGGTCCCCCTAGGCCCCGTCAGAAACGTGCCGTGGGGCTGGAGCGGGTAGTGAATCCGGCGATGAACGGGTTACTCCGGAACGCGTCCCAAAAACCGGCGCCGCGTTTCAGCAGTTCGGTTTCCGGGATGGCAGGGACGGACCATTGAAGGTCAGAAAGACCCACATCGCGGGCTGCGTGGGCATAGGTCGCGGCGTTCCATTGCGAGTGCTCGATGGGAATCGCTGTCTCGGGTGTCAGAAGGGACGACTGGAAGCGTCGGCGGTCGGACAGCTCAGTGTAAGAGTCGGTCCGTAGTCCGTACTCTTCCCAGTCCTGCTTGCCGGGGTCGAACGCCGGATGGACGGTGATGGCCACGAGTCTACCGCCGGGCGCGAGATGGCCGGCCACGGTGGTCATCATGTTGTGGAGTGAGTTGACCGAATCGGCGTAGTTGAACAGCCACACCGCCACGACAGTTTCGAACTCGCCAATGACGGTACTGTCTTCGGCGTCGCCGACCTGGAAGTGGATGCCGGTGGAGGCATCAGGAGGGGATTGGCGTGCGAGGCGGATCATCTCTGGGGACACGTCGACCCCAAAGACGTGAGCCGCGCCGAGTGTGTGGATCTGCTGGGTGTAGTAGCCGTATCCGCAGCCAAGGTCGAGGACCCGTTCGCTACGGACGTCACCGAGGAGCGCGGTGACATGAGCGCGTTCCGGTCCGCACAGCGCGGCGGTCTCCTTGAAACGGCGGTAGCTATCGCCAATAGCGTTGTATTTTGCGGTCATCCCGGACTCCGATTCTCGCTACTCAATGTGCAGGAAGTCTTGAGTGCAGGTGAATTGGTATCCGCTGCTGGAGGAGAAGTTGGCCTGGACATAGTCTTCGACCTGCTTCCGGGTGGGAGGGGATGGCAAGGGAGCGGTGCCCAGCATGAAGGCGGCGACGTTGACGGCTGTGGGTAGATCGGGGGTAGACACATGCGCGGGGTCGGTCACCCGATGGACGAACCTGATGTCCATGCCGTCCAGTTGGCCGCTGAGATCGGATCGAGGGCCACCGAATTCTTGCAGCATGCGCATGCTGTCGCTGTCGGGGTTTTGCAGAACGATGACGCACTCGCCGCCGCTAGATCTCCAGGAGGTGAGTTCCCGCAGGTGCGCGGGCCATTGATCCAACGGGATGTAGTAGAGGACATGGGAGCACAGGACGAGGTCGGCTTCGCAGTGAGGCCGAGCGTCCAGGATCTCTTCTTCGAGGATCTGCGCCCGAGGAAGTCGGGACGCCAGACGCCGCCGCAGATCAGGGTTGGGTTCGAGGGCGATGGTGTGCTCGAAGTGGCCGAACAGATGGCTGGTGGTCTCGCCGCTGCCTGCTCCTGCGTCCAGCAGCACCCTGCGGCGAGGGAGCCTGGAGACGACCTGGCTGAGGTAGTCGTGAGCTCTCCTCTTCTGGTTGGTGTGAGCGAGGAACGTCGCGAACGCCTCGTCGTACTGGCGGCTCTGAGAGTCCCAGGCAATGAAGTCCTCGGTCATGTTCGGGCTCCTCCCTGTGGAACGAGTAAGCCGGGACGCTCACCAGGTCGGCTTCTCCAGCGGTACCAGGCGCTTCCACGGGCTGGACCTGCGGAGGAGGTGGCGTCGAGCTGTGAGCGCCGCTCGCCCAGTGTGACCGTGGTGGTCACAGATCCACTCGAAGAGGTCGGCGGGCTCCGGCCCGTTAGCGAGAGCTGGGCTGGGCCGTTGCCCTCCTCCACCCAGGACGCGCCAGGTCAGACTCCCAGAGGAGACGCTCCGGCATCCTGGTCTTGACTCTCCTTCAGCCACGCCCCCGGTGCACATCGAGCGGCACATCCGTCATCGCATTCAACACGGTGCGATGGCTCGTGCGCTGCGTGTGAGGTCCCAGGTTCGAGCCAGACAAGCACCCCTTCGCCTGGAGCGCGGCGTCGGGCGGGGCACGGTTGACGGCCCGCACCCGGAGCCACCAGGCAGCATGAGCCGCGATCGCCCCGCACTGCGCCAGCCCGGGCCGGGTCACATAATGATCTGTAGAACCAGCACTGTGGTCGTAGCCCGGGCAGCAGTCAGCCACCAGGAGTGCGGGCGGATGGGATACGCGATCCGCTGCGAAAGCAGCTGGCGGGAGTCCGTGCCGTGGCGGCCACAAGACCGATCGGGCTGCTCATCGACAGCCGGCCCATGCTCAGCCAGGGCAAGAAGAAGCCCGAGCCGGTCTTCGACCTGCCGCCCCTAGGGGGTGTCGGCGAGGAACCGGGCGCGCTCGGCCGACTTCTCGGCCGCGGCCACCGCGGCACGGAGGGTGTCGTCGTCGCAGATCCGCAGCTGCTTGCGCGGGCAGACGCGGCGGCAAAGACGTTCCATCTTGGCCGCCCACGCGGCGTCCGCCGACGGCGCGGCCGTGTCACTGGCTGTCGTGGTCCACGCCGCCGTCAGTCCTCTTCGTGGTCGCGGATCACAGCCGTGGCCGACGTGGTGCTGACGACGGAGATGTCGATCCGGTCGCCGTCGTGCTCGTCTTCGTCACAGTCGTCATCGGGCTCGGCGGCACCGGCCGCGCCGCAGGCACGGGGGTGTCCAGCGACGGCTCGTCGGTGATCGTGAAGTCGACTTTGAACTTTGCGGCCTCGTTGCCCGCCGAGTAGGTCGCGGCGCGGGCGGCAACCTGGGCGGGAAAGCAGTCCAGCGACGGACACCCGGGGATGTGATGCGTAGCCAACCCGGTCAAGGAACGATGCAGCAACCCGGCCCCAGCAGAGGACACATCGGATCCAGCGCAACCTGCCGACGCTGCGCGCTCCCGGTGGGCGCGGTCGGTCCGCTGGATCGGGACGGCCTCGACACGCCAGGGCTCGGCAGGGGAATGGTCACGGGCTCCATCTTCCGGTGCGGTGAGGGAGACATGGCACCGGCGGAGCCCTGTGCCAAGACGACGTCTCCACGAATCGCGCAACAGCAGGATGTCCGCACCTTCGGTCAGACCATCCCGTGCGAACGCCGAGGTCTTGGTCCCCCAGAGACGTCCTTCGTCACGTCACCGCCGTCGTGACGCGGACGCGGCACGCGCCCCGATGAGGTGTCCGACCCTGTGCGGACGGAGAGACGGCAGTCAAGGAAACCATCGAACGAGTCCACGTCGACCAGCGGCCTCACGCAGGGGCAAAGCGGCCCGGCCGCGCCCGGCGCGCGCCGTCGGCGCACGGGCGGGACCGGGTTCGCGCCCGCCTCGTCGGGTGGTGCGGCCGTGCCGCCACGCTCCACCGGGCACGATCCCCGGATGAGGCATGATCTGAGGACGGCAGAGGCCGCCGGAGGGAACCCTCCCCTACGGTCCGCGTACCGTGTGTGCTGCGGTGTCACCAGGCGTGATCCAGCGGAGTACGCTCTCGTCCAGCTGCTACCCGCCGCGCTGCGCCCTCCGTACTGGGCGCTGTGGGCGGCGGCCAGCACGGTGGATGACCTCGCGGACGCTCCGGGGGAACCCTTCGAGAGCAGGGCCGCCCGGGTCGCGGAGTGGAAGACGGCGCTCCGCAGGGAACGCGAGGTCGGGAGCAGCCCGGACCCGGTACGCGCCGCGCTGATCGACACCGCCGCCCGCTGGGGCTTGGACCTGTCGGAACTCGACGGAGCGATCCGGGTGGTCCAGGAGGACATGGTGGGGCGACGGCTGACGAACTGGCACGCCTGGGAGCAGTGGAACGGGGACGGCCAGTTGCCGTGGTTCGAGCAGGTTATCCGTGTCATGCTCCGAGCGGGCATCGTGGTCTTGCCCGGGACGGCGAACTTCAACGCGTTCCCCGAACTCGTCTGTGGAGTCAGACTCAGCGACATCCTGACGGATCTGTCCGAAGACCTCGCGGGTGGACATCTACTCCTGCCGGAATCAGAGCTCGCCAGTACCCCGGCGCCGCGGACGACCTGCTTCGACTGAGGTGGAGCGATTCGGTTGCGTCCCTGGTCACGGCGCTCGTCGTCCGGGCGCGGCGATGGTGCGACCAACCCGACCTCGGCCACATGGTCCATCCGGGCGCCGCGAACATGATGGAGGCCGTCGTCGACCTGCTCAACATCCAACTCGACGCAGTCACCTCGGCGGGGGCCGGATTGCTGAAGAGAAAGCCGCACCCGCCGGTGCGCCGGATGGCCGGGATCATGGCGAGGCGCAGACTGCGGGCGGCGACGGCGTGGCGAGTATCCCGGCTGACCGTGCCCTCTCCCCTTCCGGCGGTCACACGACCACCCACGGACGCTCCGGACGTCCGCTCCCGGCCTTCCAAGGGCGACACGGCCAGATTCACCCGGCCCCCCGCCCACCCGGTGGGGCCCCCGCCGCACGCACTGCTGGCGGGCCCCGTCCCGGCGCATGTCGCAGTGGTTATGGATGGAAACGGCCGGTGGGCGATCCAGCGGAGGCTGCCGCGCCCCGAAGGGCACCGGGTCGGCAGGAACGTGACCTATGAAATCGTCCACGGGGCGTTGGAACTCGGTGTACGGCATCTGACCCTGTACGCCTTCTCCACCGGGAATTGGCGCCGTGACCCCGAGGAGGTCCAGACGATCTTCGAACTCTTCCTAGACGGTCTGTGCGCCCGCCCGTTCGAGGACCTCGACGTGCGGTTGCGTTGGGCGGGAACACCCGGTGAACTGGCGGGCGAATTGGTCGAGGAAATGCGTCACCAGGAGACCGTCACCCGCGACCGCACCGGACTCACACTGACCTACTGCGTCAACTACGGTGGCCGCGAGGAGATCACCAGGGCCGCGGCAGCCCTGGCCGCCACGGTGCGCACCGACGGCCGTGACGTCTCCACTCTCACCCAGGCCGACCTCAGCCGGTTCCTCATCCGCCCCGATATGCCCGATGTCGACCTGCTGTGGCGTCCGGGCGCGGAACAACGGATCTCGGACTTCCTGCTCTGGCAGTCCGCTTACGCGGAACTACACTTCACCACCAAGCTCTGGCCGGACGTGGACCGACGCGACCTGTGGGCCGCGCTGGAGACTTATCAACAGCGTCGGCGCCGCTTCGGCGCCACGACGGAGGAACTGTCGAGGTGAAGCCTCTGACCGTCGTCCAGCGACGGCCGGTATTCGGGGTACAGGCCCGCCCGGAAACAGCGGGGCTTCCCGAGGAACGGCGTCCCAGGGACGTCCGCGCCGTCGCCACCGCGCTCCCTGAGTCATGAAGTCCGGGTGTCGCTCGGCCGGAGGAAGCCGTCCCAGGGGTCCACCGTCACCGCGGGGTCCGCGTCCAGGCCCGGACAACCTGGTGAGCGGACGACGACCCCTTCGGCGCCCACCAGCATCCCCTGGAGCCGTAGGGCAAGAAGCGAGACTGTCACCGGCAGGTGACTCGCCCCCGTATGGATGGATGTCCCGCCCGCGATCGCGCTCTAGTGCGCTGACCACCGGGAGAGCGCTGAAGACCCTCAAGTGGCGGGTGGAGAATTGGCATTCGATCCGGGCTGGGGTGATGACGTGGCGTCGGGGTGCCTGTTCACAGGCCGAGTGCGCTGGCGATGATGTTGCGCTGGATGTCACTCGTCCCCGAGTGGAGGACTGATCCGACGGAGTCGCGCAGGTGCAGGGCCTGAGGGCTCCCGGAGAGGTATCCGCCGGCGCCGTGCACGCGCACGGCGTCGAGCGAGGACTCCAGGTACGCCTCGGACACGAAGAGCTTGGCGACCGCGGCCTCGGTGGAGGCCTCCTCGCCGGCGTCCTTGAGGGCTCCGACCCGGTGGACGAGCGCCCGTGCGGCATCGAGCCTGACCTTCATCTCGGCGATGCGGTGGGAGACCGCTTGGAACCTTCCGATGGGGCTTCCGAACTGGTGGCGGTGGCGCGCGTGGTGAACGCAGGTCTCCAACTGTCGCCGCATGACGCCCAGGCAGGCTGCCGTGATGCAGCCGCGTTCGTACTCCATGGCGGTCTCGAAGACGTTGATTCCGCGGCCCGGGCGCCCGAGGACGGCGTCGGAGGGCACCCGGCAGCGGTGGAGGTCCAAGCGGCCCATCGTCGCGGTCCGCAGCCCCGTCTTGGGGAAGGCGGGGCTGCGGAGCAGGCCGGGGTTGTCGGCGTCGACCAGGAACGCGGTGATGCCGAGGGGACCGGCCCTCCGGTCGACCGTGGTGTAGACGACGAACACGTCGGCCACCGGGGCGTTGGTGATGTAGGTCTTGGCTCCGTCGAGGAGGTAGCCGCCGTCGACGGGCGTGGCGCTCGTGGTCATGGCGTAGACGTCCGAACCGGCCTCCGGCTCGGTCGAGGCGTTCGCACCGATCAATGAGCCGTCGGTCAGTCCGGGCAGGTACCGTTCCCGTTGGGCGGGGGTGCCGTACTCGGCCAGTGGGATGACCGTGGTCCACAGGTGGGCGTTGAGGGCGAAGAGGATGCCTTGGTCGCCGGATCCGTAGCCCAGTCCCTCCATCACCGTGATGAGGCTACTGAGCTTGGGTGCCGGTTCGCCGTTGTGGGGGACGGCCATCCTCAACAGGCCGAAGTCGGCGCAGCGTTGCCAGCTGTCCCGGTCGAAGCCGGCTCCGGTGTCCCCCGCGACGGCGAAGTCGTCCTTGAGGTGATGGCGGGCGAAGTCGGCCGCCCGTTGGAAGAGGTCGGCTTCCCCGGCTACGGCGTGTACGGGCACTGGAGCTCCAGACGGTGGTGGTCGGTCTTGCCAGTGGAGGTCCTTGGTAGTTCCGCGAGTGCCTGGAATCGGTCGGGGAGCAGGTAGTGCGGCAGACGTGCCCGGCAGTAGCGTCTCAGTTCGCCTGCCGACGGGCGTGCGGCGCGGGCCACCACGTAGGCGGAGACGACGGGCTGGTCATCGACTCGGGCGCTGACGACAACGGCGGCGTCGATCAACTCCGGGTGGGCCGCGAGGGTCCGTTCGATCTCGTCGAGTTCGATCCGGTACCCATGGCGTTTGACCATCCGGTCCCGCCGGCCGACGAAGACGAACGCGTCCTCTTCCCGGCGGACGAGGTCGCCGGTGTTGAACCAGAGGCGTCCGTCACCGGTGGTGAAGTGGGCCTCCGTGGGAACGGCCCGGCCGTCTTGCCAGTAGCCGGGAAAGACAGAGGGGCCTGAGACGGCGAGGAACCCCTCATCGGAGACGACAGGCACGCCCTTTCCATCAACGAGGATCACCTCGCAGTGCGAGCACGGCGCGCCGATGGGGTAGGGGTCGTGGCGATCGGGTGGGACGTGCCGTGGGACGGGGTGGTGAGTGACGACGTTGGTCTCGGTGGGCCCGTAAAGGTTGTGGTAGGCGGGTTCGGGCCAGACGTCCTTGATCCGTCGCAGTCTCGCGGGCGGGAACACCTCGCCCGCGAAGAGGACCAGTCTCAGTCCCGCAGGGGTCGGCGGTGCGGGACGCAGAGCGCCGATCGCGCCGAGGACGGTCGGCGTCGAGTACCAGACGGTGATGTCGTGTGTGGCGACGAACCGCGCGAGGTGGCGGGGGCTGGCGGCCAGTTCGGTGTCGATGAGATGGACGCTCGCCCCGGTGCGGAGGGCGGCGTAGACGTCGAAGACGGACAGATCGAAGTGGAACGGAGCATGGGCGGCGAGGCGGTCGTCGGCGGTGACGGCGAACGCCCGGGTGGCCCATTCGACGAAGCTGACGGCGTTGCGGTGGGTGACGGCCACGCCTTTGGGCGTGCCGGTGGAGCCTGAGGTGTAGAGCAGATAGGCGAGGCGGCCGGGGTCGGGGACGGTCGCGGGTGGATGGTCACCGTCCGATGCGAGGACGTCGGCCCACGCGAGGTGACCGGCCAGTCGTTCGCTCGCCTGGCCGGGTGTCAACGGGACTGGTGTCAGGGGCGGGCGACGGGCTTTGGCGTCCAGTCGTCCGAGGGCGTCTGGGGTGGTGAACAGGACGCGCACGGCGCAGTCGGACAGGACCGTGGCCGTGCGGGCGGGCGGGGCGTCGACGTCGATCGGGACGTAGGCCGCGCCGGCGCGTAGCGCGCCGAGCATGAGGGCGACGGTCTCGGCGGACTTGGGCAGTTGCAGGGCGACCCGGTCACCGGTGCGCACACCTTCACGGGACAGGAACGCGGCGACCTTCCCGGACAACTGGTGCAGTTCCCGGTAGGTGGTGACGGTGCCGTCGGGTGCGAAGACCGCGGGTGCGTTTGGGAGCCTGGCGGTGGTGCGGTCGAGGTAGTGGGATAGGTCGTCGGGTCCGGCTGCCGGGTCAGTCGTCATCCCGGCCGTCCCCAGTGCGCATGTCGATGTAGCGGATGATGCTGGCGACGCTCTGGAAATGCTCGCGCGGGTCGCTGACGCCGACCTCGATACCGAAGGTTTCTTCCACGAAGGCGACCAGCTTCATGATTCTGATGGAGTCGAGGTACCCGGCGTCGACGAGGTCGACGTCGTCCGGCGGGGCGTCGGTGGATTCGCCCCTGACGATGCTGGTGGCGATGAAGTCGCGGACGCGGTCCTGTGCGTCGCTCACGGATGCCTCCTTGGCTGTTTGGGTGGCGTGGGTGCTCGGGGTGACGGGAGCCCGGCGTCGATGACCGTGGCCGGCTCGGGTTCGGGTGCCAGGGCGGTGGTGGACCAGCGGAACACCGCGGCGCCTGCTTCCGCCTGGCCGCCGAAGGTGTAGAGGACCACGAGGTCGCCGGTCGTGATGCGGCCTCGGGACGCGGCAGTGTGGGCGTTGAACGGCATGAGGGCCGGTCCGATGTTCGCGACGTGGGGGAAGGTGTCCACGACCTTGTCGGGAGTGACGCCGAGCGCGCGGGCGGAGAAGTCGGCGTGCCAGGCGGTGGGGGTGTTCACGACGAAGGCTGCTACGTCGTCACGGCTGGCGCCGGCCGCGCGGAGGGCGCCGTCAGATGCCCTGATCAGGTACGGCTCCGCAGTGTGGCGCAGAACATGGGTGATCGTCGGGTCCACCCTGAGGCGGATGCGTCGACCGCCGGCGGTGGTGCCCGACGGGTCCTCGACGGTGTCCATCAGCCATGTTCCGCAGGTCTCGCCGGTGTGAAGGGTGTGGGCGCCGAGGAGCCCGTAGCCCTCGTCGACCTCGCCGACGACGAATGCCGCGGCGGCGTCGCCACACAGTCGGGCTGCGACGTCGTCCGCGTCGATGGCCCTGGACAGCATGGAGGTGGCGACGACCAGGACGCGCTTCTTGATTCCTGAGCGGACCAGGGCGCACGCGGTCAGCAGGGCGGAGAGGGAGCCCGAGCAGGTCGCCTCGATATTGAAGGCCCCGCCGGCAGTGCCCAGTTCGTTCGCGAGGTATCCGCCGTCGCCGGCCCCCACCCGGTCGGGAAACATGGAGACGGAGACGAGGGCGTCCACTTCGGACGCCTCGATGCCCGCGGCGGCCAGGGCCTGGCGGGCCGCCCGTACGCCCATCGTCACCGACGTCTCGCCGAGCGTCGCGACCCTTCGTTCCACGCTGCCGAAGAACGGATCGTCGCTGTAGGCGTGCATGGCCGCGTCGAAGACGTTGCGGATTCGGGCGGTTCCCGTGCGCCCTCCCCGCCACGCGGACTCGGTGCGGGAGGGTCCCCACCACGCGTTGGACCTGAGCCCTCGCGGCAGGTACGTCGCCAGGGAGAGCATGCCCACAGAAGTCATCCCGCCTGCCCCTTGCCGATGTGGTGCTGTTCGACGGAACGTCACACGGCAGCGCCCTGTGAGAGCGTTGCGGACGCCAACACGCGTCCGCGACCTACCCTCCACAGGAACAAGAGACCTTCCTCGGGGACACTGGTCGAGGGCGCATTCTGGCTCCGACGACAACGCTCACAGGCTCCGCGGACACCAGGCGAATTCCCGACCTCCGACGCCACGTTCACACCGTAGGACACCGCCCGCACCACATCCAGAGCCCGTCCCACCCTCTGGAACGCTGAAGAGTGCGGTCATGGTGGAGGTCCGCCACCGGCGCCGACGTGCTCGGTAGCGAGCGGACGTCCGGCCCCGGCCCGACCACTTCACGCTGTCCCAGCTGAGTATGGGCTCCCCGCTCACCGTTGAGTTCCGCGTCCGGCTCGAACACCGTCCGTTCATCCCCCCTGCCCGCCACCTTGCCCTGGAACCACCCCAGCACCACAGCGGTCACCCACTACGCAGTGTCATAACTCCTCAACACCGTCCACCCGATCCGACCGTACTTCCGACCGCCCGGCCTCCGCACCGGGGCTTCCTCCCGGCGGAGCGCGGGGGTGGGCTGACGCAGGGACGGGGCCTCGTTCGACGTCACGCAGCGGTTGGGGGCGGCGTTGTCCATGGCCAGAGCAGCCTTTCATCCGATGAGGTGGAAGTCGGGTGATTGCTCGCGGCAAGGTAGTGGTGAGCCTTTAGGTTGCTGGGGTGAACATCCCCGTCTATGTTTCGTCGACGCGGGTGCCCGGGCAGGGGCCGCGTCACCTCGTCAACACGTCGACCTTCGGAAGCCCGCATCCATCAGCCGACGTCGAGATCTGGCACCTCGTCGGCCATCTGCGCGACGAGGACGGGCAGTCACATACCTGCACCGTGAGTGTCGTGCGTCATCACGATGCCCGGAATCCCGCCGACGGGCCCGGATACTGTCTCTGCCTGACTCACCACGGCCAGCAGGGGCTGACGTACGGCACCTGGGTCACGCCTGCCGCGCTGCGTGTCGTGCGTCAAGCAATCAGCGATGACCAGTCCATGGACCCGCGGGTGCGTACCGCGTTGGCAGATGCCTTGGCCCAGGGCCCCCTTCTTCCCGATCGGCTCCTCCACGAGCCGGTGACGGAGTCGGCCGGGGAACTGGACATCGCTGCGGGCGAGGTGGCGGCACTCCGCCGCGAGCAGGATGGGAGCTTCCGCCTGGCGTTCCAGGAGCGGGCCTGCTTCGACCTGCTCCTCACCCCGGTCAAACCGGCGGTGGCGCAGTTCAATCCGCAAGGATGCCTCCCCCGCGACGCGGGCGGGCTCACCTCGTGCTTCCTTCCCCGCCTGGAAGTCCACGGCACCCTTCTCACCAGCGACGGCACACTGAAGCAGGTGGAGGGGCACGCCTGGTTCGAGCAGCACTGGGGCACCGCCCAGTACGACAATCAGCACCTGCGAGGGCTGGTAGACCACACCTGGGAACGGGCCGGCATTCAACTCGCCAACGGCTGGGAGATCAGTGCCACCCACGCGTGCGCCGCCGACCCCGGCACCCCACCCGTCCTCACGCGCGCGAGTGCCGTCGATCCGGACGGCGCCGTCAGCCACCACGATCTGATCTGGCAACCGATCCGGCACTGGACATCCGTGGTCACCCTCAACACGTATCCGACCGCAATACGGGTGTGCGTGCCCACACTCGACCTGGACGTCGAGATCACCGCTCCCGCTGCCGCCCGGGAGATTCGCACGCTCACCGTGGGGCGGGCCTTCTGGGAGAGCTCGGCTACCGCGCACGGCACCATGAAGGGGCTGCCCGTGACCGGAACGGCATTGGTACAGACCCTCCCGGACAACACCATCGGCGACATCGAGCACTACATGCGCCGCAGCCACGACATCGCCCGCGCGGAAGCCGCCGCCTTGTATCCGGTAGATCCGGCCGACACCGCCGCGCTCGACGTCCTCGCCGGCACCCACGACGGTACGGAACTGGACGCCACGGCACACGCCCGCCTCCACCAAGCCGTGGTCGTACCGGTGCTGCACCTGCTGGACAACCCCGGACGGTCGTGGCGCCCCTACATCGCGGTGACCGTCCTGAGCCTGCTCGGCACCGACCCCGAGCCCTACCGCCCGCTGACCGCGGCCACCGAACTCCTGCACACCTCGGCCCTCATCGTTGATGACATCCAGGACGGCTCCCCGACGCGACGCGGTGGGGCAAGCGTCCACGAGGTCTTCGGAACCGCCGAATCGATCACCTCCGGTACCCTCGGCTACTACAGCTTCGATCCTCTTTTCGCGTGTGTCCCGCAAGCCGACCCGGCCACCATGTTGCGCATCTACCAGCTCTACCTGCGCGCCATGCGCGCCGGCCACGCCGGACAGGCCCTCGACCTGGCCGGCCACCACGCCGCTTTTGACGAAGCCGTCCACACCGGCGACCCCCGTCCGCTCCTCGACCAGATCCGCACCACCCACCGTCTGAAAACGGGCAGGCTGGTCCGCTGCACCGCCGAGGTCGCCGCCATCCTCGCCGGTGCAAGCGACGCGCAACTCAAAGCGATTTCCCGATACTTCGAGGAAATCGGCGTCGCCTACCAGATCAGCGACGATGTCATGGACCTGTACGGACAATGCACCCCCGACGAGTACCGGCGGGGTATCTCCGTCCGTTCCCCCGCCGAAGACCTGACCAACGGCACGGTCACCTACCCCGTGGCCCACGCCATCGGCCTCCTCGACGGACCCGATCGCCGACGCCTGCGCTCGGCTCTTCGGGCCCACACTCACATCGGCGCCCTCAAGGCATCCGACCTGCTGATGCGCAGCGGGGCCCTGCACGTGTGCCTGGCCGAAGCCCGGAACCTGGTCGACCGGGCCTGGCAGCCCCTCGACCCGTTGCTCCCGCCCACTCCCCACAAGGCGATGGTGCGCGCCCTCGGCTGGTACGCGGCCCAGCGTGTGTCTGAGTATGAACCGGACGTTGCGCCCCACGGCATCGCTTGAAGCACCGGCATGGTGCATGGCGCTCCGACTCCTGCCGAGCAGTTACGGCGTGGGGTTCCACTGCCGGTTCGACCCGCAGGTCCAAGACAGTGGCCAGGACTTGGTCCAGGGAAAGCCAACCAGGGCGGACGGCCACGTCGAGTGGCTCCGTCCGTGACCAGGATCCGGGTCAGATTGTCTAGTTGGCGAGGGGATAGTCCGGTCGGGGCGGGGGGCGGACAGCAGGGCCGGATCCCATGTCGGCATCTGCGGGGCTCGGGATGCCGGGGTGGTCGAGACCCTGGCCGTGCCACCAGCGGCGGATCGATTCCACCGCGAATGCCGCGGTGCCGTGATCGGCGATCACGGGCTGCCGGCGTCCCAGTGCTCGCGCGCCTGCTCGTTGAGATCGCGGAACTGGGCGTCGCGGTCCGAGTGCTGGCCGCCCTCGATGGTCTTGGCGTTGGCCTGTGGGCTGAAGCCTTCGTCCTGTGGCAGGGCGGAAACCGTGTCGGCGTTGACCCTGTGCCCGGCCCGGGTTAGCTCATGGGCAGGGAGCCGGGCCGATCTCACGGTCCACCCCAGCGGCGACACCAGGTCACCCCGCTCATTCGGTTCGACCAGTGGCGGCAGCGCGGGTCGCAGTCCGGGGTCGAGGTCCGCGACCCGCTCGTGCTCTCCACCCGGCCGCAGCCCGCGCCCCAACGGTGCCTCGCCGGACTCCGGCTCGAACACGTCCTTGCGTAGAGGTTCAAGCACCAGGTGTTGCCGGAGGTGGCCCAGACGGTGGCCCAACTTCGACGACAGCGGCCATCATGTCGGCATCGTCGACTGACCCCGTCCACTCGATGCCTCGGCGGCCGGTGCACTTACCGTCTTTGATACAGCTAGCTGACGCGGTCGGTGTAGCCGTCAGGGAGCTGGCCAGGGGCCATGCTGATGACTTCGTTGTTGTCGGTGCCCACATTCTTCATGTAGGTGATGGTGGCGAACTCCGAGAAGGTGACGTAGGGGTAGGCAGGGCCTTCATCGCGAAAGCGCCGCATGTCCTCAATGAAGTCGTTCTGGTAGCAGATCGCCCTCTCGGGATGCTGGCCGTCGCCGGCAATCCACTGAGGGAAGAAGGCCGTGCCCTGCAGTCGGCGCCGGGTGAGATCGAAGAAGAGACTGACACACGTGCCGGTCGGCTCGTGCCAGTTGGCCTGAAACTGGAGGTCCTCGGACAGCCGCACCAATCCGATGGCCTGGCGGGTGGCCCACCGGCCACCGACCAGTCCGTGGTGGATGCGATAGTCGCACTGCCCCTCGTTGCGGGCATACCACTCATACCGCCATCCGTTGGCGTAGGTGTAGATGAAGTGGGTCCCCAGGAAGTCGGAGAAGTCCTGTTGGGGACGGAAAGAGGCAACCATCTACTCTCCCTGGCAGTGCGGACAAGACGCGCTGGACGACGGGTCCGTGGACTGCGTGCACCCCGCGACCCGCGGAGGGCGGGCCCGTGTCTCGGCCGCCACATGAACACCGCCGGCGCAGACGGTCCACCCGTAGGGTTTCTGTCTAGCAGGACGGTGGCAGGGATGCCTCCGGTGAGGGCCGAGTGGATGGGCCGACGAACGGCGTCCGGTTCCGGCCAGCGTCGGCGTATGTACACCTCGGTGTGGCGTACGGTTTCTGCCGCCACCAGCGCCCGCTGGTCCGTTAGGGGCGCGTCCTGTGAGGGCTGCGAGCGCGGCCGCAACACCGCGAGCGCCAGCCCTGGCTTGACTCTGACGGTGATCCTGGAGTGCTCGGGATCAGGTGCCGAGAGTCCGCCAGGGCGCTCGTTGAGCCACCGCATCCGAGGAGTGTCTCCTGCCGCTTCGGACGATCGGCGGCGAACCTGTGGCCGTGTCCGTTGCATTCCCAGACAAGATTTCGGTGAAATCAACGCTACTCAAGGTGATATGCACATGACACACAATGCTCTGCCTACGGCTGCGACGCCCTCTTTTGCGGGAGCGGCCATTCGGCAGTTGTCTATCGAGCAGGCCAACCGCACCCCTCGGTATCCTGCCGTGGAGCACGCGATCGCAGGGTACGGCGCAGAGTGGGGCTACGCGGAACTGGATGGACCGGCCGAGCGCTTCGCGCACGGACTGCAAATGGGAAGTGGTTCCAGGATCCGACGCTTCCTCAAGACCCCGCCACTCTAACGAGCTCGTGAATGGTTGGCGGTGAGGCGTCGGGCTCCTGATCGCTGATCATGGTCGGGTGGTGGAACGCGTCCCGTGCAGTGATCGTCGGCAACCGTCGAATCACCGGTCTGTCGGCTGACATGATCGCTGAACTTATCTCCGAAGTAGGCCCTTTGTGGCAGGAGCGGCACCAAACCAGGCTGGCGTCCAAGCCACGGAAGCGGGCCGTGGGCGCCGACGCGAAGCACCGGCTGAAGTTCATCGACCGACTGCTCGCCACGCTGGTCCAGCTTCGCCACGGGGTCACCCACGATGTGCTGGCCGGTTGGTTCGGCGTGGACCATTCCACGATCACCCGGGCCATCGGTGGGGTGCGACTCCTGCTTGCCGAGCGGGGATGCACCGTCAGCCCTGACGTGCGGCTGCGGTCCCTGGCCGAAGTCGTCGACCATCTTCGCGCGAGCGGTAAGACCGGCATCATCGACGGCACGGAGATCCGAGTCCGGCGGCCCGCCGCCAGACGCAAGGGCAGGGACACGTTCATCTCCGGCAAGAACAAGCAGAACGCCGTCAAGTCCATGGTGGTCACGGACGGCGAAGGCCGCGTTCTGTGGTGCAGTCCAGCCCGTCCCGCAAGCTGCGCGGATATCACCCACGCCCGCCAGCTGGGGCTGGTCAGGCTTCTGGCCGACGGGTCTGCGGTGGAGATCCTGGCTGATGCCGGCTACCAGGGGTTGGGCCCCCAGACCGGTGGCCAGATGGTGACACCGCCGCACTGCAAGTTCAAGCAAGGTACCCCAGACTGGTACGAGGAGATTCACGAACGTCGGCGCAAGGCGCACTCCTCACACCGTATCCGGGTCGAGCACAGCATCGCCAACCTCAAGAACTGGCGGGCCCTGGCCCGCCACCTCGGCCGCCGCGAGCACATGGGCGACACCGTCCGGGCCGTCGCCGGCCTGCTGTCCCAACAGCAATCCGCCAACCTGGCCGCAGCGCGGCAGATGTGAGCACAAAGCCACGTCGCACCCTCCAACGCCTCACCACCAACCATGCACGAGCTCGTTAGGCGGGCGTCGGCGGCCCACCACGTCTCGGCGCGTTTGTCCCGTTAGCCCGCTCGCCTGGAGTCCAGTCGCCGGGATGCTCAGGGCTCGTCCCGGATAGGGCGCGGGCGGCGTGGACGAGGGTAGGAGTTCTTGCCTCAGGTCCAGGTGCCGCAGCTCGGCATGCGGGCCATATCGAACAGCAGTCCCGCCACAAAGAGGTCTCGGCGGAAGCCGTTCTGGTATCCGCGGGCACAGCCAGCGGCCACGGCCCGGAGGGTCGCTCCGGTGGCCATGGCCGATGTGGGCGGGTTCGACGGCGATCTGCAGCTTCGCGTGGCAGCCGGGTCGCTCTTGCCACAGGGTCACAGCAAGACGCTGAACCGCTCCGAAGGGGACGATAAGCCCTCCTACTTGTTGCGCGCCGTGCCCTGCAGACCAGCCCGCGACTGGGGATCGGAAGTGATCGGCGTGGTGATCCGCGGAGGTGGCGTGGACCTGGCTACTTTTCCAGTGATGCACTGGACCAGCCGCTGGAAGGACCTCGCCCGTGTTTGAGTACTCGTTCCCCACCATCACGCAGTACGCCAGCCCTGACCTGATCAATGCCATCGCCTACGAGGGGCGCCCCCACCATGCAGACCCTCGCTGGGCCGAAACCGGCGCCCTCAGCCTCGATGCTTACCGTCGATGGTGTCGGCACATGTGTGGCATCGCCTGCCTGCGTATGGCGCTCCTCGCGCACACGGGCGACGCACCCACCATGTTCGAACTTCTCGATGGCGCCAGAGAGTACGGGGCCTACATCGAGGACACAGAGGGGGGCGACATTCGCGGGCTGATCTACGCGCCGTTCGCCCGGTACGTGGATGACGTCCACTCGCTGACCGCGACTGTGTGTCCGGCCCTCACCATCGCGGAACTCTTCGCTCTCCTCGACAGTGGGCAACTGGTGATGGCGTCCGTCCATAAGGAGATCCGCCGCCCCGAGAGCCCAGCCCCCGGCAAAGGCGGCCACCTCGTACTCGTCACCGGCCGGGACGGAGACACCGTACGCTTCCGCAACCCGTCCGGACACACCCCGAGAGCCCGGACAGCGGCCCTGCCCGCCACGCAGTTCGCCCAATTCTTCGACAACCGGGGCATCGCACTGATCTGACCTTGATCACCATCTGCCCAGGGACCACCCCGCTCGCCCAGAGCCGCACCGAACAACTGCTCCACCTGGATCGCCACCATCAACTCAGTGAGCCGCATTCATCCTGAGTAGTTGCAAGCAGGTACTGCGTGGACGACCTGAACCATGGTGTCGATGCGGCCGGTGGAGTCTCTGGTTCGCCAGAGCAGTCTCCATGCCCTCTGCGCCGACGGAGTGGCGGAGGGATCGGCAAGACGCTCAGGGGGGCCGGTGCACGATCAGCCTGCGGAGTGGCTTTGGGCGAGTTGGCCAACCCGCCGGCCACGGCGGTGTTCATCGCCATCATTGCGGCATCGCTGGAAAACCGCTTCCACAACCGCCGAGAGCAGCGGGCCGAAATCTGCGCGCTTCAGATGCCGGGAGACGCGATGACCATGGTGGTGTTGGAACTGCAGGGCGAAGCCGCCGTCAACCGGCTGCCGTGGGCATGTCTGTCGAGTGTGCGAGGAAGTCCCTGTTGTCCGTGCTCGCCTTCAGGGGCAGCACCGCCCGGGTCCGTTCGCCTGCTGTACATCGTCATCAGCCAGTACGAGCATCCGACCGGAGACAGCCTGCAGGCAGAGGCCGGCGCCTTCGGCGCGCACCCGATGCACTGGCCCACGTGCCGGGGTCTGGAAGGATCCGGGCATGTTCATCGAGCACGTTCCGTCGGCCGGACCCGACGACGCCCCCTCTGGTGCCCTGTACAAGCGGGCTGCCGAGGCGCAACGGAAGGACCTCGTCGCGGAGGTGCGCACTGCGGTCGAGTTCGGGATGCATGATCCCCGGGACTCGGTGGAGACGGCGTGTTCCGGTTGCCGATGAAGCGACCGGCGAGATTCGGCTGCTGTCCGAGCGGTGCTTGACCTGCATCCTCCGGCCGGGCAACCCGTTCCGGGCCACGATGCCGGAACGGATCCGCAGTATGGTCGCTGAGGCTGTGGCGAACGAAGGGCATGTGACGTGTCACTCGACGTTGCCGGGGGCGGCCACAGGTGTCGAGCCGGGGGTTTGCGGATACGTATGGTGACCGGTCGTTGGCCTTGCGGTTGGGGGACGCCCTGGGGCTCGTCCGGGAGATTCCTCCGCCCTCGTGAGGCCGGTCGGCTACTTCACCCTGGCGTTCGCTTTGGTGCGCTCCAGCCGGTAGGACTCGATGAGGATGGCGTTGAGGGTGTTCCGGTCGACGGCGGCGCGCAGAGCAGTGGATCGGTGAACGTCCTTGGCCAGCCCGTGGCCGCCTCGTTGGAGGCGATCACGTGCCGTTCTTTTCCTCACGCTCGGTGTAAAAATCTGGAAGAGCATCTCGGCGCTGCGGCGGTTGAGTTCGAGGTAGCCGACTTCGTCCATCTCAAGGGTCGACGACGTGTCCGTAGCGGCCGATGGGCCATGGCCGCTGGCGGTTTGGGCACTGCTGGTGAGGCCGTGACGGTGGGTACCCGGCTAGTAGTGCTTCGTTGCGTCGGGTGATCTCGGCTGGTGGTGGGCCTCTTTCGGATATGAGGTTTGGGGGGAACGGCTCCGGGGTGAGTTGTCGGAGTTCGTTGCCGATGTGTTCGCCTCGCTTCCGCGGCGGTGGGGCGGGTGTTATCTGCGGGGTCTAATGCTGGACGGCCGGCGGAAGTCGGTCCAGCCGACGGCTGAGCGGTTGCCGGACGGGAACATGCAGGCTCTGCAGCAGTTCGTGAATCAGATCGCCGAGCAATTGTGCGAGGCGATCCGGCCTGAGGTGTGGGTGGTCGACGATGCGTCGTTCCCCAAGTGCGGCACGGCGTCGGTGGGGGTGGACCGGCAGTACTGCGGAGCGTTGGGCAAGCGGGCGAACTGCCAGGTCGCGGTCAGCGTTCACGCGGCAATCGACACGGCGTCGTGCCCGCTGGAGTGGGAGCTGTTCCTGCCCGAGGAATGGGCCGGTGATGTCCGGCGGCGCTGGCGGGCCGGGGTCCGGACGAGGTCGGGCACGTCTCCAAGGGCCGGTTGGCTCTGGGGCTACCGGACCGGCTGACCGAGCAGGGCCTTGCGGTGCCGGTGATCGTGGCCGATGCCGGTTACGGCCGCAGCGTGTCTTTCCGGCTGGAGCTGGAGGAACGCGGATGGTCCTATGTGATGGCGGTCGACCCCAAGGAGATCGTCCGGCCGGCCGCGGCCGAGCCTTTCCAGCCCGCCTACAGTGGGCTGGGGCCGCCCACGCTGCCCCGCTACCGCGAGTCGGCCCAGCCCCTGACCGCGTTCGTCACCCCGGACACCTCGTTCGAAGAGGTCGCTTGGAGGCAGGGCAGCAAGGGCCTGATGACCTCCCGTCTCGCTGTGCTCGAGGTGAGGCCGTCAGGTAAGGAAGCCTGCCGCACCGCCCAGGAACAGGCCGGTGGACGCAGCCGCTGGGACGGCGCCCTCCCGTTGCGGACCCTGCTGGTCGAACAGCCCGAAGACGCGGACGGACCGACCGGATACTGGATGACGAACCTGCCCGCCACCACACCGATTGCCGACCTGGTCCGCTGGGCGAAGACGCGCTGGCGCATCGAGCACGACTACCGCGAGCTCAAACACGGTCTGGGCCTGGATCACTTCGAGGGCCGCACCTGGCGCGGCTGGCACCACCACGTCACCCTCGTCACCACCGCCCAGGAATTCCTCACCCTGCGGCGGCTCGACCCAAAAGCCCACACGCCGGCCTGACGCTCTACCAGGTCCTCGACGCATTCCAGGACCTGCCGCAGTGCTGGACCGGCACCTGCACCACCTGCGGCCGCCGCCTGCCCCGCAACAGAACCTAACGAAGCACTACTAGGAACTGTTCGAAGTTCGGATCTCTTCAAGGCTCGGTGGTGTGCTGGGTGGGGCTGGTAGAACTCGCGTGTGGCGCGTTTTGATGTGACG
>NZ_JBHXEN010000080.1:0-27931 GCF_042724695.1 Streptomyces sp. NPDC127068 | reverse complement strand
ACGGGTCCACCACCACCTGCTCCAGCAACCGCACCCACCGCGCCAACACACCCTCGACCGTCGAACGGTCGAAGATGTCGGTCGAGTACTCGACGTGGATCTCGACGCCCATCGGGCCCCGCGTCGGATCGTGGTGCTCGCTGAGGGAGAACAGCAGGTCGAAGCGGGAGGTTCCGGAGCCGACGACGTCCGCCTGTACCTGAAGACCGGGAAGCTGGAAGTCCTCGGTCGGCGCGTTCTGGAGGACCAGCGCGACCTGGAACAGCGGGTGGTGGGCCGCGGTGCGGTGCGGGTTCAGCAGCTCCACCAGGCGCTCGAAGGGCACGTCCTGGTGCTCGTACGCGGCGAGACTGGATGCCCGTACGCGTCCGAGCAGTTCCTCGAACGCCGGATCGCCCGAGGCGTCCGTACGTAGGACGAACATGTTGACGAAGAATCCGATCAGATCGTCCAACGCCTCGTCGGTGCGGCCGGCGACACCGCTGCCCAGCGCGATGTCCGTACCCGCGCCCAAGCGGGTCAGCAGCGCCGCCATGCCGGCCTGCAGCACCATGAAGACGGTCGTGTTGGAACCGCGGGCGAGCTCCACCAGCCGCCGGTGCAGCTCCGCGTCCAGCTCGTACCGCAGTTGGGCGCCCGCGTAGGAAGCCAGTTCGGGTCGAGGGCGGTCGGCGGGGAAGGTCACCTCGGCGGGCAGACCCGCGAGCCGATCGACCCAGTAGGCGACCTGCTGGGAAAAGACGCTGTCCGGGTCGGACTCGTCGCCGAGCAGTTCGCGCTGCCAGAGGGTGTAGTCGACGTACTGGACCGGCAGCTCGGGCCACTGGGGGGAGCGCCGCTCGACTCGGGCGGTGTACGCCTCCAGCACGTCGCGGGCCAGCGGGCCCATCGACCAGCCGTCGCCGGCGATGTGGTGCATGAGCAGCATCAAGACGCACTTGTCGGGCCGAAGCCGGAACAACCAGGCCCTGATGGGCACATCGGAGGAGAGGTCGAAGGTGTGACGCGCGAGCGCCTTCAGCTCGCCGGCAAGTTCCTCCTCCCCGATCTCCCGACTCTCCCAAGCGAGTGGGAAGTCTGCGGAATCCAGCACCACCTGGCGCGGCTCGCCGTCGACCTCAGGGAAGACGGTACGCAGGGACTCATGACGCTCCATCACATCGTGGATGGACGTACGCAGCGACTCCTCGTCGACCTCGCCCGTCAGCTGCAGCGTCAGCGGCATGTTGTACGTGGCCGACGGACCTTCGAGCTTGTGCAGGAACCAGAGCCGGCGCTGCGCATAGGACAACGGGATCACGATGTGCTTCCTTCTTCCTGCCCGACGCCGGTCACGGCAGCCGGTAGTCGTCTGGCCAAGTCATCGAGGAAAAGCGATTGCGTACGCCAAAAGGGCATGCAGGCAAGCCGATCGAGCGCGGACGGCATGGATCGGAATCCGCCAGAAAATAGGCGTGCCGACGGCACCGCGGCGAGGACCTCGGGAATGGGTGCGCGTGAGTACGACGCCATCCAGGCGAAACAAAGACGCCTGAGTCAAGTGAATTTATGCAGGGAAGCGGCTGGCCGCCTGCGTCACGCGGAAGGTCGCTGGAAACTCAGGAGAGAGAGTTCAGCGATGAGCCTGCATGAATCGGGGATACGGCCCGTCTACATCTGCGTCGAACGTGCTGTTCCATCATCGCCCCCGTGCGTTTTGATGTGCCTAGCACTTAGGATCACAGCGCGATTAAATCAACCGAGCCGGAGCGCGTCAAGGCAAGTTCTACCGTCCGGCTCGCCTGCTGACGATCCGTCTGAAACTGCTTCCTCGTGGCCACTTCGCTACAGCTCAGCCGCTTTCGTTGTTCGCCTCGAAGGCTTCGCGCGGGCCGGCCGGACGGCACTGTGCCGGTGGCCGCTCGGAGTCCGCCCCCTCCCGGTCCATGGCAGGGGTGCTGGGGTCGCCCCCCGCCGAACATGCGTTTCAGCCGGGGTGATCCAGGTCATAGATCAGTACGTCGAGATCGCCTAACGTGGTCAAGTGCCTTACCTGCTGGGGCTGCTGACGATCCGTCAACCACGACCACAGTCGACCGTCAGCCCAGGGGACCGCCCTGTCGACTGCCGCGGGATGCCGCAGGGGCCGCATCCCGCTCGACCCCGAGGGACGTGCAAGGATTCATGCTGGAGAACAACGCCAGAAGCAGCGCACTCGATCTGCTGGCGATGCAGCAGCGGTTCGACATCGAATTGGCCGAAATCGACGACACCGAAGGATTCGACGCATTGTTCGGCGTCGAGACGAGTCGGCCAGTGGAGCCCTGGGAAATCCGGGAGGCCGATGACAGTACCCTGGTGAACAACTCGCGCTATTCCCCGACACCGGTCCAGACGATCCGCCAGGTGATCTCGGCGGCGAACGTCCGGTATGAGTCGATGTCGTTCGTCGACTTCGGCTCCGGAAAGGGCCGCGTCCTGCTCGTGGCAGCCGACTACCCCTTCCGCCGGATCATCGGTGTGGAGTTCTCCGCCGAGCTCTGCGAAACTGCCCGGAAGAACATCGGGCAGTACTCCGAGGTATCCGGCAGCCCGCAGACCTTCGAGGTCGTGTGCCAGGACGCCCGGGAGTTCGACATTCCCGACGATGCCGGATTCTTCTACTTCTACGAACCGTTCTCGACGGCCGTCGCCGAGCGGGTCATCGACAACATCGAGGCGTCCCTCGCCCGTGCCCCGCGGACCGCCGTGCTGTGCTTCGTGGCCTCGGCGCTCGTCTCCGTCCTGGCGGGACGCGAGTCGTGGTCGCAGCTCGGCTGCACGCTCGCCTCGCCGGACAGCGAGTACTTCGAGGCCCGGCTCTACACCAACCCACGGGACCGAAGGTGAGTCACTTCTTATGCCCAGCCTGAGCACGTTCGATCCCGGGGCGATCGACGTCCTGGACCTGACGGACCCGCGCACCCACGCCGAGTACGACCTCACCGGGGTGTGGCAGCGGCTGCGGCACGAGCAGCCGTTCCATCGGCACCGTCCGGTGGGCGGCGCCGAGGGCTTCTGGGTGGTGAGCCGGCACACCGATGTCTCGGAGCTCTACCGCGACCGGCGGCTCACCTCGGAGAAGGGGAACGTCCTCGGCGCGCTGCTGCTCGGCGGGGACTCCGCCGCGGGGATGATGGCCGCCGTGACGGACGGCCCGCGCCACGCCGACCTGCGCAAGCTCCTCCTCAAGGCGTTCTCGCCGCGGGTGCTGACCGGCGTGGTGGCGAACATCGAGGCGGCCACCCGGAAGCTGGTGCAGGAGACTGCTGAACGCGGGGAGTGCGACTTCGCCAAGGACGTCGCCGCGCACATTCCGCTCAACGCGATCTGTGACCTGATGGACGTACCCGAGGAGGACCGTCCGATGGTGCTCGAGTACACCGAGGCGGCTCTCGGCTCGGACGGGGCGGTGCAGTCCCCTGCGGTCGCCTGGCAGGCGCGCAACGACATCCTCGCCTACTTCGAAACGCTTGCTGTCGAGCGCCGCAGGAACCCCGGCACCGATGCGATCAGTGTGCTGGCGACCGGCACCTTGGAGGGCCGGCCGCTCACCATGGACGAGATCGTCGTCAACTGCTACAGCCTGATCCTCGGCGGCGACGAGACCAGCCGGCTCTCGATGACCGGGGCCGTCCGCGCCTTCATCGAGCACCCGGAGCAGTTCGCAGCGCTGCAGAGCGGCCGGGTCGAGATCTCCACCGCCGTGGAGGAGATCCTGCGCTGGACGACCCCCGCGATCCACTTCGGCCGCTCCGCCCTGGAGGACATTCCGGTCGGCGACCGCGGGCAGGTGATCAGGGCCGGCGACATCGTCACGCTGTGGAACAGCTCAGCCAACATGGACGAGACGGTCTTCGCCGAGCCCATGCGCTTCGACCTGACCCGTACGCCCAACAAGCACATCGCCTTCGGGTATGGTCCCCACTTCTGCGTCGGTGCCTACCTGGGGCGGGCCGAGATCGCCGCCATGCTCACCGCGCTGCGCGACCTGGTGGCGTCCGTGGAGCCGAACGGCGAGCCGCGGCGGGTCTACTCCAACCTGCTGGTCGGCATGAGCAGCCTGCCGGTGGCCATGACACCGCGGTGACCCGGCCGGGACCCGGCCGGGTTCGTGTCCGCGCCGGGTGCTCACGACCCGAGGTGGCGCAGCACCGCGAGCACTCGGCGGTGGTCCGTCTCGGAGACCGGCAGGTCCAGCTTGGTGAAGATGTTGGCGACGTGCTTCTCCACCGACCGCTCGCTCAACACCAGTTGACGCGCGATGGCCACGTTGGAGCGGCCCTCCGCCATGAGCCCCAGGACCTCCCGCTCGCGCGGGGTGAGCGTGTCGACCGCGCTCCGGCTGAGGCTGGCACCGACCAGCTGGGCCACCACCTCCGGGTCGAGCACGGTGCCGCCCGCCGCCACCCGGCCCAGTGCGTCGACGAAGTCCTGGGCGTCCAGGACCCGTTCCTTGAGCAGATAGCCGACTCCCGCGGAGCCGCTGCCCAGCAGCCGGGCGGCGTACCGGGCCTCCACGTACTGGGAGAAGATCAGCACCGGCAACCGGGGTGCTTCGCGGCGCAGTTCGAGGGCGGTGCGCAGCCCCTCGTCGGTGTGGGTCGGGGGCATCCGGATGTCCGAGACCACCACGTCCGGGTTGTGCTCGGCGACCGCTGCTTTGAGCCGTTCGGCGTCGTGAACGGCGGCGACGACCTCGTGGCCCTCGTCCTCCAGCAGCTGGACCAGGCCCGCCCGCAGGATGGCCATGTCCTCCGCGATCACTACTCGCATCCCACTCCTCGAAGTACTTGTCATCTTCTGGGCCACATCGAGCCGGGCAGGTCGATCGTGACGGTGGTCGGGCCGCCGGCCGGGCTGTCGACGGTCAGTTCCCCGTCCATGGTGCGGACCCGTTCGGCCAGTCCACGCAGACCGCTGCCCGCGCCGTCCGTACGGGCGCCGCCCCTCCCGTCGTCAGTGACCAGACAGCGCAGGTCGCCGCCGATGGAGAGCACGGTCACAGCGGCGCTCCCGGCGCCGCTGTGCTTGCCCGCGTTGGCCAGCAGCTCGGCCACGGCGAAGTAAAGTATGGTCTCCACCGCCGCCGGGGGCCGGTTCGCGAGATCCACCTGGACCGTGGTGAGCACCGGGGCGCGGGCCGCGAGGGTGGCCAGTGCCGCGGCCAGTCCGGAGTCCAGGGCGGGCGGGTGGATGCCGAGGACCAACTCGCGCAGCTCCTGAACGATGGCGCGGGTCTCCTGCCGCGACTCCCGCAGCACCTGCAGCGCGGCCTCCTGGTCGCCCCGGACGAGTCTGGACTCGGCCTGTCCCAGCCGCATTCCGTGGGCGATGAGCCGGGCTTGAGGGCCGTCGTGCAGGTCGCGCTCGATGCGCCGCAGGGTGGCCGCCGCCTGGTTGATGGCGTGCTCGCGGCTCTCGACGAGGTGGGCGTGTTGCAGGGCGACCGCGGAGGGCCCGAGCAGCGGCGGCAACAGCAGCCGGTCCACAGCGATCGGGAGGCGGGTCAGCCAGGGCGCGGCGAGCAGCATGAGCAGGCCGCCGGACTGCACCGCCACGTCCTGGGCCCACGGCCGGCCGCCGTACGAGCCGAGCGGCCACAGCCAGCCGGTCGGGGGCGACGTGCGGGGAAGTATCCACCACAGCAGCGGGTGGGCCAGCAGCAGGGCGCCGCAGGCCCACCAGCCGAAGCCCAGCACGAACTGGGCGGTCCCCAGCGGGACGCGCACCAGCAGCTGGAGGACGGCCCGCCAGCTCGCCGGGTCGCCCAGGTGATACGCGAGGAGGCCCAGCAGCCCGGGGCGGCGCCGCGGCCTGGCCGGCTCGGGTATCTCCAGATCCAACAGGAAGCGGGCCAGCAGTCGCTGGAGCAGGCCCAGTGCCAGCGCCAGGGTGAGGTAGACGGGCAGCATCGGGACGACCAGGATGCCCGCCGAGAACTGGACGACCAGCCCCGGCAGCAGCAGCACGGCGAGCCCGAGAACCGCCAGCGGCAGCCCCAGCAGGGAGTACGTCAACTCCCGCCAGGATCGGGCCGCCAGCGGTTCCCGGAGCAGGTGATGTCCCACGGGTTCCCCGGCCGGTCAGACGTCGCGTTTCTTGAGCGAGAGCCCGGCGGCCACGACCAGCAGCGCCGTCCAGGCGAGCATGATCAGAAACCCTTGCAGGGGGGTGTAGACCAGCGCCGGGTTCGCCCCGGTGCTCATCATCACGCTGGTGTTGAGGGGCAGCGCCCCGGAGAGGTACTTCCCGGTGTCGAGGGGCAGCACGCCGAGCACCCCGGGAAGGATGAACTGCAGGCCCAGGACCAGGCTGATGGCTCCGGCCGGGTGGCGCACCAGGGCGCCGATCGACACCGCGATGACACCGGTCAGGGCGATGTAGACGCCGAAGGCGAGCAGTGCCCGCAGAGTGGTCGCGTCCGCGAGTGAGAGCGAGGCGTGGTCGTTGGTCAGCGTGGCGCCGATGAGAACGGACGGCACGGCGATCAGTTGGGCGACCACGAACAGCGCCGCGCCGAAGACCACCGCTTTGGCGACCAGTACGGGGGTGCGCCGCGGAACGGCCAGCATCGTGGAGCGGATCATCCCGGTGGAGAACTCGGAGGCCATCAGCAGGACGCCCAGCACGCAGGCGGCCACCTGGGCCCACTGGGCGCCCGGCTGGAGGACCATCCCGATCGTGTCGTCGCGGTACTGGGCCTGGGCTCCCTCGTCCAGGCCGTGCCAGCGCGAGGTCATCACGGCCGTGACGATCAGGGTGGAGCCGAGGCTCAGCACGATCATGGCGGTCAGCGACCACCAGGTGGAACGCAGACTGGTGAGCTTGGTCCGCTCGCTGCGCAGCAGGGCCTTGAAGCCCGGCGGGCCGGCGGGGCGGGGCGGTCGGACACCGGGTCGGTCGACGGCGACAGCGGCCATGATGGTGGGAGGTTCTCCTTCGTGAGTGGTTGCTCCTGCCGGCCCCGGAGGGGCCGGCGGACTGACTGCCGGGTGGGGCCGGGCGGGCGCTGCCGCGGGCAGCGGGGCCGGGCCTTCATCAGGTGGCGGTGTACTCGGCGCTGGAGGAGGTCAGCCGCATGAACGCCTCCTCCAGCATTCCGGGCCGGGCGACCGCCGGGGTCGCCGCGTAGACCTCGGGGTCGGTGTGGCTCTCGATGAACTCGAGGGTGCTGCAGTCGGCGAGCAGCCGGCCCTTGCCGATGACCAGCAGGTGCTCGGCGGTGACCGCCATCTCGTTCATCAGGTGCGAGGAGACCAGCACCGTGCGTCCTTCGGCAGCCAGCGACTTCATCAGGTTGCGGATCCACAGGATGCCCTCGGGGTCGAGGCCGTTGACCGGCTCGTCGAGCACGAGGATGTCGGGGTCGCCCAGCAGCGCGACGGCGATGCCGAGGCGCTGGGCCATGCCCAGGGAGAAGCCGCCGGCCCGGCGCCCGGCGGCACTGCCCAGGCCAACGGTGGCGATCACCTCGTCGACCCGCTCGTCCGGCAGGTCGTGCGACTGCGCGAGCGCGCGCAGGTGGTTACGGGCTGAGCGGCCCTTGTGGAACGACTTGGCCTCCAGCATCGCGCCGACCTCGAACATGGGACGTTCGAGGTCGGCGTACGGGCGTCCGTTGATCAACGCGGTTCCCAGATCCGGGCGTTCGAGACCGAGCAGCAGTCGCATGGTGGTGGACTTGCCGGCGCCGTTCGGGCCGAGGAAACCGGTGACCTTACCGGGCACGACGCTGAAGCTCACGTCGTTCACCACGGCCCGACCGCCGTAACGACGGGTCAAGTTCCGGATCTCGATGGCCGGGGGCCGGCCGGTGTCGCTGATCGTCTCCATGCCCTCAAGTGTGCGGAACCCGCCCGTCCCCGCAGGAGCGTGCTGCCACCACTCCGGGGGTGTGGCCAGCACGGGGTTTCGTACGGGCGTGCCCGGTCAGGGCTCATGCGACGGTCCCTGGAGTGCCTCGATCGTCCGGTCGGCGTCCTCCGCGGACCACCGTCCGAGCAGCTCGACGAAGCGGTCGAGCTGCTCGGCCAGTTCGGCGGGCCCGTACAGCCCTGCGTTGCCATCGAACTCGATCCACAGGCCGGTGCCGTCCAGCCGGTCGTAGACGTTGACCGTGAGGTCCTCCACCGGACCGCTGCGCAGGTTGTGCGTGACCGATTGACAACCGGCATAGCTGAAGCTGTAGTTGAACGCCATGATGTTGACGTCCACGCCGAACTGGCGTCGGCCGTCCGGGATGGCGGGCAGCTCCCGCAGCAGGCGCTCCTGCGGATAGCGCTGATGCTCGCGGGCCAGCTCCAACTCCCCTGCGGTGTGGCGGATCACACTGGAAAGGGTGGCTTCGGGGGCGATCGCGAGCCGCAGCGGCACGGCGTTGGTGAGCATCGAGGGAACGCACCGCAGCATCGGAGTGACCCGCCCGCTCACTGGCAGGCCCATCAGCACGTCTCGTTCCCCGGTGGCCCGGTGCAGATGGACGGCGACCGCCGCGATGACGACTTCCGGCCAGGTCGCCTGCGCCCGGCGGGCCAGCGCGCGCAGCCGGTCGACCTGCTCGGCCGGCAGTTGCCGTCCGGTGCGAATGGAGTCGCGGTTGCCGGACGGCTTCCAGTCGACCGGGCTGACCGGGCCGCGCAGTCCCGCGAGCCGTTCCAGCCAGAATTCACGGTCGCGCTCGAACTCCGCGGAGGACTGGTAGCGGGCGTCGTCCTCGACGACGTCCCGTAGCGAGTGCGGCGGCAGCTGCTGCCGGGGGCGCCCGGTGACCAGTTCGGTGTACATGCCGGCGACCCGGCCCGCGATCAGCGAGAGCGCGAATCCGTCGACCGCCACATGGTGTGCCGCGCGATACCAGTAGAAGAGTTTGGGCCCCACCCGGAAAAGCACCGACGAGAAAACAGGGCCGGTTTCCGTATCGTATTCCCGGGCCAGCTCGGCGGCCATCCGCCGATGTGCTGCGCCATTCGGGTCGGCTTCTCCGGAGACGTCGACGTGACTCATCGACCAGTCCGCCGGGTCGGTAATGAACTGGCCGAGCCCGATTTCGTCGATGCCGAATCTCGCACGCAGCGCCTCGGTCTCCGAGACTATTTCCCGGACAGCTCTCTCGAAAAGTTCCGGCTGAAGGTCGCCGCGTATTTCACAGAATTCGGCTATGTTGAACGACCGGTCGCCCGGATCGAGCTGCTGGGCCACCCACACGCCGGCTTGGGCGGCGGACAGCGGTAAACGCGCACTCATCGCACATCCTTATCGAGTGTCGACGTCGACTGCCTTCACTGGTACAGGAGTTGACCAGATCAGGTGAGCCCGCCGGCAGAATCGGCGTCCGCATGCAGTTCGTCAATGAACTCAACGATACTGTTCAGGTTGCGAAAGCGTTCTCCGAAACTGACGCCGCTCGGGACGGCAATTCCATAGCGGGCTTCCACGTGGGCGGTGAGCCGTGCTAGCGTCAGCGAGTCAAGAATTCCCCACTCCAACAGCGGAGTGTCCGACTCAATCGTTCCCTGCCCCATGAGTCCTTTATCTTCGATGAACGCCTTGATATCGTCAAAAATCTCGGCATCCGTCATCATTCTCCCTTGTATCCCCCGTCTAGTTTGATAGAGAATCATCTCACCATACTAATTACGCGCGACGCATGTCAAGGGTCGCTTTTCCGCCTGCTGCCTGACCCCATGGCGTGCCGACAAAGCGGATGGGCTTTCATGGATTTTCACTGGGATACGACTCTTCAAGACAGGCATGACCGAATCGTTACCGAGCTGAGCACGTGGCCCCGGCCCGATGAGGATTACTACACCAGGGAGCAGTGGCAGTCGGTCGCCGAGCTCGGACTGCTCGTGCTGCCGATTCCCGGCGCGCACGGCGGTTCCGGGTACGGCGCCCTGGAGACCGCCCGACTGGTGGACGCCTTCGGCCGGGGCGCGCCGGACCTGGGGCTGGTGTTCGCCGCCTGCGCGCACACCTTCGCGTGCGCGATCCCCGTGGCCGAGTTCGCCGAGGACGGCCTGCGGGAGTGGGTGCTGCCCAGGCTCTGTTCCGGGGAGTGGATCGCCGGGAACGCCGTCTCGGAGGCCGAGGCCGGCTCCGACGTGAACGCGATGCGCACCACCGCGGTGCGCGACGGCGACCACTACGTACTGAACGGCACCAAGTCCTTCGTCAGCAACGGTCCGGTGGCCGACGTCTTCGTCGTCTACGCCGTCACCGACCCGTCCCTGGGCCACCTGGGCATCAGCGCCTTTCTGATCGAGCGTGACACCCCTGGCCTCCGTGCCGGAGAGCCGATGCCCAAGGCGAGCCTGCGCAGCTGCCCGGCCGGCCCGGTCGTCCTCGACGACTGTCGGGTGACCGCTGGGCACCGGATCGGCCCGGAGGGCCACGGCGCCGCGATCTTCCAGCGCTCGATGCAGTGGGAACGGACCTGCCTGCTGTCCGCCTACAACGGCCGGACGGAACGGCTGATCGACCGTTGCGTGGAACACGCCACCACCCGGCGGCAGTTCAAGCGGCCGATCGGCACCAACCAGGCCGTCTCACACAGACTCGTCGACGCCCGGATTCGACTGGAAGCGGCCAGGCTGCTGCTCTGGCAGGCCTGTTGGCGGCTCGACCAGGGCATCCGCGCCGTCCTCGACGTCAGCATGGCGAAGATCGCGATCAGCGAGAACGCGGTGCAGACCGCGCTGGAGGCGGTCCACCTGTTCGGCGGCGCAGGAATCCTGGAGGAGACCGGCATCGACGTCGCGCTCTGCGACGCCCTGCCCTCCACCGTCTTCTCTGGCACCTCGGAGCTGCAGCGAGAGATCGTCGCTGTGGAGATGGGGCTGTGATGCTGCATCAGCTCGTGCGGGACTCCGCCTTGCGCACCCCCGAGTCCCTCGCCGTCGTCGGCCCGGACGGCGAACTCAACTACACCCGCCTCGACCGGTGGGCCGACCGCATCGCCTTGGCGCTGGCCGCACTCGGGGTGCGCGAGGGCGACCGTGTGGGGATCTGGCTCGACAAGTCGGCGGCGGCCGTCGCCACGATGCAGGCCGTCCTGCGTCTCGGCGCCGCCTACGTCCCGCTGGACCCGCACGCCCCGCCGCGCCGGATCGCCTCCCTCGTGTCCGACTGCGCCCCCACCGCCCTGGTCGCGGCACCCGAACGGGCCAAGAAACTGGACGAGTTCGGCAAGCAGCCTCCGCTCCTGAGCGCCTGGCCCGAGGGCTCTCCCTGGCAGCACGTCCCGCAGGCCGAACCCGAGCCGCTCGCCACGCCGCTGCCGCAGCCCGCCCGCGGCGAGGACGACCTCGCGTACATCCTCTACACCTCCGGTTCCACCGGTGACCCGAAGGGCGTCTGCCTCAGCCACCGCAATGCGCTCGCCTTCGTCGACTGGGCCGCCGTCGAACTACGGGCGAGCGGGGCGGACCGGTTCGCCAACCACGCCCCGCTCCACTTCGACCTGTCGGTGCTCGACCTGTACGTCGCCTTCGCGGTAGGTGCCTCGGTGCACCTGGTGCCGCAGGACGCCGCCTACGCCCCGCGCGAGCTCGTCCGCTTCCTGACCGAGCGGGAGATCACAGTCTGGTACTCGGTGCCGGCCGCACTATTGCTCATGATGCGGCACGGCGAACTGCTGGAGACCTCGGTGCCGACCCTGCGGGCGGTGCTGTTCGCGGGCGAGGCGTTCCCCGTCGACCCGCTGCGCCGACTGCGGGCGCACCTGCCGTACGCCAGGTTCCTCAACTTGTACGGGCCGACCGAGACCAATGTCTGCACCTACCACGAGGTCGACCGGATCGACCCGGAGCGGACCGTACCGGTGCCCATCGGCCGGATGTGCTCCGGCGACACGGTGACGGCAGTGCGCCCCGACGGCCGGCCCGTCGGACCGGGCGAGGAGGGCGAGCTGATCGTCTCCGGCCCGACCGTCATGCTCGGCTACTGGGGCCGCCCGCCCCTGGCCGGCGACAGCTACCCCACCGGGGACATCGCACAGGTTCTCCCAGACGGGGGTTTCCAGTACGTCGGCCGCCGCGACGCGATGGTCAAGGTCCGCGGCCACCGGATCGAGCTCGGCGAGATCGAGGCCGCGCTGCAGAGTCACGACGGAGTGGCAGAGGCCGCGGCAACGGTCGTCGGGCACAGCATCGACGCCACGCTGGTGGCCTTCCTGGTGCCTGCCCGCGACCTCGCCCCGTCCCTGCTGGACCTCAAGCGCCACAGCGCGGCCCTGCTGCCGCGGCACGCCATCGTCGACCTGGTGCACGTGCTGCCGAGGCTGCCGCGCACTGGCAACGGCAAGGTCGACCGCCGCGCGCTGGCCGAGCTCGCTCGGGCCCACGAAGCCGGGACCGGCTCAGCCCACGACACCGAGGACACCGGTCGGTAGGTCGGATGGAGGGGCAGTTCGATCCGCCCCTCCACCAGGGCTCATCGAGCCGATCACGAGGCACGAGGCCCCAGAAACGACGAAGTACCGGTGAGTCACATGACTCGACCGGTACTTCGTGAACGCTTCGGAACGATCTCGTGAACGTCCCTGCTGGTGTCCGAGGGGGGACTTGAACCCCCACGCCCGATAAAGGGCACTAGCACCTCAAGCTAGCGCGTCTGCCATTCCGCCACCCGGACCGGTGTGGTGTTCGCGGGGTGTTCCCCGCGGCGACATGGACAACAATACCAAGGTTTCGGAGTGCGTTTCACCCACGTATCCGCAGGCCCGAGGGGTGGGAGACGACCAGCACCCGGACCGTCACACCAGGTGACCGCCCGTCACCGACAGCCGTCCCCGACCCTCCGAACCCCCGGGCCGACGAGGTCAGGGGCAGTGGACGACCTGTCCCGCGTAGGAGAGGTTCCCGCCGAAGCCGAAGAGCAGGACGGGCGCCCCCGAAGTGATCTCCCCGCGCTCGACGAGCTTGGAGAAGGCGAGCGGGATGCTGGCCGCCGAGGTGTTGCCCGAGTCGACGACGTCGCGGGCGACCACGGCGTTCACCGCGCCGATCCGCTCGGCGAGCGGCTCGATGATCCGCAGGTTCGCCTGGTGCAGGACGACCGCCGCGAGGTCGGCGGGGGCGATGCCCGCGCGTTCGCACGCCTGCCGGGCCAGCGGCGGGAGCCGGGTGGTGGCCCACCGGTAGACGCTCTGGCCCTCCTGGGCGAAGACCGGCGGGGTGCCTTCGATCCGCACCGCGTTGCCCATCTCCGGCACCGAACCCCACAGCACCGGACCGATCCCGGGCTCCTGGCCGGGCGCGCAGCGCTCCACGACCGCCGCGCCGGCGCCGTCGCCGACGAGGACGCAGGTGGTGCGGTCGGTCCAGTCCGCAATCTGGGTCATCTTGTCGGCGCCGATGACCAGGGCGCGGGTGGCGGCCCCGGCCCGCACCGTGTGGTCGGCGGTGGCGAGGGCGTGGGTGAAGCCGGCACAGACCACGTTGAGGTCGAGGACCGCGGGGCCGGGCATGCCGAGGCGGGCGGCGACCCGGGCGGCCGTGTTCGGGGAGCGGTCGATCGCGGTGGAGGTGGCGACCACCACCAGGTCGACGTCGGCGGGGGTGAGACCGGCCGCGGCGAGGGCCTTGGCCCCGGCGTGCGCGGCCAGCTCGTCCACGGGCTCCTCGGGTCCGGCGATGTGCCGGGTGCGGATGCCGACGCGGGAGGTGATCCAGTCGTCGCTGGTCTCCACCATGCCCGCAAGGTCCTCGTTGGTGAGGACGCCGGCCGGCTGGTAGTGACCCAGCGCCGCGATGCGCGTGCCCTGCAAGAGTCCCCCTCGGGTTCCGGTGAGATCACGGAAGTTCCAGTCTGGGGAGCGACCCGCCAATATGCGGACGAGTAAAGCGACAGGAATCGGCCGTACGTCTTGTTGGCTCCGATCATGACCCCAGGCCGGCGGTCGCCCCTCGTGCGGAAGAATGACGGGACGGCACCGGACGGGAACGGGCCGGCCGCTACGCAGAGAACCGGGACGGTTACACATGGGACGGGTCACCGAGCGCCGACGGGTCGTCCGCGTGCGGGACGGACGGGTGGACCACCGGCCGGACACCCTGGTCGCCGAGGAGCCCCTGGAGATCAGACTCAACGGCAAGCCGCTGGCGATCACCATGCGGACGCCCGGCGACGACTTCGCGCTGGCAGCGGGGTTCCTGGTGAGCGAGGGGGTGCTGAGCTCACCGGCGGACCTGCGCACGATCGCCTACTGCGCGGGCGCCACCGCGGACGGCAAGAACACGTACAACGTGGTGGACGTGCGGCTCGCCCCCGGTGTGCCGGTTCCGGACATCACCCTGGAACGGAACGTGTACACGACCTCGTCGTGCGGGCTGTGCGGCAAGGCCAGCCTCGACGCGGTGCGCACCCATGCGCGGTGGGCCATCACCGACGACCCGCCGCTGCGGCTGTCCCCCGCGCTGATCGCGGAGTTGCCGGAGCGGCTGCGGGCGGCGCAGCGGGTGTTCGACCGTACCGGTGGGCTGCATGCGGCGGCCCTGTTCGACGAGGACGGGGAGCTGCTGGACGTGCGTGAGGACGTGGGGCGCCACAACGCCGTCGACAAGGTGATCGGCGGGGCGCTTCGGGCGGGCGGGCTGCCGCTGTCCCGCTCCGTGCTCCTGGTGTCGGGTCGCGCCTCCTTCGAGTTGGCGCAGAAGGCGGTGATGGCGGGCATCCCGGTGCTCGCGGCGGTCTCCGCGCCCTCGTCCCTGGCGGTGGACCTCGCGGACGAGGCGGGGCTCACCCTGATCGGCTTCCTGCGGGGGTCGTCGATGAACGTGTACGCGCACGACCGTCGGGTGGCGCTGGGCGATCCGGCGCCCTGACCGCCCGGGGCGGGGTTCACCGCACCGTGGACCCGGGCCGTCCGCGGCGACTAGCGTCGCCCCCGTGTCCTTCGCCCCCGGGCAGCCGCAGGTGCGTGCGGCTCGGCCCCGTCGCCCGGCCCGTGCCGTCGCGGGCGCGTCGGTGGCGCTCGCGGTGCTGGTCGCCGGCACGGTGTGGGCATTGCGGGACGGGGGCGGTGCGCGGGACGGCGCGTCGTGTTCCCCGCGCACCGTTGCGTCCTGGCGCCCGGACCCCGCGGTGACCGGGGAGTTCGCCCGGTACGGCGACGACACCTCGCGCGCGGACGACTGGACGGGCGGGGACGGCACCCATGCGGTGCGGCTGCCGGACGGACGCGTGTTGTGGCTGTTCTCGGACACGTTCCTCGGGGAGGTGCGACCGCCGCCGAACCCGGTGGGCCAACCGCACGCGTGGCGGGAGATGAGCGCGCCCGCGGTCCGCAACAGCGGGGTGCTGATGTCGGCGTCGGGAACGCTGGAGCGGACGTTGCCCGCACCGCTGTTCCCCGACCCGTTGCCGGGGCGTTGGCGTTGGCCGGTGGCCGCGCAGGTGGAGCCGCGGACCGTCGGCTCCGCGGAGCGGGTGCTGCGGGTGCTGTTGTGGACGCGGGACCCGGGACGGTCGCCGTGGATCTACGGGGTGCCCGCCGCGACGGAGGTCGCCACGCTGTCGTTGCCGGACCTCAGGGTCGAGGAGGTCGTGACGGTGCTGGACCAGACGTCGGTCCCGGACCCCGCCGCGCGGGTGCTGTTCGGTACGGCGACCGTCACGGACCGGGAGTGGACGTACGTGTTCGGCGGCGACGACGGCCGCTCGGCGCTCGGGGGACGCGCGAACGCGTACGTGGCCCGGGTCCCGGCGGGGAGGCTCGCGGAGCCCGGCGCGTGGCGGTACTGGGACGGCCGTCGTTGGGGTGCGCGGGCGACGCCGCGTCCGGTGGTGGGGGACGGGCGGACGCAGGGGGTGGGCAGTGCGTTCACGGTGGTCCGGGACGGGGACACGTACACCCTGCTCACCATGGCGTCGGGTACCGAGGGGCTGACCTCGGTGGCGGGGTACTGGGCGTGCTCGCCGACCGGTCCCTGGCACGGTCCCGTGCGGGGCTTCACCCCGCCGCTGCCCGAGGACGCGGGCGGCGGCCGGGGGCTCGCCGCGTACAACCCGCGGGCCCATCCCTCGCTGGGCGGCGGGGGCGGGCTGCTGGTCAGCTACGACGTGAACTGGCTGGACGCCGCGGCGGGCGTGGCGCACGCGGAGGTCAACCGGAACGTGGCGCTGTACCGGCCGCGGTTCCTGCGGGTGCGGCTGTCGGCCGGGGAGTGACCCCGTGGACGGCTGCACCGCGGCGGCCACGAACCGCATGCCCGGTACGGACCGCGTGCCCGGTACGGGCCCGCACCGGTGGTGGTCGTGGTGACGGCGTGGCGATCGGGCGGAAGCCGTGTCGATCCGGTGCAGATCCCGGCCTCGGGGCCCGGCGGACGGCCACGATGTACGTGCGGGCGAAGGCAACGGGCCCGCCCGCACGGATGGTCGGCGCCGCCGGGGACCCCCGCCGGAAGGGGGGTACGACGCCCCCTCCCGCAGGGCGTTCGGGTGGGGTACGGTCGCGGCGCCGTGGGAGAGCCGCCACAAGGAGCCCAGTTGCGCGAGTTCGCCAGCCCGCCGTTGCCCGAGGTGTCGCCGCCGCTCGTGGGCGGTCTCGCCGACTCCGTCTTCGCGTGCGCCCGCTCCGATCCCCGGCACGTGGTGCTCGCCCGGCAGGAGGAGCCGGGCGCCTGGCGCGACGTCACCGCCGCTGAGTTCCGCGACGAGGTCACGGCGCTCGCCAAGGGCCTGTTGGCGGAGGGCGTCCGTGGCGGGGACCGGGTCGCCATCATGGCGCGGACCCGCTACGAGTGGACGCTGTTCGACTTCGCGCTGTGGACCGTCGGGGCCGAGGTCGTCCCGGTCCACCCGACGTCGTCGGCGGAGCAGGTCCTGTGGATGCTGCACGAGACCGGGGTGGTGGCCGCGATGGTGGAGCACGAGGACCACGCGATGACCGTGGCCACCGTCATCGACCGGCTGCCGCGGCTGCGTCGGCTGTGGCAGCTCGACGCGGGCGCGCTGGGGGAACTGTACGAGGCGGGGGCGCACCTGGCGGACGACCTGGTCCACCGGCACCGCAGGCTGGTGCGTCCGGACTCGATCGCGACGGTGGTGTACACGTCCGGCACCACGGGGCGCCCGCGCGGCTGCGCGCTCACGCACGGCAATCTGATGTTCGAGGCTGACACGATCTACCACGGGTGGCGGGAGGTGTTCCGGCCCCGGCGGGGCGGCGCGCCGTCGACCCTGTTGTTCCTGCCGCTGGCGCACGTCTTCGGTCGGACGGCGCAGGTGGCGGCGGTCCGCGGGAAGGTGCGGTTCGGTCATCTGCCGGAGCCGGACGGGGCGGGTCTGCTCGCCGGGCTGGCGACGTTCCGGCCGACGTTCCTGCTCACGGTGGAGCACGTCTTCGAGCGGATCTTCCAGGCGGCCCGTCGGCGGGCCGAGCGGGAGGGCGGGCTCGCCCGGTTCGAGAAGGCCGTGGCGACGGCGGTGGCCTACGCCGAGGCGTGGGAGGACCGGGCGTTCGGTACCGGCCCCGGACCCTCCGCGGCCCTGCGGGCCCGGCACCGGTGGTACGACCGGGCGGTCTACGCCGAGCTGCGTCGGGCGCTGGGCGGGCGGGCCCGGTGCGCGATGTCGGGCGGTGCGGCGATGGAGCGTTCGCTGGGGCTGTTCTTCGCGGGCGCGGGGATCACGGTGTACGAGGGGTACGGGCTGACGGAGACGACGGGCCCGTCGACGGGGAATCCGCCGGGGCGGGTGCGCTGCGGGACGGTGGGACCGCCGCTGCCGGGCACCCGGGTGCACATCGCGGCGGACGGCGAGGTGTGGCTGCACGGTCCGCACGTCTTCCACGGGTACCTGGACGACGCCAAGGCCACGGAGGCGGTGCTCGTGGACGGCTGGCTGGCCACCGGTGACCTCGGGACGCTCGACGCGGACGGCCATCTGACGATCACGGGCCGCAAGAACGAGGTCCTGGTGACCGCCGGCGGCAGGAGCGTCTCTCCGTCCCCGTTGGAGGACCGGGTGCGGGGCCATCCGCTGGTCGCGCAGTGCCTCGTCGTGGGCAACGACCGCCCGTACGTGGCCGCGCTGGTCACCCTGGACGCGGAGGCGGTGGCCCACTGGCTGGGGATGCGGGGCAAGGGGGTGCCGCCGGTGGCGGAGTTGGTCCGCGATCCCGATCTGGAGGCCGAAGTGCGCCGCGCGGTGGTCGCCGCGAACACCGGGGTGTCGCCTGCGGAGTCCATCCGCACCTTCCGCATACTCGCCCACCGGTGCACCGCGGAGCACGGGCTGCTCACGCCGTCCCGGAAGCTGAAGCGGGCGGCGATCGAGCGGGCGTACGCCGGTGAGGTGGAGGCGCTGTACCGGATGTGAGTGGCGGGTGGTGACCGTGGGGACACAGTGGGGTGTGGGCACGCCGGGAACGGGAAAGCGGCCCCGCGAACGGAATGCGCCGGCGGACGTGATCGTTCACGATGGAAGGACACCCCGTACGCGCTGACGACCACCCACGACGCGAAGGATCGAGAATCCGTGAGCAGCAAGGTCCCCCCGATCATCTTGAACAACGGCGTCGAGATGCCCCAGCTGGGGTTCGGCGTCTGGCAGGTGCCGGACGACGAGGCCGAGCGGGCGGTGGCCACGGCCCTTGAGGCCGGGTACCGCAGTGTGGACACCGCCGCGGTCTACGGGAACGAGGAGGGCACGGGCCGGGCCCTCGCCTCCTCCGGCATCGCCCGCAAGGACCTGTTCGTCACCACGAAGCTCTGGACCAGCGAGCAGGGGTACGACGCGACGCTGCGCGCGTTCGACGCCTCCCTGGAACGGCTCGGCCTGGAGTACGTGGACCTGTACCTGATCCACTGGCCGGCCCCGGCCCTGGGCAAGGCGGTCGACACCTACAAGGCGTTCGAGAAGATCCATGCGGACGGGCGGGCCACGTCCATCGGCGTGTCGAACTTCCTCCCCGAGCACCTGGAGCAGTTGCTCGACGCCACGTCGGTGATCCCGGCCGTCAACCAGATCGAGTTGCACCCGAGGCTCCAGCAGCGGGCCGCCCGGGAGTTCCACGCGGAGCAGGGCATCGCCACGGAGGCGTGGTCGCCGCTGGGCCAGGGCAAGGGGCTGCTCGACGTGCCGGCGATCGTCGCGATCGCCCAGAAGCACGGGCGCACCCCCGCGCAGGTGGTGCTGCGCTGGCACATCCAGCTGGGGAACGTGGTGATCCCGAAGTCGGTGACCCCGTCCCGGATCGTCGAGAACATCGACGTGTACGGCTTCGCACTGGACACGGAGGACGTCGCGGCGATCAGCGCGCTGAACGAGGACCGTCGGTTGGGCCCGGACCCGGCCGACTTCCACGTGACCTGAGCCGTCCGGCGCCCCCGGCGGCGCCGCGGCCCGCACTCCCGCCCCGGGTTCAGGTGCCCCGGGGCGGGTTCCGTGCGTCAGGCGGGTGCGGCGACGGCCGTGTGCACGGTCTGCGCCGACAGCAGGAAGGCGTCCGGTCGGCGGGCCAGCCCCTCGGGGGCGTCGGGGTCGAGGAGCCGGTCGAGGGTGGCCAGGTCGTCCGCGTCGAGGACGTCGGTCACCATCTCGCGACGGCGTCGGACGGTGTCGATCACGAACTCCCGGTCGCCGTCGGACAGCGGGGCCGGCCGGTCGAGGAGGAAGGTGCGGGTCGCGCTGGGCTTCAGCCCGGTGGAGGCCAGCAGTGCGGCCCAGTCCTCGGTCTCCCGGGTGGAGCCGGGCAGTTCGGCCCGCATCGCGGAGAAGCGGTCCTGTTCGGCGGCGTCGATGCGGCTCCAGAGACCGGGGCGTCCGAATCCGACGTCCCGCGGCAGTACGCGCGTGGGCAGCCCGCCCTCCAGCAGGGCGACGACCCCGCCCGGCGCGATCCGCTGCGCGATCGCGGCGAGCGCGGCCCGCTGGTCCCCCACGTGGTGCAGCGACCGGCCGAGCCAGACCAGTCCGGCGGGTTCCAGGGCGCCGAGGCCGTCCGGGAGTTCCGCCCGGTGGGTGCGGACCCGTTCCGTGAGTCCGGCGCGCTGTGCGCGCTCCCGGGCGCGGGCGAGCAGGAACTCCTCGGGGTCGACGGCGGTGACCCGGGCACGGGGGAACTCCTCGGCGAGGAGGCAGGAGACGACTCCGGGGCCGCTGCCCACGTCGAGGATCCGGTCCGGCGCGGGGTGGGAGGCGGCGATCCAGCGGGCGATCTCGCGGTACTGGGGTGCGGCCGTCTCGCCCTCCCGTTCGAGGTGCGGGGCGAGCTCCGTCCAGTCCATGGTGTGGGCGTGGTGGTGTCCGCCGTCCTGGTTCGCAGGGCCGTGCCGGTGCGGTGCGTGCGCCATGGGTCCGCCTTCCGTGGGGTGCGCGGGTGGCGGTGCGCTCGGAGTTGCGCCCGCCGGTACGGTCAGGGTGCGCGCGGGGTGCGTTGCGGAGCCACTCCCGTTGCCGATCCGGCAAAACCGCTTCCCGCGGGGCATCCGATTCGGCGCGCGGGACGCACATCCACCTCGGCGCGGGGGGAGACGGCTGCACGTCGCGCGCCCTGGCGTGATCGCGCCACCGCCGCCCGCTTCCTCAGCAAATGGTGCGACTTCTCCTTGCCGAAGGGGTCACAGGTGCGGCCACAGCGGCCCATCTGGTCACGCACCGGGCGCGCCCGTCGTCTACCTTCGGAGCATGACTACCGCACTGCCCGCCGCGCCCCGGTCCCTCCGTAGCGACTCCCCCGGCTCCCCGGCAGCGCGCGGTGTGGGCCCGCTGTTGCGCGGCTGGCGGGAGCGGCAGCGGGTGAGCCAGCTGGAACTGGCACTGCGCGCGGGGTCGTCGGCGCGTCACATCAGCTTCGTGGAGACGGGGCGTTCCCGCCCGAGCGAGGAGCTGATCCTGCGCCTGGCGGACCATCTGGACGTTCCGGTGCGCGAGCGCAATGCGCTGCTGCTGGCGGCGGGTTACGCGCCGCGGTTCCCGGAGACGCCGATGGACGATCCGGCGCTGGACGGTCTGCGCGAGGGACTGGAACGACTGCTGACCGGCTACGAGCCGTATCCGGCGCTGGTCGTCGACGCCACGTACGACGTGATCGCGGCGAACCGGGGCATCACGATGCTGCTCGCCGGGGTTCCGGAGCACCTGTTGGTCCCGCCGTTGAACGCGATGCGGCTGATCCTGCACCCGGAGGGCGTCGCCCCGCGCATCCGCAACCTCCGCGAATGGCGCGGGCACCTGCTGGAACAGATGGAGCGTCAGATCGCGCTCGACCGGTCGCCGGCGCTGCGGGACCTGTACGAGGAGGTGGCCGCGTACCCGGTGCTCAACGAGGGCGTGCCGGCGGCGCACGGGGCCACCCATCCGTACTTCGCCCTGCCGATGCAGGTGGAGCACGACGGTCGGGTGCTGTCGTTCGTTTCGTCGATCTCGACCTTCAACACCCCCATGGACGTGACGGTCGCGGAGCTGGCGATCGAGACGTTCCTCCCGGCGGACCGGGCCACCTCCGACTACCTCCGGTCGCTGGACAGTTGACGGGGCGTCACCTTTCGCCGGGCGTTCCCCTCCGACCGGACTTTGTCGTGTGACTTACGCCACCACGGACGGCCGTAGTCCGTCTGTTCTCTTCCCGAACGCCCGGTTCCCACCCGGCGCCGGGCGCGTCACCGGAACGTCACTTCCGCTGTGAACGACGGACTGGCCCCGCCGCGTAGCCACGACATGACACACTGCTCACGTTTGTTCGGCACGTGGGGAGGTGTGACGTGAGTGAAAGGCGCGCCGCGCCGACCGTCGGACAGGTCGTCCTCGGCAGGCGGCTCAAGGAACTGCGGGAGGCCAAGGAGCTGACCCGCGAGCAGGCGGCGGCCGAGCTACGGGTCACCGCGGCCACCGTCCGGCGGATGGAGACCGCCGAGGTGGCGTTGAAGGTGCCCTACGTGCATGTGCTGCTGGGCATGTACGGGGCGTCCGCGGAGGAGGTCGACGGCTTTCTGTCACTCGTCGAGGAGGCCAACCAGCCGGGCTGGTGGCAGCGGTACCACGACGTCCTGCCGGAGTGGTTCAGCCTCTACGTCAGCCTGGAGGCCGAGGCACGGCTCATCAGGTCGTACGAGCCGCACTTCGTGCCGGGCATCCTCCAGACCGACCACTACGCGCGTGAGGTCATGACGGCGGGCACCATCGGGCACACCCGCCCCGAAGAGGTGGAGCGCCACGTCGAGCTGCGCATCGACCGCCAGCAGTTGTTGGCAAAGCCGGACGCCCCGCACCTGTGGATCATCATGGACGAGACGGTGCTGCGCCGTCCGGTGGCGGGACCCGAGGTGATGGCCGAGCAGATGGACCGGCTGCTCACCGCCGCCCGCACCCCCGGGCTCACCCTCCAGATCGCCGAGTTCCACAACGGACCCCACCCGGGAACGTACGGGCCCTTCTCCCTGTTCCGCTTCGCCCAGGCGGAGTTGCAGGACATGGTGTACTGCGAGTTCCTGACCGGGGCGCTGTACCTCGACTCGCAGATCGAGGTGGCCAACCACCTGGAGGTCCTGGACCACATGTCGGCCCAGGCCGCCTCCACCGACCGCACCCGGGAGATCCTGCGGGAGGCCCGCGACGCCTACCGGGCGCAGGCGAAGGAGCAGGCGTTCCGCGAGGAGGCGGAAGCCCTCGACGCCGAGCGGTGCGAGGCGGGCGCCCAGCACCACCCCGCCTGACGGGGCCGCCCCGGGCGCGGGAGACCGCGGCTCAGCCGGTGCCGCCCCCGTACTGGCGGGTGGAACGGTCGATCTGCGCCAGGTTGCGCAGCGCAGCGAACATCGCGTCACCCATGACGGTGCCGACGATGACGCTCTCCACCAGTTCGTCGAGCACGCCCCGGGTCGCCACGAAGTCGAGGTCCGCCCGGGCGACCCGTTCGGCGGCCTCGGCGTAGTCGTCGAGCACGGCCGTGAACTCGCCGAGCCCCACGCGTTGCAGCGCCGCCAGGGCGGCGGCGAGCGCTTCGTTGCCCGGGCAGTCCTTGTAGATCAACCAGCCCCGGCGGGCGATCAGTTCCTCCACCTGCCGGCGGGCCGCCGCGAGCACTCCGTCGTCATCGGCGTGTCCGTCACCCGTGGGCAGTCGTTGCACCAGTAGGTCGGAGGCGGCACCCAGGACGCTGTGCACCGACCGGCCGGGGTCGTCGACCGCCGCCAGGACGTCCCGGATGGCCGCGATGCGCAGCCCACCGACGTCCAGCAGGGCCCGGATCAGTCGTAGCCGGTGTTCATGGGCGTCCCCGTAGTCGGCCTGGTTGCGGCTGGTCAACTCACCGCCGGGGAGCAGCCCTTCCCGCACGTAGTACTTGATCGTCGGCACCGGGACCCCGGTCCTCCTGCTCAGCTCGCCGATGCGCACGACCCGCCCGCCCTTCCGCCCTTGCGTCTCACACCGCCCATCCTAGAGAGTGTCCCCAACAGATAGCGGATAGCGCTACTATCCATCGAACGGGATCCTCCATGTCCTCCTGGCGCTCCTGGCACCGCCCCCTGCTCCTCTTCGCCGCATTGATGGTCGTGACGGGCATCGGCTCCGCGGTCGGCCTCCTCGTCGACGACCGCACCCTCACGGGCTCCCCCATCTGGTTCAAGCCCTTCAAGTTCTCGCTCTCGCTGATGATGTACGCGCTCTCCCTGGCGTGGACGCTCTCCCTCGCCACCCGCGCCCACCGGCTCGCCTGGTGGGCCGGGACCGTCGTCGCCGCGGCCGGCGCCGTCGAGATGGTGATCATCATCGGTCAGGTCTTCCGCGGACAGATCAGCCACTTCAACCGCGAGACCTCCTTCGACTCCGCCCTCTACGACGTCATGGCCGTCACCATCGTCGTGCTGTGGACGGGCGCGCTGACCATCGCCGTCCTGCTCTTCCGCTCCCGCATCGAGGACCGCGCCGCCGCCTGGACCCTGCGCCTCGGTTCGCTGCTCGCGGTGGTCGGCGCCGCCCTCGGCTTCCTGATGCCCCAACCCACCCCGGAGCAGCGGGCCGCCGCGGAGAACGGCCCGGTCGACGTCGTCGGAGCGCACAGCGTGGGCGTGCCCGACGGCGGACCGTCGATGCCCCTCACCGGTTGGTCCACCACCGGCGGCGACCTCCGCATCCCGCACTTCGTCGGGATGCACGCCCTCCAGGTGCTGCCCCTGCTGCTGCTCGCCCTGGTGGCCCTCGCCCCGCACCTGCCCCGGCTACGGGACGCAACCGTACGGCTGCGGCTGGTGTTCGCCGCCTCGGGCACGTACGCGGCGGTCCTGGCCCTGATCACCTGGCAGGCGCTGCGCGGCCAACCGCTCCTGAAACCCGACACCGCCACCCTCGCGGTCGGTGCGGCCGTCGTCCTGGGCGCCGCCCTCGCCGTCGGCATCTCGCTCGGTTCCACGCCCCGCACCCGCTCCGGGGCGACCGACACCCCACCCGACCCGAGCGACCCGGACCGTGCCGGGCGCACCCACGAGGAGACCTCGGCATGACGGACCTCCTGTTCGACCTCGCCTTCTGGTGCGCCACCCCCGTCTGGCTGCTGATGGTCTTCGCTCCGCGCTGGAGCGTGACGGTGCGTGTCGCGTCCTCGCCGCTGACGGCGCTGCCGATCCTCGTCGTCTACACGGTGCTCGTCGCGCCGGTCCTGCCCGAGCTGTGGGCCCTCGTCACTTCGCCGACCCTGGACCGGATGCACGAGCTGACCGCGCTCGCCGACGGGGCGGGAGCCGTTTGGGCACAGATCATCGCCTGGGACCTGTTGATCGGACAGTGGATCTTCCTGGAGGCCCGCCGCCTGAAGATCAACCCCTGGGTGACCGGCCCGTTGCTGGTCTTCGCGATCCTCCTGTCGCCGTTCGCCCTGCCGGTGTTCCTCCTGCTGCGCGCGGTACGGATGCGGGGCGCCTCCGACGGCACGACGGACGGGAGCCCGCCGGCCGGTGGACGCCACCGCGGCTCCTCCCCCACGGTGTCCGGATAGGCGACGAGCGGCCCCGGACGCCCTGAGCGCAGCGATCCGGCCAACACCCGGGGGGTATTCACGCCGATCCCGTGCGGTCGGTGGCGCGCGGGGCCGCTCCGGGCGCAGCATCGACGGCGACCCCGTGTGCGGAATGGCGGTTCCGCGGCGATCCCCGTCGTCCAGGAGAGCCATGCCCACCGCCACCTTCACCGCGCCCTCCACCGCCCGGCCCGATACCGACGCCGTGATCGTCGGAGCCGGGATGTCCGGTCTCTACCAACTCCTCAAGCTCCGTGAACTGGGGTTGCGGACCGTGGTGTTCGAGGCCGGTGACGACATCGGGGGCACCTGGTACTGGAACCGCTACCCCGGGGCCCGCTGCGACATCGAGTCCATGACGTACTCGTACTCCTTCTCCCCCGAGCTGGACCAGGAGTGGGTGTGGAGCGAGCGGTACGCGAGCCAGCCCGAGATCCTGCGCTACCTCCACCACGTGGCCGACCGGTTCGCGCTGCGCCCGGACATCACCCTGCGGACCCGGGTCACCCGCGCCGTGTACGACGAGACGGCCCGGTGGTGGGAGGTGTCGACGGACACCGGGCAGCGGCTCACCACCCGGTTCCTGATCATGGCATCGGGCTGCTCCACCGTGCCCAAGGGGCCGGAGGTGCCCGGAGTCGAGGAGTTCGCCGGCCCGGTGCACCACACCGCGCGCTGGCCCCGCGAAGGGGTGGAGTTCGCCGGCCGCCGGGTCGCGGTGATCGGCACCGGGGCCTCCGGGGTGCAGTGCGTCCCGCTGATCGCCCGCCGGGCCGCGGAGCTGACGGTGTTCCAGCGCACCCCGGTCTACGCACTGCCCGCGCTGAACCGGCCGCTCACCGACGCGGAAGTCACGGCGCGCAAGGCCGAGTACCCGGAGTTCCGGGCCGCCCAACGGCGTTCCAAGGGCGGCTCCGTGCTCGCCATGCCGACCCGCTCGGCGCTGGAGGTGACGGCCGAGGAACGCCACGCCCGCTACGAGGCGGCCTGGTCCGAGGGCGTGCTCAGCGCGGTGCTGCGCTCGTACACCGACCTACTGGCCGACGCGAGGGCGAACGAGACCGCCGCCGAGTTCGTGCGGGGGAAGATCCGCAGCACCGTCGCCGACCCGGCGACCGCCGAACTCCTGTCGCCCCGGACGTACCCCTTCGGCACCAAGCGCCCCTGTCTGGACACCGGGTACTACGCGACGTTCAACCTGCCCCACGTGCGCCTGGTGGACCTGAAGTCCACTCCCCTCGTGGAGATCACGGCCAAGGGCGTGCGGACCGCCGAGGAGGAGCACCCCGCGGACGTGTTGGTCCTGGCGACCGGGTTCGACTCGATGACCGGGGCGCTCACCACGATCGACCTCGTGGGTCGGGGCGGCGTGACGCTGCGGGAGAAGTGGGCCCGGGGGCCGGTCACCTACCTGGGGCTCGGCTGCGCCGGGTTCCCCAACCTGTTCACGGTCACCGGACCGCTCAGCCCCTCGGTGCTCACCAACATGGCGGTCTCCATCGAGCAGCACGTGGAGTGGATCACCGACTGCGTGCGCTTCCTGCGGGACGGGGAGCTGACCGAGATCGAGGGGACCGCCGAGGCGGAGCGGGCCTGGGTCGCGCACGCGGCCGAGGTCGCCGGCCGCACCCTCTACCCGACGGCCGAGTCCTGGTACACGGGCGCGAACGTGCCCGGAAAGCCGCGCGGGTTCCTCGCGTACCCCGGCGGCGCCGACGTGTACCGGGAACGGTGCGACGCGGTGGCCCGGGACGGGTACGCCGGGTTCACCATCACCTGAGACCCCCCGCGGGGACCGGGACGGCGCCGTGCCCCAGCCAGGGGCGCGGCGCCTTCTCGCGGCGGCCCATGACGGGCGGGACCGCCGGGACTCGGCCGCGCCCGGCCCGCTCTCAGGACCCCGAGTTCAGGGGAAGGTCGTCGTAGCACAGCCTGATCCGGTCCGCGGGTGCCACGGTCCGCAGGACTTCGAGCGGCCGTCCCGCCGAGTCCCTGGTCAGGCGTTCCACCGTCAGCACCGACACCTTGCCGCCGATGCGGAGCCGGGTTGCCTCGTCGGGGCCGGGCAGTCGTGCGGCCACCGTCTCGCTGACCGTGGCCGGTGCGAAACCCGCCGCCGCCAGAGCGCGGTAGACACCGCCCCGGACCTTGTCGGCCGTGGCGATCCCGGCGGCTTCCGCCAGCTGGGCCGGGTACCAGGCGTGCTGGATCTGGACGACGTCATCGGGCCGGATCACCGCGTGACGCGAACGGCGTACGAGTTCCCCGCCGGGCGTGTCCAGCAGCACACCCAACTCCTCGTCCGCGGGAACCCTTTCGACGCCGATCAGCTCCATGGCGCCGTCGATTCCCTGCGCGGCCGTGGCCGCCTGCCACGGCCCGTCGGAGCCGGTGGGGGTCATGGCGTGCCGGTAGCGGCTGAGCGGAATGGCCACGGGGGTCCGGTGCCGGACGACCGTACCGGTCTTGCGGACGGCGACCACCAGGCCCTCGTCGGCGAGTTCCCCGATGGCGTCCCGTACGGTCTGGCGGGCCAGCCCGTACGCGTCCATGAGTTCCGTGATCCTGGGCTCGCGGTCCGTGCGGAGGCTCCGGACGTACGGCTGTTGTGCCTGGTCCCCTCTCCGCAACGCCTCGCGACCCTGCACCGGGTACGGAGGGACCTCACCCGTCAGCTGATGATCGCCGGAGCGCGGCTGATGTCATGGGAGGAGGAGACGGACTCGTGACCGCCGGGGCTGCGGGGCCCGCCACACGGCCCACGCCGTAGACCCCCGAACCGAGCGCCCCCGCCCGGCCACCGCGGAGAGCGCACGGCCCCGGGTCGCGTCACCGTGTTGACGGCGACGCCGCCCCGGGGCGGGGGGCGGGGGGCCCCGGGGGGGGGGGCGCCCCCCACGACTGTCCCCCCACCCCCGCGCCCACTCCCGTTCCGGGGGTGCGGACGGGGGC
>NZ_JBHXEN010000079.1:0-28702 GCF_042724695.1 Streptomyces sp. NPDC127068 | reverse complement strand
GAAAGCCAGAACGGACCCGACAGTCCCACCAGCATCAGCACCCCAGCGGGCGCAAAGGCGCTGATAACACCGCACTAGTGATGAAAACGACCTCTGAGAGCCGGATGGACGGCTGCCATGTCGCCTCGTAGCGCTGAGCTGAGCGTCCGCCCGCGTAGAGGTGCCGACGGGGAGCCCGTCCCGTTGCGCAGGTTGGTCGGCCGGCTCTGCCGGCCGCCTGCTGCAGCTACTCCAGCCCGAGAGGGGCGGCCACGGTGAAGGTGACACGAGGGCAAGACCGAACAGGGATAGGCAGAGTGGACATAGGCGACTCCTTCGGAACGTGATGGTGCACGGCTCCGGCACCGCCCCCAGCACTCCGGCCGCAGTTGCGGCGCAGCACGTCTCACATGCGTGGACCGCTGACGGAGGTGGAGCGGTCCGGCTCATGCATCCATGGCCAGGACGGGGCGAGCCGCCCTGCTGCGGGAGCATCGCAACCGGGTGGCCGCGGGTAGCGCGCCATCCCCCTGCGACCGAGCGCGGGGCGCACGACTGTGGTGTGCGTCTTTCGGCACAGCAGCCCATTCGCCTCAAGCGCCGGGGTAGACGCACTGTTCACATCCAGCCACCGGCTTCACCCTGGGAACACGCCCGTACCGGCGGTAGCACGGCGATCCGGTGGGCAGGCCCGTCGCGCCGTAGTGCCGACACTGTGACAGGGGGGAGCCGTTGATGGTCCCGCATCACCAGGACGAATCCGTCGACGCGGTGGACGAGCCGGCCCGTACCGTCGCTGATCGCATCCCGAAGAGCCTCTTGGACCGGAGGACGGCTGCCGCACGGCTCCGGACGACCGGGTATCCGCGGAACGGGAGTTCCGGTACGGAGGGAATCGGGCGAAGGCGCCGCTCCTGGTGGAAACGGATGATGCCGGTCCGGGGATGGACGAACTCGAAGGGTCGTCCATCTGGGCCCCGGTTCGGTCGCGGCACCAGTTGCGCCAGCCGTCGGCCTCGGCAGAGCGGAACCACGGCCACCCGGGCGGGCGCGAAGCGCGCGAACACGCCCCTGACGCCTGGTTCGGCGTGCCCGTTCCGTTCGTCGCGCACAGCCGGACGCGCCTCCCGGGCCGGGACACTCGCGCCTGCGGTCGATGACGAGTCCAGGATCCGACCGCCCCGCGCCGGAACACCGGCACCGACTGGGCAGCGTGCCGATGCCCCTACCTCCCGAGTGCCGCTCCCCGCCACCGTCAATCCCCCGGCAACGCATGGGGCGGTCGCCGCCGAAGAACACGCGGTGACCGAGAAGCACGTCTCCTCCACGTTCCCTGAACAGGTGCATACCCCATGACCATCACACCCCTTCCGGAGCCGGCGGCGGGCGGCGACCTCTTGGACACGCTCGATGGACCCGAGAGCCTGCGCGCCCTCACGATCCCGCAATTGGCGATCCTGGCTGACGAGATCCGCAGATTCCTGGTCGAGAAGGTGACTGCCACGGGCGGGCACCTGGGGCCGAACCTGGGAGTAGTCGAGCTGACGCTCGCCCTGCACCGGGTCTTCGACTCGCCAAGAGACGCGCTCATCTTCGACATCGGACACCAGGCGTATGTGCACAAGCTCCTCACTGGCCGCCGAAGCGGGTTCGACGGTCTACGTCAGGCAGGCGGCCTGTCCGGCTATCCGTCCCGTACGGAGTCGGCGCACGACTGGGTAGAGAACTCGCACGCCTCCACCGCGCTGTCCTACGCCGACGGTCTGGCCAGAGCCCGCCACCTCAACGGAGACGGCGACCACGCCGTGGTCGCCGTGATCGGCGACGGGGCATTGGCCGGTGGCATGGCCCTGGAAGCCCTCAACGATCTGGGCACGACCCAAGAACTGCCCGTCGTCATCGTCCTCAACGACAACGGCCGCTCCTACGCCCCCACAGTCGGCGCCCTGGCCGCCCACTTGGCCGCGCTCATGAAGAGGAGGGGCGAAAGCGCCACAGTACGGAACCTGTTCACCGAACTCGGCCTGGCCTACGAAGGACCCGTGGACGGCCACGACATCCATGCCTTGGAGCGGGTACTGCACCGAGCCCGTGCCCTGAGACGACCCGTAGTGGTACACGCACTGACCGTCAAAGGCAAGGGATACCAACCAGCGGAGACGGACGAAGCCGACTGCCTGCACGCCGTCAGCCCCGCACCGCGCCTCGCTTCCCCTGGAACGGCGTCTGCCCCGAGGCGCCCGTCGTGGACCGCTGTCTTCGGCCAGTCACTCCTCGAACTGGCCGATGAACGATCGGACATCGTCGCGTTGACCGCGGCCATGCTGCGCCCCACGGGTCTGCACCCCATGGCCCTGAAGTACCCCGACCGAGTCCTCGACGTGGGTATCGCGGAGCAGCACACGGTCACCAGCGCGGCCGGGCTCGCCATGGGCGGGCTGCACCCCGTCGTCGCGGTGTACGCCACGTTCCTGAACCGGGCCTTCGACCAGATCCTCATGGATGTCGCCCTGCACCGGCTGCCCGTGACCTTCGTGCTGGACCGGGCCGGTGTCACCGGCCCCGACGGACCCTCCCACCACGGCGTATGGGATCTTGCCCTCCTCGCCACGGTCCCCGGCCTCAAGCTCGCGATTCCCCGGGACGCCGCGCAACTGAGGGAGTTGTTGGCCGACGCGGTCCGACATGAGGGGCCGACCGCGCTGCGATTCCCCAGAGGCACGACCGAACCGGATCTCGTCGCCGTCGAACGCGTCGGCACCGTGGACGTCCTGCTGCGTTCCGACGACGGGGACGTGCTCCTGGCCGTGGCGGGGCCGCTGTGCCGACAGGCGGTGGAAGCCGGGCGTGACCTGATCCGCCGGGGCATCGGGTGCACCGTGGCCGACCTGAGATGGGCTCTGCCCGTCGACCCGCAGGTGCTTGAACTCGCGGCTCGGCACCGCCTGGTGGTCACTCTGGAGGACGCGGTGCGCACCGGAGGCATCGGTACCGCCGTCGCCCAAGCGATCGCCGACGCCGGCCTTACCACCCCTGTACGCACGCTGGGCCTGCCACACCGCTTCACCGCGCACGGGGAACGCGCCGATCTGCTCGCGTCGACCGGGCTCAACGCACAGGGCATTACCCTCGCGGTCCTGCGCGCCCGCGCGGGGCACCCGCACGACTCGTCCTGGACGCCCTCCCCGTGAACTCAGCCTGTCTTCCCCTCGACCGGCTGACCCGACCCTCGATCAAGTGAGTCTCAAGGAAAAGGAGAACGACTGTGACCGGAACAGCAGCGCACACGGGACCCGCCACCGGCAAGTGGCTGTTCAAGCAGGACTGGGCCTTCAACACCGCCCCGGACTTCGGTGACGTCCGCGTCTACGCGAAGGCGCTTCTGGTCGTCGCGCGCGGGGACGGCGTCATCTCACCGGAAGAACGGGACTGGGTTCTGGGGTACATCGCCGCGCTCACCGGCAGTGACGCTCAGCTCCAGCAGGAGTTGGCCGACTACGCTGCCGACGACGACGTCGTCGCCTTGGTCGAAACGGCGTCGGCCGTCACGCTCCACTCCCGCACCCCACTGATCTTCGACGCGCTGCGGGCGTGTGACGCGGACGGCGACCTGGCCCCGGGCGAGATCGAGCAGATCAAGAGGATGGCTTCCGCCTTGGGGATCACGGAGGAGGCCGTCGATCGACTCAAGGAGTTCTACTTCGAGGAGAAGGCGGCCAGGGTCGCCCGGATCGCCGCGGTGTTCCCACAAGGCACTCCGTACTTCTAGACCTTCCGCTGGCAGCACCACATGCCAACCGGACCCTTGGATCCGGAGGTCTTCCGCGCGACCTGGGAGCGTGTCACCTACCAGTCGCGAGCGGCACGCCTTGCGCCTCGGTGAGCGGGTGCTCCGTCGAAGCCCGCTGTACCGCAGGGGCAGAGCATCGACGCGGCGTTCACCGACGCTTGGGGCCCACCCACCCGCGTCGACGTGCTGATGGGTGGGCAGCCCGGACCCGGACTGCCCACCGACGCGATGTCTGCCCCCTCAGCGGTGCGCATGGAGCTGAGGCACTTCGCGGGGCCCACCCAGCGCGGTGGGGCCGAGCACACCGATAGCCGGACAGGCGCGGGCCGCGCGCTCGCAACCCTTGAGGTTGCGGCCTCGGTCGGCACCAAGAGCGGCACGGTACCGACCGATGAGGTCGACAGGATCCACATGGGGACGCTAACAGCGGCTGCGAGCGTGTGCGGCAAACCGTGCGCACCGCCCGTGGTGCGCGGTCCTACCTTGCGCGAGTGCCGGCACCGTCCGCGAGCCCGACGGCGCCAGGGCCAACGCGCTGAGCCCCCGTCCGCTGTGGCTGGGACCGCCCGTGCGGCTGGGTCGGGTGAGGGGCGCCCCGGAAGGCGCCCCTGCCCGATCTGGACAATGGCGAAGCCACAGCACGGTCTCCGGGGCCCGCGGCGCAGCGGTCAGTGTCTGTGCCCCATCACTGCCTTGGGCAGCGAGCACCGCGGGAATCGCTATCCACCGCGTGGGTCAACCGTGTCCAGAGCCCGGTGGCCAAGGGTGTGGCGCCTCCACTTCGCCGACCTGGCCGTACCGTCCGCGGCTCGTTCATTACGCGGTGACTCCGGGGCTCACGAGCTCGGTTCGTCCTTCACCGCGCAGATCATCCCGTGCGCGAGGATGACATCCTGCGGCAATGAATTCATGTCCTCGGATAGAGTTCCGGTCACCCTGAAACCGCATTCTTCCAGCCATTCCTGGTACGTTGACATCTTCTGAAGCCCCCCTTCTCCCGTGACACAACCGAGGAAGTAGGCGGGGAAGAAATCCACCATATACGACCCTTTGAAATTCTCTCCGTACATCGGAGAAAAGATGTAAATTTTTCCTCCTGGATTGAGGGCTGTGTGCGCATTGCGAAGGGCGCGGCACGCTTTTTCCTTGTCGAAGAGTTCCAGAAAATGCTTGACGAGAACAACGTCGAATCCTCCGGGGATCTCTTCGAGGGCGTTTCCTCCGACGAACGAGCAGTTCTCTTCCGTGCCGTGGCGACGGAAATTGGCGATCGCCTCGGATTCCTTCTCCGGGAAGTCAAAGCAGGTGACATGGATGCCAAGCCCGCGGTGGTGCTGACAGGCAAGAATGGCGCCCATGCCGGTGTTGCCCGCCAGATCGAGGACCTTGGCATTCCTCTCAAGAGTCAAGTTGCCGTGAAACCAGGGATCGACTCGGGAAGCCACCTCATCGATCACTTTTCCCCATGACCTGCCCAAGTCGGGATGGTGGGTGATCGCCTCATAGAAGGTCCCGTCGAACCCGTAGATCTCCTTCAGGCCCTCCGTGCTTCCGTTTCTGACACTGGCGGACAAGTAATAGAGTTGTCGCAGACACACGTCTTTTACCATATGCATCCAGTTCAGCACCCGAGTCAGGTCGTCATCGGTGAGGCTGCCGATTCCGTCCAGTGTGTACTCGCCGCTTCGATGGCTATGGGCGACAAGGCCTTCCTTGACGAGGAGGCTCATCATTTGCTCCACCTTGTGTGCCGTGATTCCGACCCGCTCGCCGAGCTGTTCTGCGTTCATCTTTCCTTGAGGATGTGCTTTGAGTGACTCGATCAGTCCGAGCTCGAAGCAGCTGAGCAAGGTCATGAACCTGGTGGGTCCGAGTAGGTATTCGCGAAACTTGATGAGTGCCTGGGAATTGCTGTTCATGGCTCCTCTTCCTGATCGGATGCTGATCTTGTGGATGCCCTGGAGGATGCGGTGCTGAGGGGGCAGGACTCTTCATGTGTACGGTCCAATGGTCATGGTCGACTGTGCAAGGTGGTGATGGAGCGCAAGGGAAGCGCGGCGACGTCCGGATGTGCGCGGGCGGTGGCAAGAAGCTGTCCGTCCGCCGTCGTGCGTCGACTGCCGCAAGCAGGTTCGGGTGCAGTGGTGTCGGCCCCTTCGGTGGTGCGGCGTGAACCTCTCTCCCGTAACCCGGGGCAGGCCCTCCGTGTTCTTGCACCGCGCTTCCATTCCCACGATCCAGACGATCTGTGCATGGCCGTCTGGTTGGTGCGGGGCTCTGAGAGCTACGTTGTCTCCGCGTGACCTGCGGATCACTCGAATGGGCTATAGCTTGGTGTGTCGCGCTTCGGCCTTTCAGCGACGGGTAGGAGTAGTTCGCACTGATCCACCTCATGTGAATGGATCACGCGGCCACTTCGGCTTGAGCTCCCGGGGACGGCGATGATGTGCATCGTGGCGCTGGATGTTGACGGCACACTCTATGACGGCACGCTGGGATTCTCGTTGCTGCATGAGCTCGAATCCCGAGGGTATGTGAAAGCGTCGCTGATTCGCGCCATTCATGAATTCGTCGAAGAATATCGCATGCAGGGTGTGGGGTGTCGTGAAGACTTACTGAGCATATGTGAGATGTGTGCCTTCGCCATCAAGGGAGTTCCCTGTGATGTGGTCATCGAGGCATCCGAGTCGGCCTGGAAGAAAGTACGGCAACGACTCATGGGGGAAGCCAGGAAATTGCTTTACGGTGTGAGGGCAGAAGGATGCGTCCCCGTGCTGCTCTCGGGTAGTCCTCAGGTCATGATCGACAGAATCGCAGACGAGCTGGGCGTAAAGTATCGATACGGAATCGTCAGCTCTGTGGAGGGAGATCACTACACCGACCACCTGATCAGTGTGCCAGCGGTGCCGGATGTGAAAGTGGACCTGGTGCGGAACCTCGCATCCAGACTCGGGATTCCCACTGAACGGTCGCTGGCTATCGGAAACAGCACTTCGGATCATGAGCTTCTGAAGGTAGTCGGATATCCGATAGCCTTCGAACCCGACGGGTCTTTGCTGTCCATGGCACGTGAGTTCGGCTGGAGGATCGCAGACCGCGACACGGCCGTCGATATCGTGTGCGCGGCCATCAAGCTGTCCCATGCCGTACCGAACCGCGGATCCATCGGAAGCGGACACCACGAAGAAGAATGAAGGGGCATCGCATGAGTCGAACTCCTCACGACATCGTTTCTGAACTCGGCGATCGTAAAATCGATGTGATCTTCGCCCATGCCTGCGACACGAGCAGCGGCCTGCTGGAACTGGCAGACCTCGCCACTCTCTGCGCACGTACTCTGGTCCACCTGGGAGAACCTCTGGACAGTCGGAAATCGGGAGAAGCTTTCCGGTCGATCCAGGGCTTCTACAACCGCATTTCCCTGGTGACCGGTTGGTCGCCCGACAGGAAAGTCACCTTGCTGGAATGGCGTGCCGCATTGGTAAAGGCGATGCCGGGCGGGGTCGGCGACTACAAGATTTATCTTGAACCGGTTGGCAAGGCGATCTGGGCCGCTGCCGACAAAGACGACGACGGTTTTGTCCGGCTGGACGAATTCATGGCCTACCATCGCAGCGTGAAAACATCTCCCGCCAACATCGAGATAGCCGCAAAAAAGTTGGGCTTGTGCGGTAACGATGCGCGCCTCCCCACGGAAAGGATCATGCGCGCTCACCAGGAGTTCTGCACCAGCACCGATCCCGAGGCCCCAGGGAATTGGTTCTACGGAAATATCTGGGCGAAAGAGTTCTGGGACGGCACCCGGGCACGGCTTTGAAGGTGAAAGTCGCTCTCTTGCGAGAACACAGCCTCCCGTTTGAGATAAGCGAAGCGGAACTCGCGGAGCCCGCCGCCGACGAAGTGCTCGTCCGAATCGCGGGAGTCGGCTTCTGCCGCACCGACCTGATGCCGCGAGACCCCGTGTACGGGATCGCGATGCCGGTGGTCCTGGGCCATGAAGGCTCGGGGACGGTGGAGTCCGTCGGGGCGGCTGTGACCGACATCATCCAAGGGGACCGGGTGGTGATGTCCTTCGACTCATGCGGCGTATGCCGAGCCTGCCGCGTCGCCAGACCCGCCAACTGCGCGTCGTTCTTCGCCCGCAACCTCACCGGCCGCAGCCCCGAGGGAACCTGGAGAGCACACGACCCACAGGGTGAAGTGATCCACATGGGGTGGTTCGGTCAGTCCTCGTTCGCGACGTACGCAGTCGCCAAAGCACGCAGCCTGGTCAAGGTCCCTGACAGGGGACTTCCACTGGCACTCCTCGGCCCGCTGGGGTGCGGATTCCAGACGGGCGCGGGATCGATCCTCGAATCGCTCCGTGTGCGCGCGGGAACGAGCCTCGTCGTGGCGGGAACGGGCGCGGTCGGTCTCACCGCCGTCATGACCGCACGGCTATGCGGCGCGGCCCCCATCATCGCTGTCGATCTCAACCCCGCGCGGCGTCGGCTGGCCCTGGAACTCGGCGCCACCCACGCCCTTGATGTCGAGACCCCTCTGCTCCCAGAAGCGATCCGGCGTATCACGGGTGGGCAAGGAGCGGACTACACATTGGACACCACAGGTGCTCCCGCTGTCATCACTGCGATGATCCTCGCTCTGCACAGCCACGGCACATGCGGTCTGGTCGGCGTGCAGAAGGGCGACTTCACCGTGGACCCCTGGCTCGTCTCGATGGGGCGCACGATCCACGGCATCATCGAAGGCGACTCCGTACCACACATTCTGATCCCCCGGCTGGTCAGCCTGTGGGAAGGTGGCCGCTTGCCCTTCGACCGGTTGATCCGAACCTACCCACTCGACGACATCCGGCAAGCAGAAGAAGACATGCGCGCCGGCGAGGTGGTCAAAGCCGTTCTCCTGCCCGGATGACACGCCTCTTCTTGGAGGTGGCGACGAGAAGGTGAGTACTGTGCCGGACTTCATCCCGCTCGACCCCCGCACGGACAAGCAGGACCATGCGATGGTCCTGCGCGGCCAAGGCCCGGTGGTCCCCAGCCAATGGCCAGGAGGCGTCGAATGCTGGGCCGTCGTCGGCTACCCCCAACTGAAGGAAGTACTCACCCGGCCGCAGTTCTCCCGCTCACCCACGCATTGGAGGGCGCTGCAACGCGGAGAGGTCCCCCAGGACTGGCCCATGCTCGATCACGTGACGCGACAATGGATGCTCACCGCGGACGGCGCCGACCACACCCGGCTCCGGCGCGTCGCCTCCTTCCCCTTCACACCCGGCCGCATCGCGGCCCTCCGACCCGCCGTGCACGAAACCGTCGAGCACCTCCTCGACAACCTGCGACCCCACGAACCCCCCACCGACATCAGGAAGGACCTGGCCCTTCCCCTGTCCCTCGGCGTACTCTGCTCGCTCCTGGGACTCGCTCCCGACGAAGCACCGCATATGACCGGGTTGGTGACCCGGGCCCTGTCCCGCGCCACGCTCGATGCCCGGGAATCCACGGCCCTGAGCGCAGAGATCCATGCCTACCTCGACTACCTGCTGTCCGGCACCGGACAGTTCCCACCGGGTGTCATCGCCGATCTGAGAACCGCCCTCGACGCACCTGGCGGGCTCACGCGATCCGAAGCACGAGACACACTGTGGCTGCTCCTGGCCGCTGGCTTCGACACCACGGTCGCAGCTCTCGTCAACGCGATCCGTGCTCTGCTCGAAAATCGTGCTCAACTACAGAACGCTCTCGACGGAACTACGTCATGGGAAGACGTGACAGAGGAAGTCCTGCGGTATGACTCCAGCGTCTTCGCACTCCCGTTCGCATTCGCCAAGGAAGACGCCTTCCTCGGCGGGCGGCACCTGCGACAGGGTGACGCCCTCCTGTTGTGCTACGCGGCGGCCAACCGCGATCCGGATCACCTGGAGAACGCGGGCCGTCTCAACGCGCGGAACCCATGCCGAAAGCACCTCGCCTTTGGGCAGGGCCCGCACTTCTGCCTCGGGGCACCGCTCGCCCGGCTCCAACTCCGCACGGCCCTTTCGGCGCTGTTCACACGTTTCCCCGGCCTCCGGCTCGTCGAACAGCGGAACCGGCCCATCTCTTCCCTGACCATCAACAGTGTGCGCGAGCTTCTCGTCACACAGGATGAGGTCCCCTCTTCGACCACGCGGCAGCCTTGACCGTAAACGAATGAGTGGCCTTCGAGGTCCATGTAGAGGGTCTCAAGGGATCGTCTGCGACAGGGATCCAGCACGTGCAGCCCCCTGTTCGCCCCCCCCGTCAGCCCCACGCGCAGTGCCGAACTCCCCACGTCGCCCACGCGGACCACCCAGGCCGCCGCGGAGAGCCCCCCTGCGGGCCCTCCGCGGCGCTGACGAGAGGCTCCCTGAAACATGATCCATCCTCTGGTAGCCGCGGCAGGCCGTACGCGCGCCTTCACGGCTCTCGCCCCTCACCTGCTGCACCGAATCGACCTGATTACCCACCGTCTGACCCGGGGTCACATCCTGCCCAGCCGTCTCTTGTTGCCCACGGTCATGCTCACGACCGTCGGCTGCCGCTCCGGCCGTCCTCGTACCACGCCGGTCTGTGCCCATCTGGCAGACGACGGGACCTGGCTCCTCGTCGCCAGCAACTATGGCAAGGGACGTCATCCCGCCTGGAGCACCAACCTCCTGGCGGATTCGCAGGCCCGGATCACCGCCTCGGGACGAGTCCACCACATGAGCGCCCGCCTCCTCACCGAGGACGAGCGCGAGGCACACCAAGGCCGCATCATCGCGGTCCTGCCGGTCATCCACACCTGGGAGTCGACGGCGGCTCGCACTTTCCGGATCTTTCTGCTGAGTCCGAAGGCTCCGTCACCGGAGAGACACATCCCGCCGGCCACCTGAGGTTTGGCCGTGGCGCCCACCGTCGCGCACGGTCACCCCGAATCGCCCGGCGCCGAACCACCGACCGGGCCGGGCCACTGCCGCCGCGTCGCTTGCCCTGGCGGCCACGGACGGTGTCAGCTGGGACACGGCCCGGTCAGCTACGCGCTCACCGACCGGGCGCGGAACACCGTCGGGTCGTCACCACTGAAGCCGGCCAGTGAGATCGGGGTGCTCGTAAGTGACGTACTCACCGGTGAGATGGTCCGCTGCACCGGCGGCCAGGAGCAGCGCGCCACGGACGGCCACATCCGTGGGGGTGGTCCTGCCCTCGGCATGCTCGACGCGGTACCACTGCTGAATCCGCTCCTCCCAGCTGCCGCGCTCCGTGTGTTTTCTCATACCGCCGACGCTGAGGCCAATGGTGAGCAGGCCGGGATGGTAGGCGAAGACCGATACACCGTGGGGCCGGAGTTCCAAGGCGAGGTTCTCGGCGAGCTTGATGCCTCCGGCCTTGGAGACTGAGTAGGCGGACGCGTGCGGCCAGCGGTGCCGCCCAGCATTGCTTGTGATGATCACGAGTCTGCCGCCGCGCTCCCGTAGATGAGGGATGAACGCGTGGCAGGTCAGGAAGGTGCCACGTAGGTTGGTCTCCTGCACGGACCACCACTGCGCGGGATCAGCCTCCCAGGCGGGACCGACCGGACCCAACGTTCCAGCGTTGGCCACCAGAACGTCGGTGGCACCCCAATCGGCGTGCAGATGACGCGCGAGTTCGCGCTGCGCCGTGAGGTCGGTGCTGTCCACCGAGTCGGTGCGCAGTTCGCCGTGTGGAGTGAGTGCCGCGTGGGCTCGTGCCAGGACGGCACAGTCTCGGCCAGTGATGGCGACCCGCGCGCCGTGTTCGAGGAAGGACTGGGCCAGGGCCCGCCCGAAGCCCTGCGAGCCGCCTGTGATCAGTACGTTCCGACCAGCGATGCGCGTGCGGACATCGGAGGAAGCAGAGAGGGAACCGGCTGATTCTGCCGGCTCCTGCGGTGTAGGGGGCATGGCGCGCTCCGGGAGACGTGTGTAGCGGGTCAAGGGTGAAGAAGCGCCGACCGCAGGTCTTTACCGAAGGCGCGTCCTAGGAAGGTCGTGGCCGGATGTCCGCTCACGGAACGCCGACCGACTTCCTCTTTCGGCAGGTGCACGCGGGGGTGGCCCATCCGCCGACCCCACCTCGCACGACCCGGCCGTCGGCGTCTGACGCAGACGCGCCGGGCCCCTTGGGCCGACTACTCACCGGCAACGGCTCCGACCATGCGAACCAAGAGACCCGCGCATTCCTGCATCACTATGGTGGCGTTCCCCTGTCGGTCGGCAAAGGTCTCGAACGGGTGAATGCTTCGGGCTCCGCCAATCGGGAACGCGGGTTCAACGGTCCCCGGGCCGGCGCGCCGCTCTCGTCGCGTCCCTGGCCGGCGGACACACCCGACGACCCCATCGTCGGACTCGTCGTGGGGACGGTGGCCGGCCGCGCGATGCCACCGAGTACTCCACCCAGGTGTTGGTCTTCCAAGCGGCGCCCCTGAGCGCCTGCCGGAGTGCGGGAGAGCGCGGGGAGGCTGAAGGGGCGTGTGGTGGTGATCGCGGTTCCGAAGCGTGTCCTTCTGGGCATCCCTGCATAGGGGCCGGGTGCCGTTGGAGCGTTTCTCCCAGCGCTCGGCGGTCGGCGGACAGGCATCTCTCCCTCCACGCCGGAGGTGTCATGGCCAGAGCGGCGCACCGCCGACCGCGGTGCCCGGCCCCTTCTCGGAATCGTTCACGGAGGCCCCATGGGACGGGCCATGACACCGTGGCCAGCTGGCAGCCTGGCATGTGTCACCGCTGCCGGACAATCGCTACCCAGTACTCGCTCAGCTGTCGGGCGGGAAGGCGCACCGGCGCCTTCATCCGCTCGCGCGTGTCAGATCGGGAGCGTCGGCTACCGGCCGTCGAGTAGCCGGTGCGCCGCACGCAGTCCTTCGGCCGTCGCCCGCGCCGCGTTGAGCGAACCGGTGCCTGCGGCGCCGCCCGCCGCCTCGAAGGGCACACCCGCGCGCCGCAGTTCCGCCGCCACCTCCCGTTCGGGTTCCTGACCGGTGGCAAGCACCACGTGGTCGGCGGGGATCAGCTCCCTCCCACCGTTCGCGTCCTGAACCCAAACGCCCGGTCGAGTGATCTCCTCGACCTCCGTCGCCGTCAGGAGCCGTACGCCCGCTGTGCGCAGCTCGTCGAGTACGACCCAGCGAGTCGAGGCACCGATACCCGCTCCTATCCGTCGCCCGCGGCACACGACGGTGACCCGCCGGGAGGGAGCGGAGGAGGCGCGGGGTACGAGCGGGCTGTCCGGCACCGAGGCGGAGGCGGGACCCGCGCCCGTGGTGGTCAGCGCGTACCGCGCGAGGAAGGCCTCCGGGGTCCGTTTGAGCCCGGGGTCCGCCGTCAGGAAGTGCGCCAGATCTACGCCGATACCGCCCCCACCGATGATGGCGATTCGATGGCCTAGTGCGTCAGGGTCGGCGAAGGCGCGCTGATACGAGAACACCTGCGGCAGCGCGAGCCCTGGCAGATCGGGCCTGCGCCCGCGTACTCCGGTCGCGAGCACGATGCCGTCGAATCCCCGCAGATACGTGAGATCGTGACCCCCGACTCGGTAGCCGAGCCGTAGTGTGACGCCCAACTGTGCCAGTTCCCCAACATGATGACGGACGGTCTCGCCGAACACCTCCTTGCCGGGGACGAGTGCCGCCCACCGGAACTGCCCACCCGGCTCGGTTTCGGCCTCGAGGACCTCGACGTCCTGTCCGGCTTGCCCGAGCGTTCGTGCCGCCTGAAGGCCCGCCGGGCCGGCGCCGATCACCGCGTACCGGCCCCGCTGTGCCCGTACCGCCACAGGGAACTCACGCTCGTACCCCGATCGTGGATTGACCAGGCAGGACACCCGCTCGGTACCGAAGGAACGGTCGATGCACGCCTGGTTGCAGGCGAGGCACACGTTCACGGTGTCCGGGTGTCCGGCGCGTGACTTCGCGACGATCGCGGGATCGGCGAGAAAGGGCCGCGCGAGCGCCACGAAGTCCACCTCCCCGTCGGCCAGTACCGCGTCCACTTGAGTGAGCTGCGAGTACCGGTTCGACGCGAGCACGGGCAGCGCGCCGTGCCCGGCAGCACGCAACGCCCTCTTCACGTTCTTGGCGTAGGCCGCCCATGTTCCGGTCGGGACGCGCGCCTGCACCGTCGGTACGGGCGACTCGTGCCACCCGATCCCGACCGCGAGGGCGTCGACCCCGGCCCGCGCGAGCGCGCCCGCGAGGGCGTCCACGTCCTCGCGTGGTGTCCCGCCGTCGATGAGGTCCACCCCCGACATGCGGAACAGCACGGGGAAGCTGGCACCGACCGCCTCGCGCACGGCCTTGGCGACCGCGACCGCGAAGCGGCGCCTGCGCTCGGCGTCCCCGCCCCAGCCGTCAGTGCGGGTGTTGGTGAGTGGCGCGGTGAACTGGTTGATGAGGTAACCCTCGGAACCCATCACCTCGACCGCGTCGAAGCCGAGTTTCACGGCCCGGCCCGCCGCACGGGCGAAGTCCTCGATGGCTGAGCGGATCCGCGCGTCGCTCAGCTCACGTGGTGTCGTGCGGGTGAAGCGGCATGCTACCGGCGAGGGAGCCCATCCGGGTCCGCCGTCGGTTCCCGGGGCGCCGGGCAGCGCGTACCGTCCGGCGTGGAACAACTGGAGCGCGATCTGGCCCCCCGCCGCGTGTACTTCTTCGGCGGTACGGCGCAGTGCCCCCTCGTGCGCGGGCTCTCCGACGATCGCGTACCCGGGACCGCCCGCGCCCTCCGGGCTTACCGCCGTACCGCCCGTGACGATCAGCCCGGCGCCGCCACGCACGCGTTCCGCGTAGAACGCCGCGAGTGAGGCGCCACCGTCATCGAGCGTCTCCAGATTCAGATGCATGGCACCCATGACGACCCGGTGCGGAAGGCGGAGACCACCGATGGCGCCGGGGCGGAATACGTGGTCGAGCACGGTTCCTCTCTTCGCTCCGGCCCCGGAGCGAACTCATCGGGGCCTTGGTGAGGGGCCCGGCGGAAGTGTCCTACCGTCCGGTTGGGGCATCGGGAGCCGAAGGGACGACACGGATCCCGCGGCCACGCGCCGGGCGGGAAGGTCAGCTGTCGCGCGTCGGACGCGGCGGCAGGCGCAACTCCGGGCCGGCGTCCGCGAAGAACGGCGGCGACACGATACTCAGCCCGCCGTCCACCGTCAGCGTCTGGCCGGTGATGTAGGCCGAGCCCTCGCCCAGCAGGAAGTGGATGGCGTCCGCCATCTCCTGCACGGTCCCCGGACGGCGCGCGGGGACACGGTCCAGGACGCCCCGCATGTCGGGCATCCCCTTGAGACCGTAGAAGAACTCCAGCGAGTCCGAGGCGATGAGCCCGCCGTTAACCGCGTTCACGTTGATGCCATACGGAGCGAACTCGACGGCCATGAAACGCACCCAGGCCTCGATCGCGGCCTTCATCGCGCCAAGCGTCGCGTACATGGGATAGGCGCGAATGGAGCCGTATGAGGAGAGTGCAATGATGCGACCCCCTTTGTCCATGAGCTTCACCGCCTCCTGGGCCCCGAGCACGAACGACCGTAGGTTCATCGCGTAGGAGCGGTCGAGGTGGTGCGGGCCGAGGTCCACGATGTTCCTGAAGACGCTCGCCGCCGCGTTCGCCACGAAGTGGTCGAGCCTCCCGCGGTACCGCGCGACTTCGCCGAAGAGCGCCGTGACACCCTCCGTCGTCTCCACGTCCGCCCGGACGGCGAGGCCCTGCCCGCCCGCCTTCTCGATGTCGGCGACGGTCTTCTCGGCGAGATCCCGATTCGTCTTGTAGTTGACGATGACGGTTCCACCCGCCCGGGCCAGCGTCAGCGCGAGCGCACGACCGATCCCGCGCGAGGCTCCGGTGATCAGCGAGATGCTGCCCGCATCCGTAGCGTGGTCATGGTGCTGCTCAGCGTTCATGGGGCCGGATTCCTCCGTCGTCACAGTGAACGTACACGGATCCGGGCACACGGACGGGTTCAGTTCGGCTCCGGCGCGGCGGGCGGCCGTGTACGGCGCAGCAGTGCGCGGAAGACGACCTGCTTCTGTACCTCATTGGTCCCCTCCTCGAAACGCTGTGCCCGCGCGTCCCGATAGACCCGCTCGATCTTCTGGGACTTCCAGTAACCGAGGCCCCCATGGATCTGGAGGGCCTTGTCGGTGACGTTCGTCAGCATCGTCACGGCGTGCATCTTGGCCATCGAGGACTGCATCGAAGCGTCGTCGGCCCCCTCCTCGAAGCGGCGCGCGGCGTGCAGCACGAGCTGCCTGGCAGCCTCGATGTCGGCGGCGTTCTCGGCGAGCATGAACTGGATCGCCTGCCGCTGGGTCAGCGTCTTGCCGAAGGTGACACGCGACCGGGCGTACTCCAGCGCCAGTTGCTGCGCGCGTTCGGCGAGGCCGACACAGCTCATGGCGACGGAGATGCGCGAAGGCGTCAGGAAGCCGCCGAGGAAGATGTCCAGACCCTCGCCTTCCGCGCCGAGACGGTGTCCCACCGGGACGGGTGTGCGATCGAACGCGAGCGAGGCGTGGTCCGTCCCCGTGACACCCATGGTGTGCGAAGTGTCCTTGACCTGCGCCCCCGGCGCGTTGCGTGGCACGAGTAGGGCCACCGTGCCTCCGTGCCCCGACGAGCCCTCGACCCGCGCGGCGAGCAAGTAGTAGTCGCACCGCACTCCGAAGGTGATGAGGTGCTTGCGGCCCGACAGGTAGTACGTGTCGCCCTCGCGCACCACGGACGTGGTGAGGTCCGCACCCGTGCCGTTGCCCGGCTCGGTGAGCGTGAAAGCGATCTTGATCTCGCCGGTGACGGAGGGAAGGACGAACCGCTCTCGCTGCTGAGCGCTCGCGTGTCCGTCCATGGCCCGCCAAATACCGTTGACGACGTGCACGATCATGCGAATCGAGCCGTGCGAGCGGGAAAAGATCTCCATCAGCTCCATCCACCGCGAGAACGGCAGCCCTTGCCCCCCGTACTTCGGTGGCGCGGCCATGCGCAGGAAGCCCAGCCTGTTCATCTCTTCCCACAGGGCCTCGGGGACCTCGCCGTCCTCCTCGATGTGCTCTGCCCAGCGCTCGCCGGGCCCCTTCACCCACTCCTCGACCTGAGCGCGGATCCGGTCGAACGACTGATCTTCACTCATGCGCTGCCTCGTGCTCTTCCTCTACGGTCCCTGGGTACGGCGCCGCCGGTCGTGGCCCGGCTTGCTCGCGCGCACCCTGGGCCGGCACCGATCTCCCCGGATCAGCCGGAGCGCGCCACGCTTCCCGCTGTACCCGGGGCTCAATCCGGTGGCTCCAGATCTCTGGCCCGCGCCCGCAGCGCGAGCTTTTGCACCTTGCCGACGGGGTTGCGCGGGAGCGCATCGAGCGTTTCGAGTCGCTCCGGCCAGTACCGCTTCGCCACTCGGTGTCCGTTGAGATAGGCACAGAGCTCCCTGAGGTCGATCCGCGCGCCCTCCCTGAACACCACGAAGGCGCAGGCGCGTTCACCGAGCCGGGCGTCGGGCATCGCGACGATCGCGATGTCCTCGATCGCGGGATGCGCGGAGAGCAGTTGCTCGATCTCGGCGACCGGAATCTTCTCACCGCCCCGGTTGATGACATCCTTGAGTCGCCCCGTGATCCGCAGGAAACCTGAGTCGTCGAGCGTCGCGAGGTCCCCGGTGCGGTACCAGCCGTCCCGGGTGAAGGCCTCGGCGGTGAGGTCGGGGCGGTCGAGGTAGCCGTCGAAGACGGTGGGGGAGCGCAGCTCGACATTGCCTTCACTGCCTCCCGGCGGGAGCACGAGCCCCCGGTCGTCCGTGATCCGCAGTTCGACACCGTCGAGAGGCCTCCCGGCCGAGCTCCAGCGTCGCGTCGGCGTGTCACCGGGAGCCGAGAGCGTTCCGAGGCCCGTCTCGGTCGTCCCGAACGCCCCGTACACGTCAGTGCCCAAAATCCGCCCGGCCCGCTCGGCGAGCCCGTCCGGCACCTGCGCCCCGGTCACGACAAAGATCCGCAGCCCGCGCGGCGCTTCCCCACCAGCCTCGACCGCCTTCATAAGGTCGGTCAGGAACGGCGGTGCGGCCTGTGCGAAGGTCGCTCCGTGCGTGTTGAGAGAGGGGAGCGCGCGCTGTGCGTCCCACTCGACCTGAGTGATCTGGGGGACGCCCAGAACGAGCGCCAGTGTCATCCCGTACAGGAAACCGGTCTGGTGCGCGAGGGGCGAGGGTACCCAGATCACGTCCCCGGCGTGGAGCCCGAGGCGCTCGGCCTCCATCGACACCGCGCGCACGAGGTTCCGCGAGGAGTGTGGGACGCCCTTGGGCTCGCCCGTGGTGCCGGAGGTGAACAGGAGCTGCGCGATCGAATCGGGCGAAGGAACGTAGGCGTCGAGCGCGGCTCGGTCGACCTCGGTGCGCCTGAGTGTCTTCTCCCAGGCATGCACCCTGACACCCGTGTCGCCTGCCTCGGGTGGCGCCGTGCTCCCGCGTCCCTCGGTGAACACGATGAGTTCGGTCAGCTCACCGCGGTCTTCGGCGTTGAGCCCGAGCACTTCCTCGGCGGGCTCACGACCTCGGTGGCGGTCGGAGACGACGAGTACCCTCGCCTTCGAACGCCGCAGTACGAAGCCCAGCTCGCGCTCCCGGAAGAACGGCATCACGGGGCAGCACACCGCGCCGATCCGCAGCGCGGCCAGCGAGAGCACGACGAACTCGATCCGGTTCGGCAGTTGGTAGGCGACGTTCTCACCGGGCCGCACCCCAAGACCGAGCAACAGCGAAGCCGTCCGCTCCACCCACTCGTGCAGCTTCCGCCAGGTGACGGTCTCGTCCCGGTCCGGACGCAACTCGACGACGGCGGCCTCGTGCGGACGGCTCGCGGCCCGGCGCCGCAGCCACTCCGGTAGAGTCACGCGCGCCGCGAGGTCCGGCTTCATGACCTCTTCTTCCAGACGGCGCGTCCGCTGTCTCCCCGGCTTCGTCGGCCCCCGCTCGACGCTCATGGGCACGCCGATGGTGTTCATCGCGTTGAGGAAGCCCGGGTAGGAGAACTGGTACGCGTTCGGGTACGTGAGCGTCGAGCGGCCTCCCGCTCGCGTGGACGCTACGGCGAGTGACATGAGGACCCGGTGATCGTTGAAAGAGGAGAGCGCCGTGCCCCTCAGGGTCTCGACTCCGCGCACCCGCAGCGTGTCCCCGTCCAGTTCCAGGTCCCCGCCCATCGCGTTGAGCTGAAGCATCGCGGCGGCGCGGTCGGATTCCTTGAGCCGTGTGTGCGCGATGTGCTGGAGGACGGACTCGCCCTGGGCAAAGGCGCCGAGTGTCGAGAGGATCGGCAGCATGTCGGGTATGTCCCGGCAGTTCACCGTGACCCCCGTGAGCATCGAAGCCTCCTGTTGGATCCGCACCCCGCCCGCCGCCGGGTCCGGTTCCATCGGCACCCCCATCGCCCGGGCGATGTCGAGGAAACGAGACTCGGGGTGGTCGAAGGAACTGCCCTGGAGTCCATTCACGCCCTTGAAGAGGACGTCACAGGGGTGCAGCGCGGCGGCGGCGATTCCGAAGCCGGCGGAGCCGATGTCCGGCGGGAGCGTCAGTTCCGTGGCGACCGCCCGCTGACCCGGCTCGATGTCGAAGCGTCGCCAGCGCTCGGAGACCGAGATCGTCAACCCGAACCGCCGCATCATCGCGACCGTCAACTCCAGATACGAACGTTCGTTTGACTCGCCCTCGACCTCGATCGTGGTGGGCCCAGTCGCGAAGGGCGCACACAGAAGGAGCCCGGAGATCCACTGCGAGAGCGTCCCCGCGATCCGTATCCGACCGCCGCTCGGCCGCCGGGCCGCGACCCTTACCGGGGGGCGGTCGTCGGGTGACTCGATCCCCACACCCATCTGTCGCAACGCGGTGAGGAGCGGGCCGATCGGGCGGCGGTGGAAGTACTTCTGACCGGTGACCGTGACAGGCTGGTCCGAGAGCGAGGCCAGACCAATCATGAAGGCAAGCGTGGTGCCGGAGGATCCGGCCGAGACGGCCATGTGGTGTGGCCGGTAGTGCCCGCCCAGACCGTGCACCACAAAAGTGTCGCCCTCTGTGGCGATCTTGACCCCCAGGCTACGGAGGAACCGCGCGGTGTACTGGACGTGCCGTGCGTCGGATCGCCCGTGCACCCGGCTGACACCCTCGGCGAGCGAGGCGAGGATCAGCGCGCGGTGCGCGTGGTACTTGGAGCTTGGAACGAGGACTTCACCGGTGAGCCGATGCTGGATCCCTTTGACGAGGAGGTGCATGGGGTAGTCCTGCTTCCTGACCGTGAAGGTACGTCGAACCGGTGCCCGCATGTGTGGCGCCGGCGGGCCACGGACCGTGTGCACAGCGAGACCAGGGCCCGTGAGGCGCGCTGCGCTTGCCCGACCGGCAAAGGGGCACGCACGGTGGATGTGCGGATCATCGATTGCCCTGGTGGTGGTGCTTGGCGCTTCGTCGTGTTGGTGGAGAGTACGGAGGGTGGTGCCGACGCCCGGATGGATGCGATCGGCTCACGTGGCGATGGGGAAGCGTCCGTTGAGCGCGGGCGCGTGGGTGCGGCGGATCCCGGTCACCACGACGCTCGGGGTCGACGACGTGGTACCCGATTCCAAGGGCGAACCAGCGTCAGGTCCCGTGGTGGCGGCCCGGCGAACTGCGGAGCGAGTTGTCCGACGGAAGTCGTGGTGTGGACAGTGACGTGCCTTCCGGCTTCCCGGACCCGGTAGAGAACGTCCGACCAAGACCGATAGCCGGAGACGACGGCGATCGGGCCCGGTGGAACCTCACGGGGGAGTAGCTCCGGGGTCGGACTCTGGATCACTACTGGTCCGTGCATATGGGGCGCGACGTGGGGCAGTTGGCCTCCGTCGTGCAGTACTCGCCCGCCGAGAACGGCGCACTGGCGGACGTAGTCGCGTACGTCCTCCATCTGATGGGCGTCAGCAAGCGCGCCGAAGACGGCCGAGGCATGGGCTAGGGGATGCTGGGGCAGTCGAGCGGCGGCCTCGGTGAACCGATCCATGAACTCGTCGTGGATACGCGCGTGCACCATGAGGGTCGGCGTGGCGGTGCACGGTCTCCCCGCCGCCCAGAAGCAGCATCGCAGTGCGTGTCGCACCGCGGCGGGCAGATGCGCGTCGTGGCGAACGATGAAGGTGCCGGCTCGGGTCTGGCTCCCTTGAAGGGTTCTGGGCGTGCAGCAGGCCCTCGTGCTGGCGTCGCAGTGCTCAGACAGGGCGCTCACCACTACCGGATCTTGAGCATGGAGCACCTGCCACACGGCACTGGGTACGCCGGCCTGGTACGCGAGGGCACGCAGAGCCAGCGCACTCACCACCGTGGAGGTAGAGGCGGCGGTGACGACACACTGTCCGGACATCAAGGCGGGCCATACGGTGTCGACGAGACTCGTCAACGGTGCGGACTCGTCGACCTGGGAGACGACGACCTGATCGACGTCGGTTCGCAGGACCGCGGCGAGTGCTGCTGCGCGTTGAAGGCGGCCACGGGACAAACCAATTCTCCGGTCGTGGTCGGTCTCACGGCAACTCAGCCCGCAGTGGCGCTGTCCCAATGTGGCAAAGACCGGGCGTAGATGACGTGCGTCGCGCAACATGTGGGCCAGGAGACGCCGACGGACGACGGGTAGCCTCGCGGACCATTCGATCTGGCTGTCGCGTGCGCGGGCAACGGCGAGGAGAGCCTCCTGCGCGGTGGCGTGTGGCAAAACGGCTGGAGAGAGGTGGTCCATCCCCTCATCGTGGCCTCTTGCCGAGGCGCCTTCCGGTTCCCGCCCCGTGGCCTTGGCATCATCGCTCATGACACGACTCTCGTTCGCTGCCTCCAACGCTGACGGCGGAGGCGAGGGCCGGTCCGAGCGACTCATTCCCCAGGACAGGGACACCACCGGCCGTCACCACGTGGTTCGCTTCCTCTCGCGGTTTGCCGGAACAGGTTCCCGAGGCCGTCGCCCGCGCTGCGGCGCTCAAGCGTCCGGGGCCTTTCCCCTCCGGCCGAGCACCAGGAGGTCGACGGGAATGTCGAACTTTTCGGGGTCGTAGAAGTCTCTGACAGACTCGTTCCAGCGGTCGGTTCGAACGCTGTCCTGCTCGTCGGGGCCGAGCGCGTCGAACATAGCGTCGCTGCTGCTGGGGTCGATGTTGATCGACGCCAGCAGCTTTCGGAGGTAACCGCGCTCGACACGTCCGGAACCGTCGTGGTCGCTCAGTCCGGCGACCGCGTCGGCGACTGCGGTCACCATCGTCTTGAAGCGTTCGGGCGACAGGACACACGCGGTGAACTCCGAGATGCTGATCACTCCGTTGCCGTCACTGTCCAACGAGGTCAACAGGGTCTCCCAGTACCGACTGAGGGCCGCCCGCATCACGGTCTTGGCCTCAGCCGTGGAACGGTCGGCGGCGCCAGCGAGACGGTCGGCCATCAAGGCGAAGTCGGCCTCCTCAAGGACTCCGTCCTTGTTCGCGTCCAGCAGTGAAAAGACGAGAGCCGCTCTCTTACCAGCCTCAGCACGCATTGTCAGTCTCCTTCATGGGACGTCGATCTTCCCCCGGAAGTCGGGTTGGATTCGACTGGGATGATGCCCGAGGCGGATATTCACACACAAATGATCATCGAAGATCGACCAACCAGGTGAACCTGCTCTGCTCGTCAAGTGGTACACGGTCAAGGTTCCTATAATCCGCTCTCTTGGGGCGCTCGGGTCAGCGACTTCGATCCGTCGTAGCGGAACTGCGCATGCGTGAGGCAGATGCCAGCGGAACGCAGAATCATCTGTTCCGACCGAATTATCGAACAGACTGAATTCCAACGAGATTCCGACGGTCACATGCTCTCCGGGAGTCGAGGCGATCCCCTTTCTTCCCCTGTCGTGTGTCATCACCTCAGGGGCCGTGCCTTGCCGCGTGGACTCCTGAGGTGGCAGGTCTGGCTCGGACGAACGGCTCGGCAGCGTCATACGTCACACCTGTACGCCCAGGGGGTACGCCTTGCTCTTTTCCACGAAGTGTGGACAAGAATGGTGTGCGTAGTGTGCTGAAATTATCCGTGCCCCGTCGCCGTGGAGAGTGCCACCAAGACACTGTCAATACGCATGACTAATGCGACTGGTTCACGCGGGTGGGAAAATTTCGTCATGTAGGCGGCGGAGAGCGCGAGGCGCATCTCCCGACCATCCAGTGCATCAATGCGCCTCCAATTGTTCTTGTGCGGGATCGAGTATCGGAATCAGACTCAAGGGTGGCGTTGTGATCCTGTCGAATAGGTACAGGAGCAGTGACCGTGATCCTTCTTATGGTGCGAGGCCCTGTCATGACACGAGGACGCCGTCCGTTCGAGCACAGGATTTCCGCTTCTACGTTCCTTGCGCGCAGCAGGCGTCTACGGTCGGTTTCGGCCGGTCGGCCGTCGCGGCTCACGCGGGAACTCCATGTGCGCGTGATCGCGAAGAGATGCGCGATGGGTGGGTGCCTGGAACCGAACCTTGGCACGACCGTGCCGCTCCCGTGCTCCGAGTCCTCCGGTGACGCCGAGGCATTCGCGACCGGACGCTGGGCGTTTACCCGGACGAAGCTGACGGTTGGCGCCGAGCCGGGTACCTGGATGAGGAAGAAACCAGCACCCGGCGGTCAGGACTACGTGCCGCCGGAGCCGATCAGGCGGTCGAACGAATGATCAGCGACCGCCTTGCAGGACCTTGCCACCCCGGAGCACGCGCTCACGTGCCGGTGCGCCAGGCCCTCGCGATTCCCTGAACCCAAGATTGTCTGGAGGGCACGTGACCACAGACCCAGAGGGCTGTGACCCTCACCCCAGCACAGATCGGAGGGCGCCCGCCCTCCGGACTCGCCACGACCAACCCCCTCCCTCCACCTCTGCGCGGCGGCGCCGCGAAACCCCTGTTCGTAGGGCGGGCGGGTAGCGATGCGCACCGTTCGCGGGAGCACCGACGATGTCGTGGTGATCGGAGCCGGTCTGGCGGGCCTGGCCACCGCGCTCCACTTGGTGGGCGCCGGTCGGTCCGTGACACTGCTGGAGCAGAACGAGGAGCCCGGGGGCAAGGCGGGCAGGTTCGTGTCCGACGGCTACGCGTTCGACAACGGGCCCACCGTGCTGACCGCGCCCGGTCTGATTCAGCAGACCTTCGCCGCGGTCGGCGAGGATACTGCGGACCGCCTAGAGCTGCTGCCCGTGGAGCCCATGTACCGTGCCCACTTCCATGACGGATCTACCATCGACGCGGTCAACGATCCCCATGCGATGGCTGCGGAGATCGGGCGCGTGTGCGGAGCGCGCGAGGCGGCGGGCTTTCGGCGGTTCGCCACCTTCCTCGAACAGCTCTACGCGGCTGAGTACCGGCACTTCATCGACCGCAACATCGACGGGCCGTTCGATCTCGATCCGTCTGAACTCGCTCGTCTGATCGCGTTAGGCGCCTTCCGGAGCATGGAGTCGAAGGTGCGCCAGTACCTGCACGACCCACGTGCAGTACGCCTCTTCTCCTTCCAAGCGCTGTACGCCGGAGTCGCCCCGCACCATGTCAGGGCCCTCTACTCGGTCATCACCTACATGGGCATGGCGGCTGGTGTGTTCCTGCCCAGGGGAGGCATGCACGCGCTGCCCCTGGCGCTGACGGCCGCAGCCCGTGACCACGGGGTTGTCCTGCGCTGTTCAACCAAGGCCGAGCGCATCGAAACCTCACTGCACGGCACGGCCCGCGCCGTGATCACCAGCGCCGGCGAGCGCCTCCCCGCTGACGCCGTCGTCGTGGCGGCCGAACCGTCCGTGGCGCTGCCGAGGCTCCTCGGACGAACCCGGCTCCACGCCAGGAGAATCAGTTACGCACCGTCCTGTTTGTTGTGGCTGACCGGAGCGCCAGCGCCCGAACCATCGGACGACCGCGCTCCTGCCCATCACAACGTCCACTTCGGTGCCTCGTGGCGGGGCGCCTTCGACGACATCGTCCGCGACGGGCGGCTCATGCGTGATCCGTCGTTCCTGGTCAGTGCGCCCACCGTCACCGACCCGGCACTGGCCCCAGTCGGGCAACACAACTACCACGTGGTGCTTCCCACCCCAAACCTCAAGGCCAGTCACCAGAACATGCCGATGGACAGCGAGCGTTGCGCCGATTATGTACGGAGGGCCCTAGTCCGCCACGGATACGAGCACCTCCTGCGCACCGCCGGACCACAACACATGATCACACCGCTCGACTGGGAGCGGCGCGGCTGTCCGGCTGGTACGCCGTTCGGCGCGGCCCACACCCTCCGGCAGACCGGCCCGTTCCGTACTTCGAACCTCCTCGGCGACAACATCGTGCTTGCCGGAGCCGGGACACACCCCGGGGTGGGCATTCCGATGGCGCTGATCAGCGGACGGCTCGCGGCCCAGCGGATCACAGGCCCCGTAACCTCTTCCACCGTCCGCTCATGGGCCGGAGCAACCTGATGAACCGCACCAACGACCGCATCCTCAACGCCGCCGGTATCAGAGACCCTGTCCTGCGCCTAGCGTACGAGCGGTGCCGACGACTGCACGCACGCCATGGGCGCACCTACTACCTGGCAACTCGGCTGCTGCCGCCCTGGAAACGGCCCTACGTCCACGCGCTGTACGGCTTCAGCCGGTACACCGACGAACTCGTAGACAACGGACCGGAGCACACCAGAGCAGCTCACTTCCACGCCTGGTCCCGAAAGACGCTGGAACGGCTCGGGAGGGACAGCCCACCCTTCGACGGGCCCGCACCCGTAGGCCCCGTTCACGGTGGTTCGCCAACCGGAGACCAGGTCATTCTGGCGTTTCGGCACACCATGCGGCGCTGGAACATCCCGTTGGAGTACGTCGTGGCCTTCCTGAACTCCATGGAAGCCGACCTCAGCGTCACCAAGTACCCGACGTACGAAGCTCTCAACCGCTACATGTACGGCTCCGCCGGGGTGATCGGTCTGCAGATGTTGCCCATCCTGGGACCTTTGTGCGACGAAGCTCACTCAAGGGCCCGCGCCTTGGGCGAGGCATCCCAACTGACCAACTGCATCCGCGACGTGGCTGAGGACTTGGCTCGCGGCCGTGTCTACCTACCGACCGAGGACCTTGACCGCTTCGGTGTCACCATCGCCGATCTGAGCCGATCCAGAACCATCCGGCCAGTACGTGAACTGCTGCGGTACGAGATCGAACGCAACCGGAAGCTCTACGCGTACGCGGTCGGCGTCATCCGTATGTTGGAGCCCTCCAGCCGGCCGTTCATCGAAATGGCGTACGCCTTGTACGCGGGAATCCTTGATGCGGTGGAGGAAGCGCGTTACGAAGTCCTTGATCGGCGGGTGGCGGTTGGACTATCCACCAGGCTGAGGATCGCCGGACCTGCCTACGCTCTGGCCCGGCGGGAGTGGGGCGACGCGCTATGACCTACCCGCAGTTTCCCCGAGGTGGGCAGTCGCAGCGCACCGAGAACACCGCACTTGCCATGGGAGAGGTTGCCCGGTGGAAGGGAGGAGGGCAGCCTCGGCCATGCCGACAGCGAGGTGGAGAGCCTCCTGGAGACGGTGCAGGAGGGGCGGCGCGCATTGCGGACCACGATGTCGGGAATCCTGCCCAGCGTCTTCAGCAGCGGTGAATGGGACGTCCAGGGGGTTCGGAACGAGATCAGGTTCGCCGCCCACGAGGCCGGCCTGATCGGTGAACGCGTGCGCCCGCTGGACGACCCGATCTCGCGTGCCAAGTGGAGCTTTCCGCACCACGTCGCCGCGCTGTCCCGTCGGTACCGGGTCAGCACACACCCGGCGGAGCGGAAGGACGGACTGCTCAAGCTCGGCGAGGGACTGGCCCGGGTGCTGGGCGTGCTGGCGCTCACCGAGCTGGCCGCGTCGAACGGCTTCTCCCGGAACCTGCGCAAGCAGTTCCGGACCGGCGCCACCTTCGGCACCTGGCTCTGGAACCTTGGTGCATCTCGGCAAGGATGTTGCCCGGATTGCGGGTGCGAATCGTCAGGTCCGGATTCTTGCTCACGGCGGCGCCGCAGAAGAAGCAGTCGTACGGGCAGCCACGCGCCCCGACCATGTTGGCCTCTCGCCGGCCGTCGCCGGCCAGGTACGGGTCCTGTGGCAGGAACTTGCGGTTGAGCATCGGTAGGCCGTCGATGTCTGGGCTCAGCCAGTGCCGGGTGCGGGCCGGGTCGTGCTCGATACCCTCAGCGGTCGTGCCGAGGAGCCAGTCACGCCACATCACCCCCGGCAGCTCCGCCCGGCGGGCGGCGTCGTCCAGGAGCGCGGTCACGCGGGTCTCGCCCTCGCCGACGACCAACGCGGTCACGCGGCTCATGCGCGGGTCGGCGAGCACTGTTTCCGGGGCGGCCTTCGCGTGGTGGCCGCCGACCATCACCTGCACACGGTCGTCCAGCCCGGCGGCGATCCGCGCCGACAACTGGTAGGTGGGCGCCAGGAGGTTCAGTCCGACCCAACGGGGCTGGGCCCGGTTGGCCAGCCGGATCGTCTCGTCCAAGCCCAGGCCGTGCGCCTCAGCGTCGAGCAACCCCACGTTGTGGTCGGCCTGCGCGGCGTAGGTAGCGATGTACCCCATGCCGATCACCGGCAGGGTGTAGTCCGTCAAGCGGGGCCGCAGCGTGTAGTCCCGCAACGGCGCGTTGATCAGCAGCAGGTCCAGCGGCCGGCCCGGATCTGCTCCGGCGATCAGGTCAGGGACGTCCGCTAACTGGCGGCTGTCGGGCATGGATCCCCCAGGCGAGTGTGTGAGTGGTGAGGGCGTGCAGTTGGGGCCGGTCCGGTGCCCACCGGCCCCAGGCGGTTTCGAATTCCCGCGGATCGTCGGGCAGCAGTGCGGTAGGGGCGGCCTTCCTGGCCCAGGTGCGGACGGCGAGGTCGCCGTGCGGGTAGACGGAGTAGTCCCCGGTGAAGTCAGCGGCGGCACAGGCAGCGGTCCACGGGCCGATGCCCGACACCTCCTGGAGAGCCTTCACCAAGTCGTCGGCCGGTAGTTGCGCTCACTTCTCACCGTGCTTCAGATAGGCCACGGCGGCGGCCGGCAGGGCCTTGTGGTGGAGCGCCGCACCGACCGTTGCGAACTGCTCCTCGGTGAGGTCCAGTACTCCGTCCGGGCTCGGCACGGTGTGCATCGTCCCGGCCGGGGTATCCCAGGCGGTGCCGTACGCCGCGATCCACCGCTGATACAGGGCGCGGGCCTGCGGTGCCCGGATGATCCGGCGCAGCAGGCCGCTGGTGATCGCCTCCCACAGCGTGGGGGAGGGCAACCGGTGCACCGTGCCCAACTGGTGCAGGGGCTCGGTGAGCTGGCGAGGGGCACGTGTCGGCAGGTCGACGGCCAGCGTCTCGACCGCGTCCACTGTCGAGCACTGTCCACGCCGGATGGTCAGTCAGCAAGGTGGTGGGAGTCCTCGAGGCACCTTCCGTGGTTGTCCGTGTGTAGCCCGACTAGAAGTTGGTCGGGCTACACACGGCAGTCTGCTCGCTCGTCGGCCTGACGTGGGTACTGAGGGGATCACCGCACCCGACCGAACGGACCGGGTGTGAGATCGAGGCCGCGACCTTGGTCAGCAGGGCAGTGTTCGCCGGCACGTCGTGGCTGAGCCGGACCGCGCGGTGCGGCAGCCGGGCGAGACGAGCGGCCACCTCGGCGCGCGCGCTCTCCCGGCCGCCGCCGTCCACGCCCTGCGTCTGCCCGAAGACGTCCGGGTACCGGTCCTCCGTCGCCCCTGACATGAAGTCGCCCTCGCCCAGCGTGCGGGTGCCGTCAACGATGTCCGGCGCGGCGTCAACGTCGACCTGGGGGAAGAGGAGGCCCGCTGCCCGGCCGCCGGTGGCCAGCGGCACGTCGAACAGATCTGGGAACTGGTCCGGGAACACCTGGACCTTCCGCTCCCGCTTCG
>NZ_JBHXEN010000078.1:0-29324 GCF_042724695.1 Streptomyces sp. NPDC127068 | reverse complement strand
GGTCCCCTGGAGGGACCCCGCCGACGGGTGTCTGCGGTCGTGCGCGCGTCAGAGGTGCGGCGTCAGGTCGCCGAGGGCAGACCGAGGAGGAGGTCGGTGTACTTGGCGACGGCGAGCAGCAGGCCCACGAGGCCCAGGCCGACTCCCGCCCAGGCCACGGACTTGATCCACGGCGCCGGTTCCGACTCGGGGGCGCCGAAGGCGGGCCGGGCCAGGGTGAACGCACCGATCAGCAGGGCGGCGAGGGCGAAGGCGCCACCGACCAGCGCGGCGGCCTGCCAGGCGTCCCCGTACACGCCCTGGATCTGGGCGGCGACGTCGCCGCCACCGGAGGAGGACGCCTCCAGCTGACCGATGAGCGACTGCCGGGCGGAGGCCACGGAACCGAGCCAACCGCCGCTGAGGCCGACCACGCCGAGGGTCGCCGAGAGGACCGCCGCGGCACCCGCGCCGACGCCCGAGGAGACCTTGCCCACCGGGGCGTCGAGCTCGTCGAGGTCATCCAGGTCCGCGCCGTCCGTGCTGTCGGCGCCTGCCGGGTCCGCGTCGGTGAGGGCGCCCTCGGCCCCGTCGCCCTTGGCTGCGGTGTCCCCCGAGGTGCCGGCGGGTCGGTCGGCGCCGGACTCCTGCGCCCCGGCTCCCTTCGCGGCGGCCGGGTCCGCTCCGGTGGCGGTGTCCGCGTCGGTGCCCGCGGCGGCGCTCTTGTCGGTCTGTGTTGCCATGGGGGCACCGTACGGACGCCGTCTGAGAGGTTCCTTAACGACACGCCACCGGGTCCCGCCCCGTCAGCCGCCCTGCTCCGCGCCGCGCCACTCGGGCGCCAGTACGGACCACACCTCCATGTCGTGGCGCACGCCCCGGTACGGGTAGCTCTCCCGCAGCACCCCGTCGACCCGCATGCCGAGCCGTTCGGCGACCCGGCGGCTGGGCTCGTTGGCGGTGGAGGTGACCCATTCGGCGCGGTGCATGCCGCGCTCCCCGAACGCCCAGTCCAGCAGGACGCGCGCGCCCCGGGTGACCAGGCCGCGGCCGGCGGCGGCGGGTTCGAGCCAGCAGCCGAGCTCACAGTTGCCGCTGTCGGCGTCGAAGATCCGGAAGAGGAGTCCGCCGACGAGGGTGCCGTCCAGCCAGATGCCGTGCAGGCCGCCGTTGTCCGCGGCCCGCTTGTCCGCGTACGCCTGGAGCACGGCCCGGGCCCCGTCCACGTCGTGGGCGTTGGTGCCGAAGGCGACGTACCGGCTGATGAAGTCGCGTCCGCGGTCGAGGTGGGCCAGGAACTCCTCGGCCTGCCAGGGCTCCAGGGGGCGCAGTTCGGCCCCGTCGTCACCGAGCGTCCTCGCGTACATGGCTGCGTCCTTCGGGTTTCCGGCTCGTCCCTGGTGCGGGACGGGGTGCGGCGGGGCGGCCGCGGTCAGAGGTCCGCGCCCGCACGGGTCTGCTGCGGGGCGTGCTCCACGCGCCGCCCGGGAATCCTCGCACGTCCGTGCGGGTGGTCGGGGCGGCACTCCGGCGGCTCGATGCTGATGCGGGGCAGGACGCGGTCCAGGGAGCGGGGCAGCCACCAGTTGGCGCCGCCGAGCAGGTGCATCAGGGCGGGGACCAGCAGGGTGCGCAGCACGAAGGCGTCGAGGGCGACGGCCGCGGCGAGCGCGATGCCGAACATGGCGATGACCCGGTCACCGCTGAGCACGAAGGCCAGGAACACGGCGATCATGATCACGGCGGCCGAGTTGATCACACGGCTGGTCTCGGCGAGGCCGACCCGCACGGCCCGGCGGTTGTCCCCGGTCGCCAGCCACTCCTCGTACATCCGGCTCACCAGGAAGACCTGGTAGTCCATGGACAGGCCGAAGAGCACCGAGACCATGATGACCGGCAGGAACGGTTCGATGGGTCCGGCCCGGCCGAGGCCCAGCAGTTCGCTGCCCCAGCCCCACTGGAAGACGGCGACGACCACGCCGAAGGCGCCCGCGACGGCGAGCACGTTCATCACGGCGGCCTTCACCGGGATGCCGATCGAGCGGAAGGCCAACAACAGCAGGACGCAGCCGAGCGCGATGACGACGCCGACGAAGAGCGGGAGTTTGCCGACGATGAGTTCGGCGAAGTCGTCGTACCCGGCGGTGACCCCGCCGACCTGCACGTCGAGTGAGGTGCCCCGCTCGGCGGCGGGCAGCACTTCGGTGCGCAACCGGTCGACGAGTTCGCTGGTCCGCTCGGACTGCGGGGCGGATTCGGGGACGAGGGTGAGCACGGCGGTGTCCCCGGCCGCGTTGGGGGTGACGGGGCCGACCGAGGCGACGTTCTCGGTGCCGCGCAGGGTGGTCGCGAGTGCGTCGAGGGCGGCCCGGTCCGCCGTGCCCGACCCGTCCGGGTCGTCGGCCGTGCGGATCTCGGTGACCAGGGTGAGGGGGCCGTTGACGCCGGGCCCGAAACCGTCGGCCAGCAGGTCGTACGCCTGTCGGGTGGTGGAGCCCTTCGGGTTGTTGCCCTGGTCGGAGGTGCCGAGGTGGAGGGAGAGGGCGGGCAGCGCCAGCACGGTGACGGCGACCAGGGCGAGGGCGCCGAGCAGCTTGGGGTGGCGTTCCACGAAGGCGGACCACCGGGCGGCCGGCCCGCTGGGCGGGGTGCCCGTCGCCGGTTCGGGCCCCTGTTCGGCGAGGCGGCGGCGTTCCCGGCGGCTGAGGGCGCGCGGGCCGATCCAGGACAGCAGCGCGGGCAGCAGGGTGACCGAGGCGGCGACGGTGAGGACCACGGTCAGGGACGCCGCGATGGCGACCCCGTTGAGGAACCCGAGGCGCAGGACGAGCATGCCGAGGAGGGCGATGCAGACGGTGGCGCCCGCGAACACCACGGCGCGACCGGTGGTGGCGACGGCCTGCTCGGCGGCCCGGGCGACCGACAGTCCGCGCCGCAGGCCCTGGCGGTGGCGGGTGACGATGAACAGGGCGTAGTCGATGCCGACGCCGAGGCCGATGAGCATGCCGAGCATCGGGGCGAAGTCGGCGACGGTCATGGCGTGCCCGAGCAGCACGGTCCCGGCGTAGGCGGTGCCGACGCTGACCAGGGCGGTCGCTATGGGGAGCAGGGAAGCGGCCAGGGAGCCGAAGACGAGGAAGAGCACCACGGCGGCGACGGCGACGCCCACGGCTTCCGCGAGGTGGCCGCCGAGCGGTTCGGTGAGGGCGATGGCGCTGCCGCCGAGGGCGACCGTGAGGTCCTCGGTGGCGGCCGGCTCCGCGAGGTCCAGGACGGCCCGGGCGTCGGCGGCGGTCAGCTCGCCCACGGGCCGGTCGAAGGTGACGGTGGCGTAGGCGGTGCGGCCGTCGGCGCTGATCCGGTCGGTGGCCGGGGTGCCCGCATCGGCATCGGCATCGGCATCCGCTGCGGCTGCGGCACCGGCACCGGTAGGGGCAGGAGCGTACGGCCCGGCGACCGCGGCCACCGCCGGCAGTTCGGCGACCTCCGCGAGCACGCGGCCCATGGTCCGTTCGACCTCGGCGGCCCGCACGGTGCCGTGTGCGGTGTGCCAGACGATGGTGTTGCTGTCGCCGCCCGAGCCCGGGAAGCCCCGGGCGAGGAGTTCGGTGGCGCGACCGGACTCGGTGCCGGGCACCTCGTAGTCGTTGGAGTACGCGGAACCCGTGAGCGCCGCGGCGGTGGCGGTGCCGCCGAGGGTGGCCAGCCAGATGAGGACGGCGACCAGGCGGTGCCTTACGCACCAGCGCGCGAGTGCTGCCACCGCTGAACTCCCAGGGTGCTTCGTCGGGTCTTCATCGGGAACAGCCGGCACCCCGGTGGGGCCGCACGGCCCGCAGGAGAATCACGAAGATCCTCCGGGAATGTCGCGGAACCGCCCGCAAAGAACGCATGAACAAGCTGATGCCACTCTTGCAGGATGAAAAGATCCTTTGACCGGTTCGTGGTTCTCCTCACACCGGTTCGTGGTTCTCCTCACGGAAGCCCGAGTGCCGCTGTGGTCTCCGGGCCCGTTCCCCGGGCACGACGAAGGGGGCGGTGACCGGACACCGGTCACCGCCCCCCGCGCGTACTACGTGGACGTCAGCCCTCGACTCCGAGCCGGGCGAGGATCAGCTCCTTGACCCGGGCCGCGTCGGCCTGGCCCCGGGTGGCCTTCATGACGGCGCCCACCAGGGCACCCGCCGCGGCGACCTTGCCGCCGCGGATCTTGTCGGCGACGCCCGGGTTCTGGGCGATGGCCTCGTCGACGGCGGTGGTCAGCGCACCCTCGTCGGAGACGACCTTGAGGCCCCGCTTCTCCACGACCTCGTCGGGGGTGCCCTCGCCCGCGAGGACGCCCTCGATGACCTGCCGGGCGAGCTTGTCGTTGAGGTCGCCGGACGCGACGAGCGCGGCGACCCGGGCGACCTGCGCCGGAGTGATCGGCAGGGTGTCCAGCGCGGCGCCGGACTCGTTGGCGTTGCGGGCCAGCTCGCCCATCCACCACTTGCGGGCGGCGGTCGAGTCGGCCCCCTCCTCGATGGTGGCGGCGATCAGGTCGACGGCACCGGCGTTGAGGATCGACTGCATGTCGTGCTCGGTGACGCCCCAGTCCTCGCGCAGCCGGTTGCGGCGGGCCCGCGGCAGCTCCGGCAGACCGGCGCGCAGCTCCTCGACCCACTCCCGGGACGGGGCCACCGGCACCAGGTCGGGCTCGGGGAAGTACCGGTAGTCCTCGGCCTCCTCCTTGACCCGGCCCGAGGTGGTGGAACCGGTGTCCTCGTGGAAGTGGCGGGTCTCCTGGATGATGGTGCCGCCCTCGTTCAGGACGGCCGCGTGCCGCTGGATCTCGAAGCGGGCGGCCCGCTCGACGGACCGCAGCGAGTTGACGTTCTTGGTCTCGCTGCGGGTGCCGAACTTCTCCCGGCCGTGCGGACGCAGCGACAGGTTGACGTCGCAGCGCATCTGGCCCATCTCCATCCGGGCCTCCGACACGCCGAGCGCCCGGATCAGCTCGCGCAGCTCGGCGACGTACGCCTTGGCGACCTCGGGGGCCCGCTCACCGGGACCGACGATCGGCTTGGTGACGATCTCGATGAGGGGGATGCCGGCCCGGTTGTAGTCGAGCAGCGAGTGGGAGGCGCCGTGGATGCGGCCGGTGGCACCGCCGACGTGGGTCGACTTGCCGGTGTCCTCCTCCATGTGGGCGCGCTCGATCTCCACGCGGAAGACCTCGCCGTCCTCCAGCTGGACGTCCAGGTAGCCGTTGAAGGCGATCGGCTCGTCGTACTGGGAGGTCTGGAAGTTCTTCGGCATGTCCGGATAGAAGTAGTTCTTCCGGGCGAAGCGGCACCACTCGGCGATCTCGCAGTGCAGCGCGAGACCGATCTTGATGGCGGACTCGACGCCGATCGCGTTGACGACCGGGAGCGAGCCCGGCATGCCGAGGCAGGTCGGACAGGTCTGCGTGTTGGGGTCCGCGCCCAACTCCGTGGAGCAGCCGCAGAACATCTTGGTCCTGGTGCCCAGCTCGACATGGACCTCCAGGCCCATGACGGGGTCGTACGACGCGAGCGCGTCCTCGTACGACACCAGGTCGGTCGTGACAGTCACGGTGAAACTTCCCTCTCAGCCCAGCAGGACGTCGTCGTCACCGAGGCGCTTGAGCTCCCGGTAGAGGATCGCGAGTCCGGTGACGATGGCGGCGGCGGACACGGCGGCGTCGACCAGCCGCAGCGTGTCGTGCTCGGAGCGGGCCTTGCGGGCCTGCTTGACGATGCTGACGGCGCCGAAGGCCGTCGTGGCCATGGACAGGTACGTGCCCGACTTGGACTTCTTGAAGCCCTTGGCCTTGGTCAGTGCGCTCACAGCGACGGTGCCTCCTCAAGCAGCGGGTGACCCCAGCGTTCCACGAACGCGGCCTCGACGGCGGCACCGACCTTGTAGAGCCGGTCGTCCTGCATCGCCGGGGCGATGATCTGGAGGCCCACCGGCAGGCCGTCCTCCGGGGCGAGACCGCAGGGCAGCGACATGGCCGCGTTGCCCGCCAGGTTGGTCGGGATGGTGCACAGGTCGGCGAGGTACATCGCCATCGGGTCGTCGGCCCGCTCACCGATCGGGAACGCGGTCGTCGGGGTGGTCGGCGACACGATCACGTCGACCTGCTCGAACGCCTTCTCGAAGTCCCGGGTGATCAGGGTGCGGACCTTCTGGGCGCTGCCGTAGTACGCGTCGTAGTAGCCGGAGCTGAGCGCGTACGTGCCGAGCATGATGCGGCGCTTGACCTCGTCGCCGAAGCCCGCGTCACGGGTGACCGCCGTGACCTCCTCCGCCGACCGGGTGCCGTCGTCGCCGACCCGCAGGCCGTAGCGCATGGCGTCGAACCGGGCGAGGTTGCTGGAGCACTCGGAGGGCGCGATCAGGTAGTACGCCGACAGCGCCAGGTCGAAGGACGGACAGTCCAGTTCGACGATCTCGGCGCCGAGCTCCCTCAGCAGCTCCACCGACTCGTCGAAGCGCTGCACCACGCCGGCCTGGTAGCCCTCGCCGCGGAACTGCTTGACGACGCCGACCCGCATGCCCGCCACGGAGCCGTTGCGGGCGGCCTCCACGACCGGGGGCACCGGGGCGTCGATGGAGGTGGAGTCCAGGGGGTCGTGACCGCCGATGACCTCGTGCAGCAGGGCCGCGTCGAGGACGGTGCGCGCGCAGGGGCCGCCCTGGTCCAGCGAGCTGGAGAAGGCGACCATGCCGTAGCGGGAGACCCCGCCGTACGTCGGCTTCACGCCGACGGTGCCGGTGACCGCGGCGGGCTGGCGGATCGAACCGCCGGTGTCCGTGCCGATCGCCAGCGGCGCCTGGTAGGAGGCGAGGGCCGCCGAGGAGCCGCCGCCGGAGCCGCCCGGGATGCGGGTCAGGTCCCACGGGTTGCCGGTCGGACCGTACGCGCTGTTCTCCGTCGAGGACCCCATGGCGAACTCGTCCATGTTGGTCTTGCCGAGGATGACGACGTCCGCGGCCTTCAGCTTCTTGGTGAGGGTCGCGTCGTACGGGGGGATCCAGCCTTCGAGGATCTTGGAACCGACGGTGGTCGGGATGCCCTCGGTGGTGAAGATGTCCTTCAGGGCGAGCGGAACGCCCGCGAGCGGACCCAGCTCCTCGCCGGCGGCGCGCTTGGCGTCCACCGCGCGGGCCTGGGCGAGGGCGCCCTCGCGGTCCACGTGCAGGAACGCGTGGACCTTCTCGTCGACGGCCTCGATCCGGGCCAGGTGGGCCTCGGTGACCTCGACGGCGGTGAGCTCGCCGGAGGCGATGCGCGCCGCGGTCTCGGCGGCGGTCAGCCTGATGATGCTGTTCGTGTCGGCCATGGCGATCAGTCCTCCCCCAGGATCTGCGGGACCTTGAAGCGCTGCTGTTCCTGAGCGGGGGCGCCGGAGAGCGCCTGCGCGGAGGTGAGCGACGGTCGGACCTCGTCCGCGCGCATGACGTTCGTCAGGGGCAGCGGGTGGGAGGTCGGTGGAACGTCCTGGTCGGCGACCTCGGCGACGCGGGCTACCGCGCCGATGATGTCGTCGAGCTGACCGGCGAAGTGATCGAGTTCTTCGCTCTTCAGGTCCAGGCGTGCCAGCCGAGCGAGGTGAGCGACCTCCTCGCGCGTGATGCCAGGCATGCAGCGATCCTCAAGGTGAGTGGTGGGTTTTGGCCCCAATCCTATGGGGCCCGGCCCGCTCTCCGCGCAACCCCTCGACCGGGACCCACCACCACCCCGTTCCGGGGCCTCCCCATTTTGTACGAGCGCGGTGGACGCCTCCCGTCCCCCCGGGTGTGCGATGCGCACCGCACACCCGGTCGGATGCGGGGCCGGGCCGGCCTTCCAGCGCGGGTGGGGTGCGGTTCCGGGGGCCGCAGGGGGTTGCTCCCTCCGCTGCGGGACGGTCACGGTTCGGAAACGCCTCGAACGGGCACCCGAGGGGCAGGCGCACCCACCGGTGCCCACCAGGACGCGGCAGTCGAGACCACTACCGGAGGTGGTCGGCCCCCGCCGTCGGGTGGATCACGGAATCCGCAGAGCGCCAGGAGACGGGGACACCATGGCCTGGGACGAATGGGAACAGCTCAAGACGCAAGCGGCACAGCGGCATTCGACACAGATGCAACTCAACCAGTATCCCGCCGAGAGCGGAACCAGCAGGGGTGGCGGGCAAGGAGCCGAGGGCGACGGGCTCCGCGTCACTCACAGCTCGCTCAACGGCAATGCGAACTACCTCATCGAATTGTCAGGACTTCTCTACCAGGGACGACCGGACGGCGATCTCTGCACGATGGCACGTGCGCCCCGCTCACACCCGGACGTCGCGGCACAGGTCGATCGGTTCGCGCGTTTCGCCGACGACCAGTACCAAGACGTGACATCGCTTCTCGCCGCGTTGTCCACCCGGCTCAGGGAAGCGAACGGCACCTTCGTGGACTACGACGGGGCGGTGGCCGAGGGCATGATGAATGCCCTCCTCGAGCTGGGCCGGTACACGGCCCCGGAAGATAGGTGAGCCCATTGGCCTACACCTATCAAGAGGACGTCAGGTTCCTTGAGGAATGCAACCCCGCACTCGTGGAGCGCAACGCCTTGGAGTTCAAGAGGCTGCGTGATCTGCTGATTGATGTCGAGCCCGGCGCGAAGCGAGCTGCCACCCACACGCTGTGGGTGAGCGAGAACCGCACTCCCTACGACAACAGGCTCCGCGAGGCACGCAACCTGATCACACACCTGGCCGAGGGCTACGACAAGGCGCAGAGCGCACTCCTGCACTACGCGGCGGCGCTGGAGACGGCAAAGTCCCACTACGCGGACGGCAGATCAGCGGAAGAGACGTTGGCCGGCCTCGTGTCCCGGGTCGCGGACGCCATGACCCGCGAGGCGCAAGACGCCGGGACAATGCGCCAGTGGGAGGACCTACGGGGTACGACCGGATTCCTCGACTGGGCCGCCGAACTCACCGTGGACATTGACGACATCAAGGACCAAGCGAACCGCGCCCACGGCCAGGCCAGCGCGGCGTATCACCGCGCTCTGGAGACGGAGAGCGAGGCACGAAGCGCGTGCACCGCGGCGTTGGACAAGGCGTACAAGGCTCTGCCCGACTTCCGCGGTGGCGACTTCGTCGATGCGAAGACCCTGGTGGGATCCATACCCGCGCTCCGGGCTGAGGCCGCCGAAGCCAGGAACGACTCCCTCACTCACCTGCCCGGGAGGAGCGCCAAGGCAGAGTTCACCACACCGGTGGCAGGGGACAACGTATCGCCGTCCCTCATGGACATCAGGATGCGCCTCACCGAATTCCCCGAAGCCACCGACGCGTACTGGGCCGTGCCGCGGGACGCGGAAGAGCGTCGCGAGTGGATCGCGGCGAACAGGGACATCATTTCCGCGGCGGCCCAACGGTCCGGTCTACCACCCGACATGGTCGCCGGGATCGCCTGGCAGGAGGTGGGCGGCCAGTGGGGTTGGATGGACGACGGAGTCGATACCGTCCGCGAACTGGCCGAGGACGGCTGGTTGCCCGTCACTCCGGATAACCTGCCCTCGCGGCTCGGTGGCGCACCGGACGAGACGTCCTTCGGCCCCATAGCCATCCAGGTGAGAAGAGCCGCCGAGGTACTCGGCTACGACCCGGCCAACCTCACGGAGGGGCAACGGGACACCATCGAGGCAGCACTCCAAGAGCCCGGGCAGAACATCTTCATCGCCTCCGACTACCTGGCCATGCTCAAGGAGGAGAGCGGGTTCGCCGACGTGCCGGCGGACGAGTTGACGCGCGAACAACGCCAGGAACTCGCTGCCCGCTACAACGGCGGACCCTACTGGCAGGATGACAAGGCCCAGGCATACGGTCGTGGCTTCGACGAGAACCTGGACGATGCGAGGAGTGCCCTGAAGTGACCGGCCTGCTGCGAGGGCCGTGGGGAACGGTCCTCGTCCTCGCGAACCTCTTGAACGCCTACGTCGCCTACGGCGCCCTCGCTGCCCAGCCGCAGGGAGCCTGGGACGAACAGACGCTGACCGGTATTGAGTTCGCGTCCGCCCTCCTGATCGTGCTCGGCGCCACGACCTCTCTGCTCGCCCTGCTCCCGGTGCGGCGTCGGACCCTGAGCCCCTGGTGGCTGGCGCCGTCACTGGCGTTTCTGGCGATGGGCGCGGCACGTTGGGCCTACGTCGTTCACACCTACCCGCAAGGCGGGTGACCGGCGTTCTGCACAGACTCCATGACGGTACGAGCCACCGGACCACCCCTCTTGTACGAGCGCGGTGGACGCCTCCCGTCCCCCCGGGTGTGCGATGCGCACCGCACACCCGGTCGGACGCCGGGCCGGGCCGGCCTTCCAGCGCGGGTGGGGTGCGCGGGTAGGGCGGCCGGCGGGTCGCCTGCTCACCCGGGCGCGGGCTGGCCCGGGTGACCGTCCGGCGAGGGCGTGAAGGCGATCTCCAGGCTGGTCAGTCCGCGAAAGTTGAGACTGCGCTGCCAGCTCGGCGCGGTGCCCACGAGCTTCCAGTCCGGGAGCCGGGTGAGCAACGCCTCCAGCACGATGACGCCCTCCAGTCGGGCCAGCGCCGCACCGAGGCAGAAGTGCGGCCCGTACCCGAAGGCGACGTGCCTCCCACCGGGACGCCGGAAGTCCAGCACGTCGGGGTCGGGGAACGCCTCCGGGTCCCGGTTGGCGGCGCCGCACACCAGGAGCACGGGCTGACCGGCCGCGAGGGAGCGACCCGCCAGCTCCAGATCGTGCCGGGCCCGGCGCAGCATCAACTGCACCGGGCTGTCGTAGCGCAGGAGTTCCTCGACGGCGGCGGGGATCAGGTCCGGCTGGTCGCGGAGTTGCTCGGCGGCCTGCGGGTGTTCCAGGAGGGCGAGGGCGGCGTTGCCGATGAAGTGGGTGGTGGTCTCGTGGCCGGCGATCAGGAGCAGGGCGCAGTTGGCGAGGAGTTCCTCGAAGTCCTGATCGGGGTTGTCGATCCCGGTGGCCAGGAGTGCGCGCAGGCTGTGGGGCGCGGGCGGACCGTCCTCGTGGAGCAGGAGCCCGCGGAGGTAGTCGAGCATCTGCGCCATGCTCTGCGAGGCCGCTCTGCTCTCGTCGGCGTCGAGCCGGGAGTTGCCGATGGCCGCGGCGACCGGGTCCGACCACGAGGACACGGTCGACCGGTCCTCCTCCGGGACCCCCAAGAGGTCACAGATGACGGCGAGGGGCAGCGGGCGGGCGAGGTCCGCCACGATGTCCAACCGGCCGGTCGGCGCCGCGCGGGTGATGATCTGGTCGACCGCGTCGAAGATCCGGTCGCGTAGCGCCGCCACGGCCCGGGGCGTGAAGGCCCTGCTGAGCAGGGCGCGCAGCCGGGCGTGGTCGGGGGCGTCGCTGTAGAGCATCTGCTGACTCAGGACCCGGGCCAGCGGCCGTAGTTCCTCGGAGACCGCCCCGATGTCCGGGTAGCGGATCGAGGAGAAGCGTGGGTCACTCGCCGTGCTGCTGACCACGGCATGGCTGGTGGCGACCCAGGCGCCCACCCGGCGGTCCCAGAAGAGGTCGTCCGTGGTGCGGAGGTCCCGGTAGAAGTCGTAGAGACGTTCCTGGTTCTGAGTCCTCAGGACGGATAACAGTGACGCGGGCGTCGCGTGAGTGGGCATCGCCGCACGCTAGCACCAGGGGCGCACCTCCCCGGCCGCCCGAACGGTCAGTCCGGCAGCCGTGCCACGGGCAGGACGGCGAGGGGAACCCCGCGGTCTTGTCCGCCCTCGTTTTCCAGCCAGGCGGGAACTCGCGTCTGGTTCGACCTCATCGGTTTGCGTTTAGAGTGATCGCCGTGTCAGGCAGATCCTGAGTGGTCCGCCTCTCGCGCATTTCGGCCAGTCACGGGGGATTCGGCCGCTGCGGAAGACCTCGTCATGCCGTGGCATCAGCCACGACGTCGCCCTTCGACGTCGCACTCCCTTCGCGGGCTGGGAGTTCCGCTCCATCGTGAGCGGGCTCACCATCACCTACCAGGGGGAGATCCACATGCTGAAGCGCCGCGCACTGTTACGCGTCCTTCCCATCGCCGCACCTACCGACACCGCACCGGGGGCGCGGTAGCCATGCGAGGAGCGAACTTCCCGGACCGCCTCACGGGTGGTCCCGTCATCGCCGGCCTGGCGCTCGTCGGCATCGTCGCAGGTGTGCTGGTCGGCAGCTCCGGACTGGACACCGTGGCCGGCTGCGGACTCGGCAGCGACCTGTACCCGTCGCAGACCGCTGAGGACTGGGTCGATCAGGCAGACCACGTGGTCGTGGCCACCCCGGTCAAGGAACAAGACATCAACCGACACGACTATCCGAACGGGATTTTCGCTTACAAGGTCGAACGCAAAGTAACGCTGAAGGCCGAAGACTCCCTCTGGACCGGCGAGCAGCCCGAACACTCACTGGGCGACGAATTCGCTCTCGTGGCCCCCGGCTGGCGTGTGTTCAGGGAAACCGGCAACCGCTTCAAGGACACGTATGCGAACGCACCCCGACTGGAAGTAGGCCACACGTACCTGCTCGCCCTGCGTTGGATCGACGGCCAGTGGACCGTTCTCGGAGAGGGCGCCGCCCTCCCGTTCGACGATCGGACCGTAGGCCAGGGCGAGTGGTGCGGACGCGAGCTGAGCGGGGAGGACGTGGCACGCGGCGAACGCTTCTCCCGCCCGGACGAGAACAGCCTGGAAGAGTCCCTGCACGGCCAGAACGCACGAGCCGTCACCCGCGCACTCGATCAGGCGAGCAAGGAGTGAGCGGGGATCCGCCTGAGCGCCGAGGGGCGGCCGTGCGCTGCGCTGTCAGCGGTTGAGGTGTCGCGACTCGTGTAGCACGCGGAGTCCGGATGCGAGTCGCGGCAACGGACCTCCGCAGGACGGTTCTCGCGGGAGCGCCCAGCCGTGCCAGCAGGACAGACACCAGCGTGCGGTGGCGTGTTCAGGGTCGGCCACAGCCGTACCGCCGCAGCGCGGGCACTTCTGCATGAGCGCACACTCCTGTGCCTAGAGGTCGGGCTCTGCCAGCTTGGCACCCGTGGCCGTGCACGGGTGCACCAGGTGACCCTTGACGGGGAATCGTGGCGGGAGACCCGCCCGCACGTCAGCGCCGACGTACGGGCGAAGGAGCCGTCGGTCGCCCGGGAGCGGGCTGGACGTCCCCGGTGAAGACGAAGATCTGGCGTTCGACCGACGCGATGCCCTCGCTGCGGACCGGCGGCCCCGGAGGATCGCGTCCGGGCTCATTCCGTTTCGACGGCCGGGAGGGTGGCCCGGGGGCGCTGCCAGCCGCGGGAACCCCGGGCGAGCAGCCATGCCGTGGCCTCCTCCGGAGGCATCGCCGCGGCGACCAACCACCCCTGCACGGCATCGCAGCCGAGGTCGCGCAACCGCTCCCAGGTCTCGTCGTCCTCGACGCCCTCCGCGACGACGAGGAGTCCCAGCGAGTGGGCGAGGTCGACCGTGCAGCGCACGATCTCGGCGTCCTCGTTGTCGATGGCGAGCCGGGCCACGAAGGACCGGTCGATCTTCAGTTCGCTGACCGGCAGGCGTCGGAGGTGGACCAGGGACGAGTACCCGGTGCCGAAGTCGTCGAGGGACATCTTCACGCCGTGGCCGGCGAGTCCGGCGAGGGTGTCCGCGGCCCGCTGCGGGTCTTCGAGCAGGACGTGTTCGGTGATCTCCAGTTGGAGGGCGGCGGCGGGCACCGCGTGCCGGGCGAGCCGGGCGGCCACCGAGCCGGCGAAGCCGGGGGTGTGGACGTCGCGGGGCGAGACGTTCACGGCGACGGGGACCCGTAGGCCCTGGGCGCGCCAGCGGGCGACCTGGGCGAGGGCGGTCTCCAGCACGTACTCGGTGAGGTGCGGCATCAGTCCGGAGGACTCGGCGATGGCGATGAACTCGTCCGGGGGGACCCGTCCGCGCTCCGGGTGCACCCACCGCACCAGGGCTTCGAGGCCGGCGACCTGTCCGTCGAAGCGGACCTTGGGCTGGTAGTGGAGTTGGACGTCACCGGTGTCGAGGGCGCGTCGGAGGTCACCGAGGAGTCCGAGCCGGTCGGGGGTGTTGGAGTCCCGCTTCGATTCGTAGACCTCCACGCCGGTGCGGTCCCGCTTGGCCTGGTACATGGCGATGTCGGCGCGCCGTAGCAGTCCCTCGGCGTCGAGGGCGTGGTCGGGGAAGACGGCGAGTCCGGCGCTGGCCTCCAGGACGAGGGTGAGCCCGTCGAGGTCGAGGGGCGAGCCGAGGGCGGTGACCACGGAGCGGGCGACCCGGGTGGCGGAGGTGGTGGAGTCGGCGATGGGCAGGAGTACCGCGAACTCGTCGCCGCCGAGGCGTGCGGCTTCGGCGCCGCGGGGCAGGGCGACCCGGAGCCGGTCGGCGATCTGGAGGAGGAGCCGGTCGCCCGCGAGATGACCGAGGGTGTCATTGACGGACCGGAAGCGGTCCAGGTCGATCAGCATCAGTGCGGATCTGGCGCCGATCCGGTCGGCGTCGTCGAGGGCCGCCCAGGTGCGTTCGAGGAGCCACTGACGGTTCGGCAACTTGGTGAGCGGATCGCGCAACTGTTCCTCGGCCCGGGCCCGGGCGATCCACAGGGTGGAGTCGAGGGTGACCAGCGGGACGACGAACAGCGGCAGCAGCACCGGCATCGCCGTGGCGACGACGCAGATCAGCGGGGCTATGCCCAGCAGCGCGACCCCGACCAGGCCCTGCCGCAGCAGGGCGGTGCGGGCGATCGTGGGCAGGCCCGCCGGGTTCGGAGCGTGGAGGTACCACAGGAGCAGGCGGGTGACGGTCAGATAGGCCGCCGCCGCGAGGGAGACCTGCGGAACGGTGTACAGGTCCCAGGTCTCGGGCTGCCAGGGCCGTTCGACGGTGGGGACGACTCCGCAGGCCGCGAGCAGCAGCGCACCCGAGCCGATGCCGAGCACGTCGACGGCGCCGTGCAGTAAGCCCTGCCGCCAGCGCCCCCGTCGGGCGACCCCCACCAGGACGACGACGGTCAGGCTGACCATGCCGGCGGGGATCCATCCGTACAGCAGGAGCACGGCGAGGGTGAGGGCGGAGCCGGAGCCGGTGGCGCCCCACCAGCGGCCCCGGCCGAGGGCCACGAGGTGCCCCACGGTGAGTCCGGTGAGCAGGGCGAGGGACCAGCCCACGGTGCCGGACGGGAACAGCGCGCGGTCGCCGCTGACGGCGCTCCAGGCGCCGAGGCCCAGGACGACCGCGGCGAGGGAGCCGACCGCGATGGCGAGGGCGGGCCAGGCGCCGCGCGTCGCCGGGTCGGTGTCCGGGTAGGGGCGGGCGCCGTGGGTGACGGGCTGCGCGGGGTCGCCCGTCCGTCTGCGGCCGGTGAGCCAGGCGCGCGGGATGCGGCGGGCGCGCACGCCCGCGTCCGGGGCGGCCCTCTCGCTCGATTCCATTCCGTCCCTCTCACAGCCGGCGGTGCCCGCGCCACGCGTCGTTCCGCCGTGCACCGCCATCGAACGCGCGTCTGATGACCCGCCACGCAGCGGGCCACGGCGGGCGCTTATTCCCACAGTAGGCTGCGGAGGCCGTCCAGGGGCAGCGGTCGGCGACGGTTGCCCGAATGCGACCGGGCCACCCCTAACCATCTGATATGCGCCGAACGGGTGAGCTGATGGGGCTGTGCGAGGGACGGGAAGACGGCTATTCCTCGATGGGGAGAGCCGCCTCCCGGGCCGCGTCCGGGCCCTGTTCCAGCAGGACGGCGAAGCCTTCTTCGTTCAGGACCGGCACCTTCAGCTGCATCGCCTTGTCGGATTTCGACCCTGGGTTGTCACCGACCACGACGAACGAGGTCTTCTTGGACACCGATCCGGTCACTTTGGCGCCGCGTGACTGAAGGGCCTCCTTCGCCCCGTCACGGGTGTGGTGGGTCAGGGTGCCGGTGACGACCACGGTGAGTCCCGCCAGGGGGCGGGGGCCCTCGTCCTCCCCCGCGGACGCGTCCTCCATCCGGGCGCCCGCGGCCTTCCACTTGCGGACGATCTCCTGGTGCCAGGGCTCTTCGAACCACTGGCGGACGGCGGCGGCGGTGGTGTCCGCGACCCCGTCGGTGGCGATGAGCTGCTCCTCGGTGGCCTCGGCGAGCCGGTCGATGGAACGGAACTCGCGGGCGAGCGCTTCGGCGGCGACCGGGCCGACGTGACGGATCGACAGACCGGTCAGGAAACGGGCCAGCGGGCGTTCCTTGGCGGCGGCGATGGCCTCCAGCATGGCCAGGGCGTTCTTCTTGGGTTCGCCCTCCTGGTTGGCGAAGACGGTGGCGACCTTCTCCAGGCCGGTCTCCGGGTCCCGCTTGGGCAGTCCGCTGTCGGGGTCGAGGACGTACGCCTTGATGGGCAGCAGCTGTTCGATCGTCAGGTCGAACAGGTCGCCCTCGTCCTTGAGCGGCGGCTCCGCAGGCTCCAGGGGCTTGGTGAGCGCGGCGGCGGACACGTAGCCGAAGTGGTCGATGTCGAGGGACTTGCGGCCCGCGAGGTAGAACAGCCGCTCCCGCAGTTGGGCCGGGCAGGTGCGGGCGTTCGGACAGCGGAGGTCGATGTCGCCCTCCTTCATGGCCTTCAGCGGCGTGCCGCACTCGGGGCACTCGGTGGGCATCTCGAACGCGGGCGCGTCCGGGTCGCGGAGTTCGGGGACGTGGCTGAGGATCTCGGGGATCACCTCCCCGGCCTTGCGGATGACGACGGTGTCCCCGACGCGGACGTCCTTCGCCTTGACGACCTCCTGGTTGTGGAGGGTCGCGAACTCGACCTCCGAGCCGGCGACGACGACCGGTTCGACCTGGGCGTAGGGGGTGACGCGGCCGGTGCGGCCGACGCCGACGCGGATGTTGACGAGCTTGGTGTTGACCTCCTCCGGCGGGTACTTCCAGGCGATGGCCCAGCGGGGCGCGCGGGAGGTGGAGCCCAAGCGGCCCTGGAGGGGGATCTCGTCGAGCTTGACGACCACGCCGTCGATCTCGTGCTCCATCGAGTGGCGGTGGGCGCCGTAGTGCGCGATGAAGGCGCGCACGCCCTCGATCGAGTCCACCACCTCGTTGTGCCGGGCGGTGGGCAGGCCCCACTCGTGGAGCAGGGCGTACGCCTCGGACAGCCGGTCGATCTCCAGGCCCTCGCGGGCGCCGATGCCGTGCACCACCATGTGCAACGGGAGCGTGGCGGTGACCTTGGGGTCCTTCTGGCGCAGCGAGCCGGAGGCGGAGTTGCGGGGGTTGGCGTACGGCTTCTCGCCCGCCTTGACCCGGCGTTCGTTGAGCGCTTCGAAGGCGTCCATCGGGAAGTAGACCTCGCCGCGGATCTCCACCAAGGCGGGGACGCGGTCGCCCTGGAGGCGGTGCGGGATCTCGGCGATGGTCCGGACGTTGGGGGTGATGTCCTCGCCGGTGCGGCCGTCGCCCCGGGTGGCGGCGCGGGTGAGCCGGCCGTCCTCGTAGGTGAGGTTGACGGCGAGGCCGTCGACCTTCAGTTCGCACAGGAAGTGGTAGTCCGTGGTGCCGACGTCGCGGGCGATGCGCTCGGCCCAGGTGGTCAGGCCCTCGTCGTCGAACGCGTTGTCGAGGGAGAGCATCCGCTCCCGGTGCTGGACCTCGGTGAGTTCGGTCTCGTAGGCGACGGAGACCTGCTGGGTGGGCGAATCGGGGGTGCGCAGCTCGGGGTGCTCGTCCTCCAGGCGCTCCAGGTCCCGCATCAGCCGGTCGAACTCGGCGTCGCTGACGACGGGCTGGTCCTTGACGTAGTACCGGAAGCGGTGCTCCTCGATCTCCTCGGCGAGCCGCGCGTGCCGTTCGCGCGCCTCGGCGGGCACCGGTGCGGTCCCTGCGTGCTCTTCGCCGGTCACGTCTGTCCTCCCGTTGGTCACTCTGGGTTGTCCGCGAGGGATCTCGCCGCCCGGACGCAGTGGGCGAGCGCCTCCCGGGCGTACCCGGGGGACGCGCCGGCGAGACCACACGCCGGGGTGAGCGTGACCGAGTCACTCAGCAGTCCCGGCCGTAGCCCCAACCTGCGCCACAGCGTCCTGACACCCCCGACGCTACCGGCAGGGTCTGACAACGCGGCGTCGGTGCCGGGCACGACACCGGCGAAGAGCTTCGTGCCGGCCTCGACGGCTTCACCGATGATCTCGTCGTCACGTTCGGTGAGGAGGGAGAGGTCGAAGGAGACGGCGTCGACGCCGGAGCGGCGCAGCAGGGCGAAGGGCACGTCGGGGGCGCAGGAGTGGACGACGACGGGACCGTCGTGGACGTCGAACAGGTCGCGGAGCGCCGCTTCCACGGTCTGCCGGTCCGGGGCGCGGTGGGTGCGGTAGCCGCTGGCCGTCTTGATCTGGCCGCGCAGGACTGCGGTGAGCGAGGGTTCGTCGTACTGGAGCACCAGTTGGGCGCCGGGGACCCGGCGGGCGACCTCGGCGAGGTGCGTGCGGACGCCCTCGGCGAGCGATCCTGCGAGGTCCCGGCAGGCGCCGGGGTCGGACAGGGCGACCTCGCCGCCCCGCAGTTCCAGGGCGGCGGCGAGCGTCCACGGCCCGACCGCCTGCACCTTCAGCGGTCCCCGGTAGCCCTGGGTGTGCTCCTCCAGCGCGTCGAGGTCCTGGCGCAGCCAGCCGTGTGCGCGGCGGGTGTCCCGGCCGGGGCGGTCGCCGATCCGCCAGCCGCTGGGCTCCACCCGGGCGTAGAGGTCGACGAGCAGTCCGGCGGTGCGGCCGATCATGTCGGCGCCGGGGCCGCGCGCGGGGAGTTCGGGCAGGTACGGGGTGCCCTGGCCGTCCGCGAAGGTCCCGACGACGGTCTTGACGGCTTCCTGGGCGTCCTGGCCGGGCATGGAGCCGACGCCGGTGGCGGGGCCGGGCCGGAACGCCGTGTTGTCGTGGTTGCTCACCCGGGAAGACTACGAGACCCGCGGGGCGTCGCCGCCGGCCGCCCGTGACGACGACCGGGGGGCGACGACGGCGGGCGGCGGGTCAGTGGGCCGAGGGGCGCACCGACAGGTCGTTGATCTCGGCGTCCCGGGGGAGGTCGAGCGCGGTGAGGACGGTGGTGGCGACGGTGTCCGGGGCGATCCAGCGGCCGGGCTCGTACTCCTTGCCCTCCTGCTGGTGGACCTTGGCCTGCATGGCGCTGGCGGTGCGACCGGGGTAGACGGACGTCACGCGGACGCCGCTGCCCTGCTCCTCCTCGCGCAGCGAGTCGGCGAGGGCCCGCAGTCCGTGCTTGGACGCGGCGTACGCGGACCAGTCGCCGCGGGCGCGCAGCCCGGAACCGGAGTTGATGAAGATCAGGTGGCCCTGGGTGACGCGGAGTTGCGGCAGGAAGTGACGGGTCAGCTCGGCGGGTGCGATCAGGTTGACGTTGAGTTGGTGGCGCCAGGTCTTGGGGGTGAGTTCGCCGACCGGTCCGAGGTCGATGACTCCGGCGCTGTGGATCAGCGAGTCGACCCGGTCGGGCAGGGTCTGGTGGGAGAAGGCCCAGGACAGCTTGTCCGGGTCGGAGAGGTCACCGACGAGGGTGCGGGCGCCGGGGAACCGGGCCGCCAGTTCCTTGGCCCGGCCCGCGTCGCGCGCGAGGAGCACGAGGTCGTCGCCGCGCGCGTGCAGGCGCTGCGCGAGGGCCGCGCCGATGCCGGAGCCGGCCCCGGTGATCACATGAGTTGCCATGGCCCCATCGTCGCACCGGGTGCTCAGACGGTGCCGAACGACTCCTCCAGGTACGCGAGGGCGCCCACCGGCTCCTCGGCGAAGAACACCAGCTCGGTCAGCGGCATCGGGAGGAAGCCCTCCTCGTCCATGCGCCGGAACTGTGTGCGGAGCCCGTCGTAGAAGCCGGCCGTGTTGAGGACGACCACGGGCTTGGTGTGCTTGCCGTGCTTGCGCAGCTCCAGGATGTCGGTGGCCTCGTCCAGGGTGCCCATGCCGCCGACCAGCACCACGATCGCGTCGGCCTTCTCCAGGAGCAGCGCCTTGCGTTCGGCGAGGTCCCGGGCGACGAGCATCTCGTCGGTGCCGGGTCGGGCGAACTGCGACAGGAACTCCACGGAGACGCCGAGCAGTCGGCCACCGGCCTGCTGGACGCCGTCCGCGACGACCTTCATCAGGCCCGAGTCGGAGCCGCCCCACACCAGGGTGTGGCCTCCCCTGCCGAGGAGTTCGGCGAACTGCCGCGCGGGGCGGGTGTAGCGCTCGTCGAGGTCGGCGGCGGACAGGAAGACACAGATGTTCATCCCGTCACGGTACGGGGATGAACGTTGCTCCTGCGGACCCGGGGGCGTCCCTGGTTCCCCGTGCGGGTACGTCGTGGTCACCCGCGCAGTTCCCCGCGCCCCTTCGGTGCGTTTCCGCGTGGGTGCGCTGTGCCGTGCAGGTCCGTCGTGCTTGCCCGCGCAGTTCCCCGCGCCCCTCGGGTGCGTCCCGGTCGGGCTGCGCTGTGCCGCTCGGGTACGCCCCGGTTTCGCGCAGTTCCCCGCGCCCCTGGAGGGGTGCGTCCCGGTCGGGCTGCGCTGTTCTGTGTGGGCGCGTCCCGGATTTGCGCAGTTCCCCGCGCCCCTGATCGGGGCACTCCAGGCCGGCGGAGCCCCGCAGGACGAGCGCCGCGGGACAAGTGCCGCTGGGCGAGCCCCATAGGGGCGCGGGGAACTGCGCGAGCAACCAACGACGCACCCGCAGCCAAGCAAGCACCGCAGGAAGCACAACGCACCTGTGCGGAACACCGCAGCCCCGCAGGGACGCACCCAAGGGGCGCGGGGAACGGCGCGGGCAACCACAGCGCACCCGCACCGGACGACGCACCCCACAGCGGGAAGCGTTTACGCGCTGACCACAGCCCGCCGCGTCGTCGCGATCGTCGCCGACCCGACGACCCGCGTGCCGTCGTAGAGCACGATCGCCTGACCGGGAGCGACCCCCCGCACCGGATCGACGAACCGGACCCGCAGCTCCCCGCCGTCGAACTCCGCGGTGACCTCCGACTCCCCGCCGTGGGCGCGCAGCTGAGCCGTGTACGAGGCGGCACCGGTCGGAGCCGTGCCGCACCAGCGGGGCCGCACCGCGGTCAGCGCGGTGACGTCCAGCGCCGCGGCCGGCCCGACCGTGACGGTGTTGCTGACCGGGGAGATGTCGAGCACGTAGCGGGGCTTGCCGTCCGCCGCGGGGTGCCCGATGCGCAGGCCCTTGCGCTGGCCGATCGTGTAGCCGTAGGCACCGTCGTGGGTGCCGATCTTCGTACCGGACTCGTCGAGGATGTCACCCTCGGCCTTGCCGAGGCGGGCGGCCAGGAAGCCCTGGGTGTCGCCGTCGGCGATGAAGCAGATGTCGTGGCTGTCGGGCTTCTTCGCCACCGCGAGGTCCCGCCGCTCGGCCTCCGCGCGGATCTCCTCCTTGGTGGTGACCGTGTCGCCGAGCGGGAACAGCGCGTGGGCGAGCTGCCGCTCGTCCAGCACCCCGAGGACGTACGACTGGTCCTTGGCCATGTCGGAGGCCCGGTGCAGTTCCCGGCTGCCGTCGGCGAGGGTGACCACGCGGGCGTAGTGGCCGGTGCACACCGCGTCGAAGCCGAGCGCGAGCGCCTTGTCCAGCAGCGCCGCGAACTTGATCTTCTCGTTGCAGCGCAGGCACGGGTTCGGGGTGCGGCCCGCCTCGTACTCCGCGACGAAGTCCTCCACCACGTCCTCGCGGAAGCGGTCGGCGAGGTCCCACACGTAGAACGGGATGCCGATGACGTCGGCCGCGCGCCGTGCGTCACGGGAGTCCTCGATGGTGCAGCAGCCCCGCGCGCCCGTGCGGAACGATTGCGGGTTCGCGGACAGCGCGAGGTGCACGCCGGTCACGTCGTGCCCGGCTTCCACGGCGCGGGCGGCGGCTACGGCGGAGTCCACTCCGCCGGACATGGCGGCCAGGACACGGAGGGGACGCTGCGGGGTCTCAGTCATCACCACTCCAGGGTAAAGGGCCCGGGGAACCGAATCCCGCGAGTATCCGTTGTGACTCGCATGGCGGAGCAGAAGAAGCGGCGGCAGACCGGTGACCAGGGGCCGCGGGTCGGGCGGCGCGCGCTGCTCATCGGGGGCGGGGTGGCCGTGGTCGGCGCGGGGATCGGGCTGCGGGACGAGGTGTCGGAGCTGTGGTACCGCGCCCCGGGGGTGACGAAGCCCCGGGTCGACGGGGCGGTGGACTTCACCGGCGCCCGGTGGGTGGCCGCGTCCCCGGCGAACCTGCGGCGGGCCGACCGCCCCGACGACTACCGGATCGACCGGGTGGTCATCCATGTCACGCAGGGCGGCTTCGACAGTGCGGTGCGGGTGTTCCAGGACCCCGGGCACGGGGCGGCCACGCACTACATCGTGCGCAAGGACGGGCACGTCACCCAGATGATCCGGGAGCTGGACGTCGCGTACCACGCGGGGAACCGGGACTACAACCAGCGCAGCGTGGGCATCGAGCACGAGGGGTGGGTGGACCGGGCCTCGTCGTTCACCGACGCGATGTACGCGGCCTCGGCACGGCTGACCGCGCGGATCTGTCAGCGGTACGAGATCGAGCCCGACCGGAAGCACATCGTGGGGCACGTGGAGGTGCCCGGCGCCACGCACACGGACCCGGGGCCGCACTGGGACTGGAAGCGGTACATACCGCTGGTGCGGGCCGAGCTGAAGCGGTTGGAGGAGCGGCCGAGCGGCTCGCCCTCGTCGGAGGCGACCCGCGCCTCGGATTGAGCGAGGGGCGGGCGCCCGCGCGCCACGGGGGCGGGCGAATGCTCAGGTGAGGCCGGCGTCGCGGGCGCGGGTGACCGCGGCGCCGATCGCCCCGGCGACCGCGGCCACGTCCTGCCGGGTGGAGGTGTGGCCCAGCGAGAAGCGGAGGGTGCCCCGGGCCAGGTCGGGGTCGGTGCCGGTGGCGAGCAGGACGTGACTGGGCTGGGCGACGCCCGCCGTGCAGGCGGAGCCGGTCGAGCACTCGATGCCCTGGGCGTCGAGCAGCAGCAGCAGCGAGTCGCCCTCGCAGCCGGGGAAGGAGAAGTGGGCGTTCGCGGGGAGCCGGTCGGCCGGGTCGCCGCCGAGGACGGCGTCCGGAACGGTCTGCCGCACCGCGCGCACCAGCTCGTCGCGGAGCGCGCCGATCTCGCGGGCGAACCAGGGCTGTTGTTCGGTCGCGACGCGTCCGGCGACGGAGAAGGCCACGATCGCGGGGGCGTCGAGCGTCCCGGAGCGCACGTGTCGTTCCTGTCCGCCGCCGTGGAGCACCGGCACGGGCGTCCAGGAGCGGCCGAGCAGGAGCGCCCCGATCCCGTACGGGCCGCCGATCTTGTGGCCGGAGACGGTCATCGCGGCGAGTCCCGAGGCCGCGAAGTCGACCGGGAGCTGTCCGACGGCCTGCACCGCGTCGGCGTGCATCGGCACCCCGAACTCGGCTGCCACCGCGGCGAGTTCCTGCACCGGCAGGACGGTGCCGATCTCGTTGTTGGCCCACATCACGGTCACCAGCGCCACGTCCGCCGGATTCCTGGCTATCGCCTCGCGCAGCGCGTGGGGGTGGACCCTGCCGTAGGCGTCGACGGGCAGGTACTCGACGGTGGCGCCCTCGTGTTCGCCGAGCCAGTGCACGGCGTCCAGCACGGCGTGGTGCTCGACGGGGCTGGCGAGGACCCGGGTACGGGCCGGGTCGGCGTCCCTGCGGGACCAGTACAGGCCCTTGACGGCGAGGTTGTCGGCCTCGGTGCCGCCGGAGGTGAAGACGACTTCGCTGGGGCGTGCGCCGAGGGAGGCGGCGAGGGTTTCCCGGGCCTCCTCCACGGCGCGGCGGGCCCGCCGTCCGGCGGCGTGCAAGGAGGACGCGTTGCCGGTGACGGTCAGCTGGGCGGTCATCGCCTCGATCGCCTCCGGGAGCATCGGAGTGGTCGCGGCGTGGTCGAGGTAGGCCATGGTGCGTCGATTCTACGAGCCGAGGCCGGGCACATCCGCCCGGGCCGGCCCCCGTGCCCCGGTGTGCGCCCCTGCGCCCCGCGCGCCCGGGCCGGGCGGAGCCGTGCACCGGCCGCCCGACGAGCCGTCCGCCCCGCCGCCCCGTCGCCCCGCCGTCCCGTCGACCGAGCGGTCAGCCGAGCGGGGCGCGGGCGAGCTGACGGGACTGGGCGACGAGGCGACCCGCGTCGTCCCAGACCTCGGCGTCCTCCTCCAGGAAGCCCCCGGCGAGGTTGCGGGTGGTGACGGAGACCCGCAGCGGCCCGGGTGCGGGGCGGCAGCGGATGTGCGCGGTGAGCTCGACGGTGGGCACCCAGCCCGTCAGCCCCAGCTCGAAGGCGGTGGGCGGCAGGGCGTCCACGGCGAGCAGCAGGGACAGCGGGTCGGGGTCGCGGCCGTCGGCGAGTCCGAACCAGGAGCGCATCTCGCCCTTGCCGGAGGGCGCGCCGAGGGCCCAGCCGAGGGTGGCCGGGTCGAGCCGCAGGGTCAGTCGTTCGGTGATGGCGCTGCTGCCGGGTACGGGGCTCTCGCCGGGCATGTCCTGCGGGCCGAAGCACCGGTCGTAGGGCGGCAGGGCGGGCGGCTGCGCGGTGGTGCGGACGTCGTCGGCGAGGGCGTCCAGGTCGCCGTAGGAGGCGAGGACGCGCAGTCGTTCGACCTCGTGGCCCCGGTCGTCGTACTGGAAGAGGGACGCCTGGCCGGTGGAGAGGGTGCGGCCGGTGCGGACGGGTGCGGTGCGGACGACCGCGGGGCCCGGCCGGGAGGGGGTGAGGTAGTGGGCCGAGAGGGAGAAGGGGTCCGGGTGCGGCAGGGCGTGGGCGAGTGCGCGGCCGACGAGGGCGAGGAGGTAGCCGCCGTTGATCGCGGAGATGATCGTCCACCCCGCGGAGAGTTCGGCGTCGTACACGCCGGGGTGGCCGGGGCGCTCGGTGACGGCGGTGTCCCGGTCGAACTCGCTGGTGCCGATCGTCGCCTTCGTCGGTGCTTCAGACATGGCGGCACGGTACAACATTCACCTACTAAGCGGTAGCTTTCCGTGCCGTCCGGAACACCGGGACGTCGCGGGCCGCTACTCCGGCGCCTCCACGGCCGTCGAGCGGCGGTTCCAGGCGCGCGGCGCCCGCCAGTGGTAGCGCAACGCCAGCAGCCGCAGCGCGAACGCGGTGACCGCGGCGATCCCGCCGGTGAGACCGTTCAACGCGTCGTACTTGAGGCACAGCGCCACGATGGCCGCGCCGACCATCGCGGGGACGGCGTACAGGTCGCGGTCCCAGCGGACCAGGGACGGGACCTCGTTCGCGATCATGTCCCGCAGGACTCCCCCGCCGACCGCGGTCGCCAGCCCCAGGACGGCCGAGGCGGTGAGGCCGAGCCCGTACTCGTACGCCTTGGCGGTGCCCGTGACGCAGAACAGGCCGAGGCCCATCGCGTCGAAGACGTTCACGCCCGTCTGGATGCGCTCCACCTCGGGGTGGAGGAAGAACACCAGGGCCGCCGCCAGCAGGGGGGTGAGCAGGTAGCCGAGGTCGGTGAAGGCGGCCGGCGGCACCGCGCCGATGACGAGGTCCCGGAAGAGACCGCCGCCGAGGGCGGTGACCTCGGCGAGCACGGCGATGCCGAAGACGTCGAAGTTCTTGCGGACGGCCAGCAGGGCGCCGGAGATGGCGAAGACGAAGATCCCGACGAGGTCCAGCGCGTGCTGGACGGAGGGACTGAACAGATCGTGGAACACCGGGTCATTTTCCCCCGGTCCGGACAGCGCGACGTCCACGGCGTTCCGACGTCCGCCGCGCGGATGCCCCGCACCCCCGTCGAACCGCCCGCGCCCCCGGGTCCCCGTGCGCTGCCGCGGCCGGAGGCGTCCGGGGTGGACCCCTCCGGCCGGGCCGGGGCTCAGCCCTCGTCGGAGTCGGCCGCCGCGGTGGGGGTCTGGACCCGGGAGGGGTCCGCGGTGCGGGTCGGCGGGGCGTCCTTGCCGACCGTCACCACCGCCACCGCATCGGCCGCGGCAGCGAGCCGGACGGTGTCCCGGGGCGCCTGGTCGGGCGCGTTCTCGGGGTGGTGGCAGGCCACCGACTGGTTCGGCTTCAGCTCCACGAACGCCGGCTCCTCCACCGCGCACACCTCCGTCGCCTTCCAGCACCGGGTGTGGAAGCGGCAACCGCTGGGCGGGGAGATCGGCGAGGGGACGTCGCCCTTGAGCAGGATGCGTTCGCTCTTAGCCGTGCGCCGCCGCGGGTCCGGGATCGGCACCGCCGACATCAGCGCCTTGGTGTACGGGTGCAGCGGCGCCGAGTAGAGCGACTTGCGGTCCGCCAGTTCGACGATCTTGCCCAGGTACATCACGGCGATCCGGTCCGACACGTGCCGCACCACGGACAGGTCGTGGGCGATGATCACATAGGTGAGGCCCAGCTCGGTCTGGAGGTCGTCCAGCAGGTTGACCACCTGCGCCTGGATCGACACGTCGAGCGCCGAGACCGGTTCGTCCGCGACGACCAGCTTCGGTTTCAGCGCCAGCGCGCGGGCGATGCCGATGCGCTGGCGCTGACCGCCGGAGAACTCGTGCGGATAGCGGTTGTAGTGCTCGGGGTTGAGCCCGACCACCTCCAGGAGCCGCTGGACCTCCTTCTTGACGCCGCCCTCGGGGGTCACCCCCTGGAGCCGGAACGGGGCGCCGACGATGGTGCCGATGGTGTGCCGCGGGTTCAGCGAGGAGTACGGGTCCTGGAAGATCATCTGGACGTCGCGCCGCAACGGCCGCATCCCGGAGACCCCGAGGTGCGTGATGTCCCGCCCCTGGAACTCGACCGTGCCGGCGGTGGGTTCGAGCAGTCGGGTGATCAGCCGGCCCATCGTGGACTTGCCGCAGCCCGACTCGCCGACGACGCCCAGGGTCTCCCCCGCGCGCACCTCGAAGTCGATGCCGTCGACCGCCTTGACGGCCCCCACCTGACGCTGGAGCAGCCCCTTGCGGATCGGGAAGTGCTTGCGCAGACCGCTGACCTTCAGCAGGACCTCGCCGGGGCTCGCGTCCCCGGTCGGGGTGGCGGCGCCGGACCGGGGGCCGGGGACCGGTGCGGAGCCCTTGTCGTCGCTCGTCACGATGTTGTCCTCGCTCACAGCTTGGGCGCAATCTCTTCGGTCCAGATACGCTCCCGCTGCTCCTGCGGCAGGTGGCAGGCGGCCCAGTGCGCACTGCCGACCTCGGAGAGTTCGGGACGGACCGTGCGGGTGACGTTGTCCTTGGGCAGGTCCGCGTACGGGCAGCGGGGGTTGAAGGCGCAGCCGTCCGGGATGTTGATCAGCGACGGCGGGGAGCCCTTCACCGGGATGAGGCGCTCGGTCTCCTCGCGGTCGAGGCGGGGCATCGAGCCGAGCAGTCCCCAGGTGTAGGGGTGGCGCGGCTCGTAGAACACCTGCTCGGCGGGGCCGCGCTCCACGCACCGGCCGCCGTACATCACCAACAGGTCGTCGGCGAGTTCGGCGACGACGCCCAGGTCGTGGGTGATGACGATGACCGCGGAGCCGAACTCCTTCTGGAGGTCCCGGATCAGGTCGAGGATCTGCGCCTGCACGGTGACGTCGAGGGCGGTCGTCGGCTCGTCCGCGATCAGGAGTTCGGGGTTGTTGACCAGCGCCATGGCGATCATGGCGCGCTGGCGCATGCCGCCGGAAAACTCGTGCGGGTAGCCGTCCACCCGCTTGTCGGGCTGGGGGATGCCCACCCGGTCGAGCATCTCGACAGCCCGCTTGCGTGCGGTCTTCTTGTTGACGTCGTGGTGGACGCGGTACGCCTCCACGATCTGTTGGCCGATCGTGTAGTAGGGGTGCAGCGCGGACAGCGGGTCCTGGAAGATCATCGCCATCTCCCGGCCGCGCAGCCTGCGCACCGTGTCCGGGTCGGCGGACAGCAGCTCTTGTCCGTCGAGCCAGATCTCCCCGGAGAGCCGGGCCTTGCGCTTGCCGTACTGACCGGCCGTGTGCAGGCCCATGATGCCGAGCGAGGTCACGGACTTGCCGGAGCCGGACTCGCCGACGATCCCGAGGGTCTTGCCCTTCTCCAGGGTGAAGCTGAGCCCGTCGACGGACTTGACCAGGCCGTCGTCGGTGGGGAAGTGCACCTTCAGGTCGCGCACGTCGAGGAACGCGGTGGGGGCCGGGGCCCCGGCGACGGGTTCGCCGAGGGCCGCCCCGGTGGTGCGGGGTCCGGTCATGCGAGCCTCACTCGGGGGTCGATCACGGCGTAGAGGACGTCCACGGCGAGGTTGGCGACGATCACCGCGAGCGAGGTGACCAGGGTGACGCCGAGGATGATCGGCAGGTCGCGTTCGCTGATCGCCGAGAGGACGGCCTGACCGAGTCCGGGCAGGTTGAAGGCGGTCTCCGTGAGGATCGCGCCGCCGATCAGGGCCCCGAGGTCCATCCCGAGCATGGTGAGGATCGGGGTCATCGTGGAGCGCATGGCGTGCTTGCCGATGACGACCGGTTCGGTGAGGCCCTTGGCGCGGGCGGTGCGGATGTAGTCCTCGCCGAGCACTTCGAGCATGGTCGCCCGGGTGATGCGGGCGTACATCGCGGCGTACAGGAAGGACAGCGTCACCCAGGGCAGCAGCAGCCCCTGGAACCAGCCGCCGAACCCGTCCCCGAACTCCTGGTACTGGCCGTCGACCAGGCCGAGCCCGTAGTCGAAGACGGCGAGCGAGAGCAGCGCGGTGAAGTAGATCGGCAGGGAGACGCCGGAGAGGGCGACGACCATCGCGGAGCGGTCCCAGAGGGTGCCGCGCTTGAGGGCGGACAGCACGCCCGCCGCGACGCCGAACAGCAGCCACAGGACGGCCGCGCCGAGGGCCAGCGAGAGGGTCACCGGGAGGCGGTCGGTGAGGACCGGCCAGATGGCCTGCTCGCTGCGGAAGGAGTAGCCGAAGCACGGGGCGGAGCAGTTGGTGACCTCGCCACCCGCCGCGTAGGTGCGCCCGACGAACAGTCCCTTGAAGAACTCCAGGACCTGCGCGTAGATCGGGTCGCCGAGCTGGAGCTTCTGCCGGACGGCCTCCACGGCCGCCGCGTCGGACTGCTTGCCCACGTACATCGTGGCCGGGTCGACGCCCGCCCACTTGGGGATGAGGAAGAAGATGCAGAAGACCACCACGATGATGACCACCAGCATCACTGCGGCGGCCATCAGCCGCCTGATGAGGTATGTGAGCACAGCTCGTCGGCCCGGCGGGGGGTGGGCCGGGGCGCCGGACACGCGGCCCGGGGGGCCCGGCCCCACCCCGGGGGGCCTAAAAAGGCGTTAGTGGCGTAACGCGGGGGGGGCCGGGGGGGTGTTTTATAAGGCCCCGGC